>JAWLCO010000058.1:0-22141 GCA_041687075.1 Hyphomicrobiaceae bacterium | reverse complement strand
TACTCCGTCGGACGGGCGACGAACGCCGTGGCATAGCCCTGGGCCGCCGCGGCCGCGAGGTCGTCGTTGTGGGCTGCGGCCAGCATCATCTGCTCGGGCCTGAGACCCAGGATGTCTGCGGTGCGCAGATAGGCCTCGGGCAGCGGCTTGTAGGCACGGGCCGTCTCGGCTCCGAGGATCACATCCCACGGCAGGCCGGCGTTCTTCGCCATCCAAGCGAGCAGCCCCACGTTGCCGTTGGACAGAGTGCCGATGAGAAAGCGCGACTTCAGCCGCTGCAGACCGGGCATGCTGTCCGGCCACGGTGTGAGGCGGTGCCAGACCTTGCCCAGGTGGTCCTTCTCGGCCTCGCTCAACTCCGTGACACCATACTTCACAAGCAGCGCCTCCAGGCTCTCCCGATGCAGCACGTCGAGAATGGTCCAGGGGCGCCGGCCGGAGCGCACCTCCTCCATCGAAGGCTGATAGAGCCCACGCCAGTCGTCGGTGAATGCGGCCCAGTCAGCGGATATGCCTTTCTCTGCGCCGAACGCCTCGAGCTCGCGGATGATGCTCGTCCGCCAGTCGACGACGGTGCCGAAGACGTCGAACACCAGCGCCTTCACCTGTGAGATGTCGCCCATGTCAGAGCCCCCACTTTCCCGTCTGTGCGCGATGGCGTAGCGCGTGATCAGCCAGCACGATCGCCACCATGGCCTCGCCCACCGGCACCGCACGAATGCCGACGCAGGGGTCATGCCGGCCCTTGGTCATGATTTCTGTCTCGTTGCCCGAGCGGTCGATGGTCTTGCGGGGGCTGAGAATGGATGACGTGGGCTTCACGGCGAAGCGGCAGACGATCGGCTGACCCGATGAGATGCCACCGAGTATGCCGCCGGCATGGTTGGACGAGAACTCCGGCCGGCCGTCCGGGCCGATGCGCATTTCATCCGCATTCTCCTCGCCGGTGAGCTGGGCCGCGGCCATGCCTGCACCGATCTCGACGCCTTTTACGGCATTGATGCTCATCAGTGCGGATGCCAGGTCTTGATCAAGCTTGCCGTAGATCGGCGCGCCGAGCCCCGCCGGCACGCCTTCGGCCACCACCTCGATGACAGCGCCTACGGACGAGCCGGACTTGCGGATCTGATCGAGGTAGGAGGCCCACGTCTGCACTGATCCGTGATCCGGGCAGAAAAACGGATTGCTGTCGACCTCGTCCCAGTTCCAGCGCGAACGGTCGACCTCGTGTGTTCCGATGCGAATGAGCGCTCCGCGGATCGTCACGCCTGACAGGATCTTCCGCGCGATGGCGCCCGCAGCCACACGCATTGCCGTCTCGCGCGCGGAGGAGCGGCCGCCGCCGCGATAATCGCGGATGCCGTACTTCTCGAAATAGGTGTAGTCGGCGTGACCGGGCCGGAACTTGTCCTTGATGTCCCCGTAATCCTTCGAACGCTGATCGACATTGCGAATCATGAGCGAAATTGGGGTGCCGGTCGTCACCTGACGACCCTCGTCGTCCGTGAAGACACCGGACAATATCTCGACCTGATCCGGCTCGCGGCGCTGGGTCGTATAGCGCGACTGCCCAGGCCGGCGGCGGTCGAGACAGACCTGAATGTCCCCTTCACTCAGCGGAATGCCTGGCGGGCAGCCGTCGACGACGCAGCCGATCGCCGGCCCATGGCTCTCGCCCCAGGTGGTGACACGGAAAAGATGGCCGAAGGTGTTGTAAGACATGGGCTTTCGCAACAGCCGGGCAGCGGACGTTGAGACTCGGCAACGCTTAGCTGGTTTGGGAGCGAATAGCGAGTAGCGAGTAGCGAATGGAACGCGAGCGATGAGGCCGGCACTCTATTCGGTATTCGCTCCCTTAGCCTCCAACCGCGCCAGCCCCTCCTTTGCCTCTGCATTCTGCGGGTCCAGTTGCAGGGCTCTTCGATAATCCGCAATGGCAGTGTCACTCCGGCCCATGGTTTCGCGTATCTCGCCGCGGATCACCAGCGCGATGGCGTCGTCCGGGTTTTCGGCCAGCGCCGTATCGTAATCCATGAGCGCCCGGTCGAAGTCGCCCTGCGCCGCGTAAGTGAGGCCGCGGTAGATCAGGGCTTCGGTGTCCTTGGGCTCGAGCCTGATGGCCTGAGAAAAATCTGCAATCGCCAGGTCGGCCTTGCCCTGCTCGTCGTAGGCCAGGCCGCGGCGGTGATAGAGCTGGCGATAGCTGGGGTTCAGCTTCAGGCCTTCCGTGTAGTCCGCGATGGCGCCGGAGATGTCACCCAGCTCCTCCTTCGCGACGCCCCGGTTCAGGAACCCGTCGGCCCGAACCTCCGCGATCCGGGACGTATCCTCGACCACCTGCGTACAGGATTTGAGCCGCAGCTCGGCCATCGTCTCTGCGCGCCGGCACTGTTCGAAGTCGTCCATCCTGACGAGACCGACCTGTGCGATTGCCGTACCGAATGGCAGCCCGGCGACCATTCCCGCCACCATCAGCACCCGTATCGCTTTGCCCATGACTGGAACCGATCCTCCAAGTCCACTCTTCCATGCTACCTGGTGGGAACAACAAGGGTGTAACCCGCGCGTGGTTCCAAACCGCTCATGCTCATTCCTGTTCGGCAGCTTTCCTGCATCGCTCAAAGAATGCATTTACGCGCAGGCGCGAACTCCTGATGACAACGAACTGCTACAGGCTTAAGCAGTGATTGCACTATTGTGATTCGCTGGTCCCACAGTATGGGAGCCAACGAACGATGGTGCACCCGTATCGAAGCGTTTGTGTGCGGTTGGGACGGCGGGCATCGCACGCCCAAGGTCCCCGTCGCAGCGAATCCAGCTCGAAGCACGCGCGAGCTGCTCGCCGTGGCCGCAGGACGGCCTGAGCAACCGTTTTGCTCGCCACGTAACACACATGAGAGAGCCGAAGCTGCCGCTGCTTCGGCTCTCGACATTCTCAGAGCGCAATCCCCACCTACCGCTGTTCGAATTCACGAATACCGAGGCCGCCGGCGACCAGGGAAACAAAAATGAACCGCTCCGGCACCCATGGCGCGAGGCGGTTTAGAAATATTCAGTGCCGACTTTATGCGCCCCCTTATTGGCTGCCTGGCCTCAGCCGACTACCGGGCTGCCCCTACTGCTGAGGCTGCGTTGTCGTGGTGCCCGGTGTCCTGGGTGGAGTCGGCGCGACACCGGTTACACCACTGCTCCCCGTGGTTCCGTCGACGGCCGGGAAGTCGGCCAGAGTGTCCCTCGAACCCTTGAAGACGAGCTGCGTGCCGCCATCGCGGGTCGCGCTCTCGATGGAGGGCATCGGTACGGCGATGCGCTTCTCGCCCAATCCGAGCGGTTGCGCGGTGCTCAGAACAGCCATCACCTGCCCATTCTGGGTAACGAGAATGTCCTCGACCGTGCCGAGCGGCTCGCCCGCCTGACTGAAGACCGGCTGACGCACGTAGCTGTTCATCGGCCTGGCGTTCGATATGTCGGGCGTCCGGAGAGCAGTCGTCATGTCGCCTACCCGCTGGTCGCCGCCGAGCATATACCCGATGAGACCACCGATGACGGCAGCCAGTGGCAGAGCCCAATAGGCCCAGCTCCAATCGCTGCGCGCAGGTTGCGCTCTTGGCGTTGGGGTAGGTGTTGGCCGCGCCGCCCGTTCTCCGGCGGTCCTTTCTCTGAAGTCTTCTCTGGTGGTCCCCGAACCAGCAGCAGCCGCCTGCGGCGCGCCGACCTGATCGAAGAAGCCGCTGGAGTCGAGCATGCTCGAAAGCCCGGAGGGCATGGCCGCTTTGAAGTCGCTGGCCTCCGAGCGCAACTGTTGTGCCAACCCAGAGGCATCGCCACCCATTGTCTGCTGATGGCGCCCGAGTACCCCCATGATAACCGGCACCAGCAGTCCGACGAGGGAGCGCATGGATCCTTCAGTGCTGCCGACGTATCGGGCGAGGCTCGACATCAACATATTTGATGCGCCGCTACCGAACAGCGAGGAGAGCAAGGACTGACCCTGCTCGATTGTTCCGCCGGGGTTCGACAGGCGAGAGCCGATGTCATCGAGCATTCCCGCCGGCACTTTCGCAGTCGCGCCTGCCAGCCGCTGCGCACCGCTCGTGCCGCCGGCGACTTGCGACAAGCCGGCGAGAATAGCTGGGATGCCGGCGGAGGCCGCGCTTTCCGCCAGCTTCGGATCAATGCCTAACGCTGTGGCCATCCGCCCGATGAATTGCGGGGTGACGAACCGTTGAGCCGCTGAAAGAAGGAGTCCCATGAGGCACCTTTTACAGA
This sequence comes from Hyphomicrobiaceae bacterium, assembly GCA_041687075.1. Lineage (GTDB taxonomy): Bacteria > Pseudomonadota > Alphaproteobacteria > Rhizobiales > Hyphomicrobiaceae > ZC4RG25. The sequence goes on along the minus strand of JAWLCO010000058.1, from coordinate 17,872 downwards.
TTGCACCCCCACTTCCCGTCAGCGGGCAACTCGGCGCTAATAAGCAGGTTCCATGAGACTGGCAGCTTAGCGCTTGAGTGAGATGCAGGTCGCTCGCACTGCGTCGGCTCTCGGACCGTTTCTGGTCAGTGCCTCCAACCTTGCTTCGAATTGAAGCAAACGCTTGTCTCGCGCTTTGCGACAATGAGGGCGTCGTTCTGACGTGCGCGGAGGAAAAATCGAAGTGGTTGATTGCGGCTCTCGGGTGCGCGCTCGCTCTGGCGTTTGCCATGCCCTTGAGCCAAGAGGCGCAGGCTGACGGTGTCTATCGCGCTGTTCGCACGTACAGTCCGGTTGCTTTCACCCGCAAAAGGTGCATCGCCCCGGCGGCCCGGGACGGAGCGCAGGTAACCTGGATCCGCAACGCCAGCGAGAAGTGCTGCTACGACCGCGTGTTCCGCAAGGGGACCCGCTATCCCGCAAACCGTCGCTGCTTCTGACGGCGAGTCCACTGCCAGGCTTTCGGCCGCGCCTGATCGAGTTCAGGGCGGCCGAAGCTCGTTAATGCCAGGCCATGTGCCCCGGCCTCAGTACCAGCACCTTGTCCTGCGGCACTTCCAGATTCGGCACCTCGCGCGGGTCGATGCCCAGCAGATGGCCGCGCAGAACACGGCTCACTCCTCCGTGCGAGACGATGATCGCGTCACCTTCGAGAGTCTCGAACCAGCCTGCAATGCGCTCCATCAGATCGCGGTAGCTCTCGCCACCGCGGGGACGCCAGCCGAACGGATCGGCCAGACGCGCTTGGTAGCCTTCCGGATCCCGATCCGGCAGCTCCGCCCAGGTGAACCCTTCCCAATGGCCGAAGTTGATTTCCTGAAGCCGCGGGTCGGTCCGATAACCGGCGCGCTCCAGGCCGATCGTCTCGCGGACGATCTCCATCGTCTCCCGCGTGCGGCTCAGCGGGCTGGCGACGAAATCGAACGCCTCGATCTCCCGCACGAGCTTCCTCAACACATGCCCGTTGCGTGCCGCCTGCTGGCGGCCGAGATCATTCAGGCAAATATCTGTCTGCCCTTGCAGGCGCCGCGCCGCATTCCAGTCCGTCTCGCCGTGGCGAACGAAGTAAATCGTCCTTGCCCCCCGCATGCCCCTCGTGCCCTTACACCTTCAAAACCAGCTTGCCTTGGTTTCCGCCTGTGTAGAGCAGATTGAGCACGTCAGGGAATGCGTCGAGACCGCCCTCGCGCACGTCCTCCCGGATCTTGAGCTTGCCTTGGCTGTGCCACGTGCCGAGGTCGCGGATGGCCTCATGGATGCGGTCTGCCCAGTCGAAGACGATCAGGCCCTGCACCTTGAGCCGATGGGTCAGCACGCATCTGAGGTTCCGCGGACCGGGCGGTGGCGTCGTCGCGTTGTAGGCTGAGATCAGCCCGCAGAGCGGGATGCGTCCGAACGTGTTCATCAGCGGCAGAACCGTATCGAGAATCTCACCGCCGACATTCTCGAAGTAGACGTCGATGCCATTGGGGCACGCGGCCTTCAGGTCGGCCGCCAGATTGCCGGCCTTGTAATCCACGGCGGCGTCGAGGCCGAGCTCATCGGTGAGATACCTGCACTTCTCCGGCCCGCCTGCAATGCCCACCGAGCGGCAGCCCTTGAGCTTGGCAATCTGCGCGACCACCGAGCCGACCGCCCCGGAAGCTGCTGATACGACCACCGTCTCCCCGGGCTTCGGCTGTCCGACCTCGAGCAGGCCGAAGTAGGCTGTCCACCCCGGCATGCCGAGCCCGCCGATCCACCGCTGCAAGGGGGCGAGGCCCGTGTCGAGCTTGACGACCCGTTCGCCCTTCGAAACGGCGTACTGCTGCACGCCGAACAGGCCCTGCACGGCATCGCCCGGCTTGAAGTCCGGATGGTTCGACACCTCCACGTGCCCTGCCGCATAGCCGCGCATCACGGCTCCGACCGGCACCGGCTCCACGTACGAGCGCCCCTCATTGACCCAGCCGCGCATGGCCGGGTCGAGCGACACATACGCGATTTTCACACGAAACTCGCCCGGACCCGGCTCCGGTATGGGCGCGTCCTCGATGGCGAACACGTCCCGCGTCAGCGGTCCCGGAGCGGGACGCCGCGCGAGCTTTACCTGGCGATTGGCGTTGGACATCAGCTGCTCCCGATACTTACCGTCCCGCAGGCAAACATAGGGCTGGTTTGAGTCAACGCACGGCCGGCGACGTTGGTCGCCGAGGGCCCACAACGCCTTGCGGATTCGTCCGGCACTTCACTTGCCGCTTCTCCCCCGCTTAGCGTACTGAGGGATAGATTCGAGGTCGAGGCGCGGCTTGGCCGTCACTCCCCATTCTTCACCACGGAGATATCCGGCGCGTCCTCGTTCTTCATGCCCTGGACGTGATAGCCGGCATCGACGTGATGGATCTCGCCGGTGACGCCGCGTGAGAGGTCGGAGAGCAGGTAGAGGCCCGCCGCGCCGACGTCCTCGATGGTCACCGTGCGCCGGAGGGCGGAGTTGTACTCGTTCCACTTCAGGATGTAGCGGAAATCGGCAATGCCGGAAGCGGCCAGCGTCTTGATGGGGCCGGCGGAAATGGCGTTGACGCGGATGCCACCCCTGCCGAGGTCGGCGGCGAGGTAACGCACGCTCGCCTCCAGCGCAGCCTTGGCGATACCCATGACGTTATAGTGCGGCATCACCTTCTCGGCGCCGTAATAGGTGAGTGTGAGAAGCGAGCCGCCATCGCTCATCAGCTTCTCCGCACGCTGTGCCAGCGCCGTGAAGGAGTAGCAGGAGATGAGCATTGTTTGCGAAAAGTTCTTCTCCGAGGTGTCGACGTAGCGGCCGTCGAGCTCGTTCTTGTCCGAGAAGGCGATGGCGTGGACGAGGAAATCGAGGCGGCCCCAGCGTTCCTTCAGGTCCGCGAAGACGGCATCCATCGAGCCCGCGTCACTGACATCGCAAGGCAGCACGACGCTGGAGCCGAGCTCTGCGGCCAGCGGCTCGACGCGCTTCTTCAGCGCCTCGCCCTGATAGGTGAGCGCCAGCTCGGCCCCCTGCGCGGCAGCGGCTTTCGCAATGCCCCAGGCGATCGACCGGTTGTTGGCGATACCCATGACGAGGCCGCGCTTGCCGGCCATCAGGTTCCCCGTAGCGACTCCCGTATTCGCCCCGTTGCTCGTCATGAGCCGTTGTCCCCGTCAGTTCGTTGCCAAGGCATCCTAAGCACCTTTGGCCCTGAGAATCCACATAGCCGCCTGCGGCGGCGGCGTGCCGTTCACATCTGCGTCATCGCGAGCTTTTGGGCAAGATCTTATATCCCCTTTGATCCGGTACTTCGGCACTACCGAACTTCTCAAGCAACCGCCGCGATCGATTGGGGCTTGATTGAAGGACCAGGCGATTGCGGCCGGGCCTGGCGTTGTCACACGTTCAGCAGCAGCACGACGCCGATGACGATCAGGCCGATCCCGACAGCTTCCCGCGAGGCGATGTCCTGCTTGAACATCTGACGCGAGATCGCCTGCGCGAACAGGATCTCGACCAGACCCAAGGTCCTGACCTTCGCGGCGCTTTCGACAGCAAACGCAAGATACCACATCTGGGAGGCGAAGGCGCCCATGAAGCCCGCCGTTATCGACGGCCGCCACGCCCGGAAGATGGCGATCAGGTTGTCGCGCTCGAAGATGAGCAGATAGCAGGACAGGATCAGCGTCTGGATGATGAGGCCCAGCGCCAGCGTCGTCGACGCCCCGACGACGAAATTGTCTGCCCCGAGCGCCATGATGGCGCCACGGAAACCGACGGCAGAGAAGGCGAACGTAGCCCCGGATGCAACGCCAAGAGCTGCGGAGTGCCAGGAAAGTGTTGCCGCGTTCTGGCGCGGCCAGGACATCATCACGACGCCCACCGTGGCGATGATGATGGCCGTTGCGAGACCCGGCGAGAGGTGATCGCCCAGGAACGCCAGCCCGAAGACAGCGACCTGAACGGGTTCGGTCTTCGACAGTGTGATCGTCACCACGAACGAGCGCTCGCGCATGGCGGCCAGCAGCAGGGCCGTGGCGCAGATCTGTGCAAGCGCAGCGAAGACCGTCCAGGTCAGCATCGAGGCGTTGAGGGAGGGGACCGGCTCGCCCGTGAACAGCAACGCCAGCACGAGGAAAAGGAGGCCGAACGGAAGGCCGAACAGGAAACGGACGTGCGTCGCGCCGACCGTGCCGAGCGTCGCCGTCAGCTCCTTCTGCATGGCGTTGCGGAGGGTCTGCCCCCCGGCGGCTATGATCGTGAATATGGCCCAAAGCCACTCTGACACGCGCGTCTCCCCCGGATTGCCTGCGGGCGCCCATGAGTTGGGTCACGGATGCGGTCAGGGCTCTAGCAGATCGGACTTGCGCTTGGCGAGAGCCGCGGGCGCAGGGCAGCTCAGCCTTCGAGCACCCAGCGGCCGTTCGGGCGACGGCAAGCAGAACCTTCCACAGTCCGGCTGCGATGGCCCGCGCGGAGCGTCACGACGAGGTGGCGGCAGACATCGCCGTTCGCATTCTTGAAGGAGAACAGGGGCCGTACCGTCCCGCTCAAACGGCCATGAGAGCGCCGCCAGACGAAGCTGGCGCCGTCCGGAACCTCCGTCAGGCCGACGTGAAGCGCGTTCAGGGTCGCGATCTCGTCGAGGTCGTTGAGGGAGAAATTGGCGGCCGGATTGCCGGCACTTGGGTTTGGCAGCTTGCGCAGCTCGGGGCAGGTGCACGTATTGCTGCTGCGGTCCGGCTTGCCTGATCGTGCATCGTCGGCAAGCGCCGCGAACGGCATGGCGAGCGCGAGGGCGCCCGTGACAAAGCGCAGGGCTGCGCGACCAAGGTGACGCATGATGACTCACTCGAACTCGAACCGACTGGACCCGTAACCGCTGGACGGGGTACTCGTACCCGGTAAGCATGCCGCGATTGGGTTAAGAGGACCTCAACGGCTGTCCCCCGCCGCCCAGTCGAGATCGTGAGCAGACACCATGGCCGACACACCCAAGCCCGAATACTACGCCGGGCCGCAGGCGGGAGACTTCACCACCGCCGATGAGCCGTTCGCCTTGTTTGATACGTGGCTCCAGGATGCGGCCGCGCACGAGCCGAACGATCCCAATGCCATGGCGCTGGCGACCGTCGATCCCGACGGGCTGCCGAACGTGCGCATGGTGCTGCTCAAGGGCGTCGACGGCCCGGAGCGCTCCGAGCGCGGTTTCGTGTTCTTCACCAATTACGAGAGCGCCAAGGGCCGCGAGTTGCTGGCTTCGGGCAAGGCCGCGCTCTGCTTTCACTGGAAGAGTCTGCGCCGGCAGGTGCGCGTGCGTGGGCTCGTTTCGCCCGTTGCAGCGGAGGAAGCGGACGCATACTTCGCCACGCGCCCGCGCGGCAGCCGCATCGGCGCCTGGGCCAGTTCCCAATCGCGGCCGCTGGAAAGCCGGTTCGCGCTGGAGAAGGCAGTCGCGCTCCACACGGCCAAGCACGCGGTTGGGGAGATCCCGCGCCCGCCGTACTGGTCGGGGTTCCGCATCGTCCCGGTCGAGATGGAGTTCTGGCACGACCGGCCGTTCCGGCTGCACGATCGCGTGCAATTCCGCCGGGCCGGGCCGGGCGAGCCCTGGACGCGGACGCGCCTCTACCCCTGATTGAGACGGGCACCGCCGCGACGCTAAACATCTGCCTTGCAGAGCTGATTTCGGTTATGCTGCGACGCAAATCCGAGACCGGTTCTCGCCTTTGATGGACGCCGTAAAACCATGCCCGCCACCAGCAATGCCGAGCGAAAGACCCTGATCCTGACCGGCGCATCGCGCGGGATCGGACACGCGACCGTCAAGCGGTTTGCTTCCGCCGGCTGGCGGGTGATCACCTGTTCGCGCCAGTCATTCCCTGAAAACTGCCCATGGGAAATGGGGCCTGAGGATCACATCCAGGTCGACCTCTCCAATGCCGAGGACACGCTCCGGGCCATCGCCGAGATGCGCCGGCGCCTCGAGGCGCAGGGGTCCAGGCTCAATGCTCTCGTCAATAACGCAGGCATCAGTCCGAAAGGGCCGGAGGGTGCACGGCTCGGCAGCATCGATACCGCGCTGGATGACTGGCAGACCGTCTTTCAAGTGAACTTCTTTGCGCCGATCATGCTGGCGCGCGGATTGATCGACGAGCTGGAACGGGCAAAAGGCGCTGTCGTCAACGTGACCTCGATCGCCGGCGGCCGCGTGCATCCCTTCGCTGGTGCCGCTTATGCAACGTCCAAGGCGGCGCTTGCCGGGCTGACACGCGAAATGGCCCACGACTTCGGGCCCCGCGGCATCCGCGTCAACGCCATCTCGCCCGGCGAGATCGACACATCCATCCTGTCACCCGGCACCGAGAAGATCGTCCGCGAGCAGATTCCGATGCGGCGGTTGGGCGAGCCGGAGGAGGTGGCCAAGGCCATCTACTTCCTGTGTACGGATCAGTCGAGCTACGTGAACGGCGCCGAGCTGCACATCAATGGCGGCCAGCACGTCTGACGGCCGAGCTCAGGGCGGCTCCGAACTCGATCCAGCGCCAGGAAATCCCGCTCATTCCCGCGGAGGAGCCTGCGGGCAGTGGTCAGGAGTGGGGTGCCGGGGCATCAGCGTCGCCACCCCACCAGTGCGGCCGACGCCGCATAGCCCTCCCCGTCGAGGGGAGGGCTGAATTGCGAGGGCTGCCTCAGCCCCGCAGGCCTTCCTTGGTGATCCACTCGTCGGCCCGGTCGAGAGCGCGGCTGAGCGCGTCGAACATCAAGTTGACCTCGGCGCCGTCGATGATCAGCGGCGGAGAGAGCGCGATCGTGTCTCCGGCGACGGCGCGGCAGATGAGGCCCTCCTCCTCCGCCAGCTTCACGACCTTCGGCCCGAGGCCCTGACGGACATCGAAGCTCTCCTTGGTTGCCTTGTTCTTGACCAGCTCGATGCCGCCGATGAGGCCCACGCCGCGTGTCTCACCGACCAACGGATGATCGCTGAGCGCCTTGAGCCGTGTCTCGAACACCGGTGCCACGCTCTGCACATGGCGGACGATGTTGATGCGCTCGTAGATCTCGAGCGTCTTCAGCGCTACGGCGCATGACACGGGGTGGCCCGAGTACGTGAAGCCGTGCGCGAACACGCCGAGCTTCTTGCTCTCGTCGACCATCGCCTCATACACCGGCTCGCTCACCGTCACGGCGCCGAGCGGCATGTAGGCCGAGGTGATCGCCTTCGCCATCGAGATCGTATCTGGCTGGATGCCGAACGTCTGCGAGCCGAACCACTGGCCCGTGCGCCCGAAGCCGCAGATCACCTCGTCGGCGATCATGATGATGTCGTGCCGCTGCAGCACGGCCTGGATCTTCTCGAAGTAGGTGCGCGGCGGAACGATGACGCCGCCGGCGCCCATCACCGGCTCGGCGATGAAGGCAGCGATCGTGTCGGGGCCCTCGCGCTGGATCAGCTCCTCCAGGTTGTTGGCGAGGCGAGTTGCATACTCCTCCTCGCTCTCACCTTCCTCAGCATTCCGCCAGTAATGCGGGCAGTCGGTGTGCAGCACGCGCTGCATCGGCAGGTCGAAGTCGGCGTGGAAGATGGGCAGGCCGGTGAGGCTGCCTGAAGCGATCGTCACGCCGTGGTAGGCCTTCATGCGGCTGATGATCTTCTTCTTCTTCGTCAGGCCACGCGCATTGTTGTAGTACCAGGCGAGCTTGATCTGTGTATCGTTCGCCTCGGAGCCGGAGCTCGTGAAGAAGATCTTCGACGCTGGGGCCGGCACCAGCTCTTTGAGCTTCTCGGCGAGCGCAATGGCCGGCTCGTGGCTGCGGCCGCCGAAGAGATGCGTGAACGAGAGCTTGCTCATCTGCTCGCGGGCGGCCTCGACCAGCTCCTCATTGCCGTAGCCGAGCCCGGTGCACCACAGGCCAGCCAGCCCCTCGATGTATTTCTTCCCCTCCTTGTCCCAGATGTAGACCCCCTCGGCGCGATCCAGCACCATGGGACCGGTCGTGCGGTGCAGCGCTAGGTTCGTTGCGGGGTGCAATATCGTTTCAACATCCCGCATGGCATAGTTGGAGAGGGTCGTCATCGTGCCCGTCCTGTGCTGGTATGATCCCTGGCCGTCATTAACCACGACGCAAGTGTCTGATAAAGAGTTCCCTGGCGCGCAGCTCCGCCGGGCACCTATGCAGGTTATGTAGAGAGATGACCAGCCTGGACCTATCCTGGCACGCCGTCCACCGCATGATGGACACAACCCGGCAGCGACCGTCATTTCCGGCCGTCTGGAGCCTGCGCTTGGCGCTCTTCAGCGTTGGACTGCTTCTCACCGGCATTGTTCTGCACCGTTTCCTGGGGCTGCCCACGCCCATCCTGCTCAACGTATTGAAGGCGGCTTTTGCGGGCGGCGGGCTGGCGCTGTTGCTGGGGCTCGCCGGCGTCGTGCAGATCTGGTTCACAGGCCGGGTGGGCGCCGGAGCTGCGTTCGCGGGACTGATGACCAGCCTCGCCCTGTTCGCCTGGCCCGCGCTCTACATCCCCGCCATGCGGGAGCTGCCCCCGATCAATGACGTGACCACGGACCTGCATGCGCCACCGGCCATGACAGTCCTGTCGAGCCTGCGTGGCCCCGGGGCCAATCCCGTCACGTATCCGGGAGAGCATTTCGCCGAGATGCAGGCCGTCGCCTATCCCGATCTGCAGCCGTTCCTGATTGCCCGGCCTGCCGACGAGGCCTTCGAGATCGCCGCCGAAGCGGTGAGGCAGTTGAACTACGAGGTTGTCTCGGAGACGCCCCCCGGCGAGGACTTCGATCAGCCCGGCTATATCGAGGCCGTCGACCGGACGCTGATCCTCGGCTTTTACGACGACGTCGTGATCCGCGTGATGGGCGATTCCGAGGCGTCGCAGATCGACGTTCGCTCTGCCTCGCGTTATGGCCAGCACGACTTTGGCCAGAACGCCAATCGAATCCGTACGATTCTGGCGAAGCTTCGGACGGTGCTGGAGAGCAGCGTGCCGGCGGAAGCCAATCCGCGCAACGCACGCAGCAAGCAGGACTCGACTAAACAGCAGAAACGGGGCGGTCGAGGCCGGGCGGGCCGTCGCAACTGACGAGACCGCGGTCGATCAGGCTTTCGATGTGCGCCAGCACGGAAAGCGAGGCCGCCCTGACGAGCTTGGGGTCGAGCCCCTGGTAGACGGCGGCGACGATGCGATCGATCGTGACGTGCCCCTGCCGCACCGCATCGAGGATCGCCTGCTCGCGCCAGCGGCGGTGGACGATGTAGGCCTTCACCATGCGGTTCGGCTGCTCGATACGTCCCCCGTGGCCCGGCATGAAGACTGGCTCCTTGCGCTCCAGCAGCTTTTCGAGCGAGCGCATGTAGTCCGTCATGTTGCCCTCGGGTGGCGCCACGACGGTCGTGTTCCAGCTCATGACGTGGTCGCCGCAGAACAGCACATTGCTGCTGGCCTCGGCGAAGCAGAGATGATCGGGCGCGTGCCCTGGGGTGACCAGCGCCTCGAGACGCCAGTCCGGACCGGAGACGGCGTCGCCATCTCCCATGACGATGTCCGGATTGAAATCGATGTCGATGAACTCGGCGCCGGACGGGCTCGTCTTCAGACTGCCGGGGCTGCGCAGCGAACGGCCGCGGGCGCAGACCTTGGCGCCGGTCGCCTCACGAACGCGCTCCAGCCCGTCGGTGTGGTCGCGGTGCGTGTGGGTGATGAAGATGTGCGTAATCGGGCGCCCGGCGGCAGCGCGCATGATGGCCTCGAAATGCGCTGCATCCTCCGGGCCGGGGTCGATCAGGGCCAGCTCCCTGGTGCCGACGAGATAGGTGTTCGTGCCATGGAAGGTGAACGGGCTCGGGTTGTTGGCAACGAGCCGTACGACGCCAGGGGCGAGCTCGCGCGGCTCGCCGTAGGCGAACTCCATGGATTTCTTGAAATCGATATCCGCTGACATGGCGCCTCGCGTTTTCCCGTCAGTCGCCTAACACGGACGCCCACCCGCGAACAGGGGTCGAGAGGCAGACCTCACATCACGACATTCTCGCAGGCGCGACCCGTTTCACAAGGCAAGATCCCGGCGCGGCGCCTCGCCACTGTCATGCGGCGGCGCATGCGGAATGACGGGTTGGGGAAGTCAGGCCGCCCGGCTTGCGGGGCCGCTAACAAGATGGCAGGCCGCAAACCCGCTTTCGGTCTCGACCGGCTTCGGGACGAGCGTGCGGCACATCTCCATTGCCTGCGGGCAGCGCGGGTGGAAGGGGCAGCCGGACGGAACGTTGAGCGGATCGGGCGACGCCGTTCCGAGCAGCGCCTCCGGGAGGCCGAGGCCGGGCTCGGGCGTCAGCACCGAGGCGAGCAGCGCCTGGGTGTAAGGGTGGCGCGGGTTACGGAACAGCTCGGCTGTCGGCCCCAGCTCGACGACGCGGCCGAGATACATGACGGCAACCCGCGTCGCCAGATGCTCGACCACGGCCAGGTTGTGACTGATGAAGACGTAGGTGAGCCCCAGGTTCTGCTTCAGGTCCATGAGCAGGTTGAGGATCTGCGACTGCACCGAGACATCGAGCGCTGACGTCGGCTCGTCGCAGATGACGATCTCAGGCTCGGTAACGAGCGCCCGCGCGATGGCGACCCGCTGGCGCTGACCGCCGGAGAGCTGGCTCGGGTAGTTATCGGCGTAACGGGCCGGCAGGCCGACCTTGTCGAGCGCGGCAATCGCCTTGACCCGGCGCTCCTCGGCCGAGCCGATCCCCTGAACCTCCAGCGGCAGCGCGACGATCGACGCGATCCGCCGGCGCGGATTGAGAGACGAGTAGGGATCCTGAAACACCGGCTGCATACGCCGCGCGATCTCGCGGCGCGGTATCGTCCGGATATCCTGCCCGCCGAGCCGGACACTTCCCGCCGAAGGCGGCAACAGGCCGAGGATCATGCGGGCGAGCGTGCTCTTTCCGCAGCCCGACTCGCCGACGACGCCAAGCACCTCGCCCTTGTGCACGTCGAGATCGACACCCGAGACGGCGTTGAGCGTGGCGCGCCTGGCAAACATGCCCCGGCTGACGCTGAAGGTTCTCGACAGGTCCCGGACCTCGATGAGCGCGCTCACGCGGTCGCCTCCCCGAGTTCGGCCGCGGCGGTGAAATCCTCGACGCAGACATATCGGTGCGTCGAGGATGGAGCGCGGACCGGCAGTGCCTCCGCGCATCCGGTGCGGACATGCTCGCAGCGGGAGCGGAAGGCGCAACCCCCGATGCCGCCGATCAGGCTCGGCACAACTCCTGGAATCGTGCCGAGGCGGGTGCCGGCTTCGGTGGCGCCGGGGCGCGGCAGACAGGAGAGCAGACCGCGCGTATAGGGATGACAGGGCTGCGCGAACAGTTCGTCAGTCGTCGCACTCTCCACGATGGACCCGGCGTACATGACGTGCACGCGGTCCGCGATGCGGGCCACGATGCCGAGGTCGTGCGTGATGAGCAGCAGCGCAATCCCGAATTCGCGCTGCAATCCGGCGAGCAGCCGCAGAATCTGTGCCTGAATGGTGACGTCGAGCGCGGTGGTCGGCTCGTCGGCGATAAGGAGATCGGGACCGCACATCAGCGCCATGGCGATCATGACGCGCTGGCGGAGGCCGCCCGAGAGCTGGTGCGGATACTGGCCCAGCCGCTCGGCCGGCGAGGCGATGCCGACCTTGGCGAGAAGATCGACCGCGCGCTCGCGCGCCTCGGCATACCCCGACCGCTTGTGCCGCCGATGCACCTCGATGAGCTGATCGCCGATTGTCCAGGCTGGATTGAGCGCCGTCATCGGCTCCTGGAAGATCATCGCCATGCGATTGCCGCGCAGGGCATTGATCTCGGCGCGACTGGCGCGGGCCAGATCGGCGCCGGCGAAGGCCAGACGCTGAGCCCGCCGCGTGGCCGTGGATGGCAGCAGATCCATGATGGCGAGCGAGGTCATCGACTTGCCGCAGCCGGACTCACCCACGAGGCAGACCGTCTCCCCGCGGCGCACGTCGAAGCTCACGCCCCGCACGGCATGAAGCGGCCCGCCCGGCGTACGGATCGTGACCGACAGATCCTCGATGTCGAGCACGGACTCGCGAGCTGAAGTCGCCGTCATCACGCCCTCCCGTCCGGCGCGAACACGTCGCGGAGACCATCGCCGAGCAGGTTGATGCCGAGCACCAGCAGCGCCAGAGCCGTGCCCGGAATGGCGATCAGCCAGAACGAGAAGAACATCATGTTCTTGGCTTCCGCGATCATCAGGCCCCAGGATGGCAGCGGCGGCTGCACGCCGAGGCCCAGGAACGACAGCGCCGCCTCGAGCAGAATGGCGCTGCCCGCCTCCACCGTCGCAACGACGATCAGATGCGGGAACACGTTGGGCAGAACCTCGCCGAGCAGGATGCGCATGCGCGAGGCGCCAGCCGCTTCGGCGGCCGCGACATAGTCGAGCGAGCGCACCTGCTGGGTTGCACTTCGCATGACGACGGCGAAGCGGTCCCATTTGAGCAGGCCGAGTGTCAGGATCACGACCGGCAGCGAGCCGCCGATCATGGCGACGACCGCCAGCGCCACCAGCACCACCGGCATGGCGAGCCGGGCAGTGATGATGAAGCTGATGGCCATGTCCGTCCGCCCGCCAAAATAACCGGCGACAAGGCCCAGCGCCGTGCCGATCAGACCGGAGATCAGCATGACGGAGAGGCCGATGAGCAGCGAGATGCGGGCGCCGTAAAGCACGCGCGAGAGGTAGTCGCGGCCGAGATTGTCGGTGCCGAGCGGGTTCGACCAGATACCCTTGTCGTGCCAGATCGGCGGGATGAGCCGCCGCGTCAGGTCCTGCGCATAGGGATCATGCGGCGAGAGCAGCGGCGCGAGGAGAGCGATTGCGACAACAGCGCCTACGAGGATGAAACCCGCGACCACAGACGGACTTGCCGCCATACGGGCGGCTGCCGATCCTGCCTTGGGCGCGACCGTCTCGACAGGCAGAATGACGGTGTCGCTCATCAGGCCACCCTCATGCGCGGATCGAGGAATGCGTTGAGCAGGTCCGATACCAGTGTCAGCAGCACATAGATCAGCGCCAACAGCAGCAAGACGGCCTGCGTTACCGGGAAGTCCTTGTGCGTGATGGACTGGTAGGCGAGGTAGCCGAGGCCATCGAGCGCAAAGATCGTTTCGATGACGATCGAGCCGCCGAGCAGGTACCCGAGCTGGACCGCGGCGAGTGCCACCACCGGGACGACCGCGTTCCGCAATCCGTGCTTGAACACGACACTGGCGCTCGAGAGGCCCTTTGCGCGCGCGGTGCGGATGTAGTCGGAGCTCAGCACCTCGATCATGCCGGCGCGGACGAGGCGCATCATGGGGGGCGTCACGTAATAGCCGAGCGCGATGGCCGGCATGACGAAGTGCGCCCACGTATCGCTTCCCGAAACCGGCAGCCATCGCAGCGTGATCGAGAACAGCATGATCAACACGAGGGCGAAGAAGAAGTTGGGCAGCGCTTGCCCGGCCACGGCGATGGCGAGCGCGACCCGATCGATCCAGCTTCCGGAGTAGACTGCCGCGACAACGCCGAGCGGCACCGACAATGCCAGCGCGAAGAGCAGGGCGAGACTGCCGACAAGGAACGTAACCGGGAGCTTGTCGGCGATCAGCGCGGCGACATCCGTCTTGAAATAGAGCGACTCGCCGAAATCGCCCGACAGCGTGGTCATCAACCAATCAGCATATTGCACGATGAGCGGCCGGTCGAGGCCGTAGGTCTTGCGAATGAGTTCGATGTCTTCATCCCGTGCGCCCTCGCCGGCAATCGCAAGTGCCGCATCGCCGGACAGGCGCAGCAGCATGAAGGCCACCACCGAAACGAAGGCGGCAACGAGGAGGGCCAACCCGAGCCGCTTCACTGTGTAGAGCAGCATCAAACCCTCCGGCGGACTTCAGTGGTCATTGTGCATTCTGCCGTCAACCCAGGCAGCAATCCATCGACTACTCCACGCCGTCCAGGACGACGAGCCGCCCATCAGCGGCGAGGAGATCCGGAATCCAGCGTGAAAAGTGCCGAAGGCTCGATATGCGGTGTCCTACGGACGAGTCTTCCGCTGGATCCCGGATCAGCGGTCGCTTCGCTCCCTCGTCCGGGATGACGGAAAGGTGGCACGGGGCGGCAGAAGCTGCCGCCCGGCAGCCCCATTCACTTCCACGTCATTTCCCAGAACCGCGGCAGCTCGTCCGGATAGGGCGTGAACTCCAGGTCCTTGTCGGAGACGTAGTACGTGGTCAGCGCGTAGAGCGGCACGCCATAGGCCCGCTCGTTCACGAGCTGCAGGGCGCGCTTATAGGCCTCCTTGCGGACCTCGGGATCAACGCTGGTGTCGCCCTTTTCGAACAGCTCGATCACCTCCGGGTCCTTGGTCATATCGTCGTCGATGCCCTTGAAGAAGGCAGACGGACCGGCGGACGCATCATTGATGCTGAACGACCCCCAGGTCTGGTGCGTAGCCGCGGCCTTGTTGGCGCGGTGCTGCTCACGCATGGCGGCATACTGCATGAACGTCAGGTTGGCCCGGATGCCGACGGCGCGCATGTAGTTGACCATGGCCTCGGTCTGCGGCCGCTCACGGTAAGCGAGGAAGTCGAGGTCGAAGCCGTCCTTGTAACCGGCCTCAGCCAGCAGAGCCTTGGCCTTCTCCGGATCGTACGGATAGCGCTGGGCGCCCTCGTCCGTGCAGCCGAACTGGGTCGGGAAGCAGATCGTCTCGATGACCTTGGAGCCTTCGCCGACGAGTTCCCTCGCCATCGTCACCTTGTCTATGGAGTGCGCAATGGCCTGGCGGACGCGGACATCCTTGATCGCCTCGTTCGGCGCATTCTCGCCGGCGTTGAACAGGATGAACACGATCCGCATCGTCAGTCCCGAGGTGACGGCCAGATGCGGCGCCGCCTTGAGCTGCTCGGCCTGCTCGACCGGCACGTTCATGATCAGGTCGAGACCGCCCGACAGCATTTCCGCGACCTGCGTCTGACGGTCCGGGATCATCCGCACCTCGATCTTCTCGATCGCGGGCTTCGGCTTCTGTGCGCCTTCCCAGTAATCCTTGTTGGCTTCGAGCCGGATCACCTTGCCGACGTCGTGTTGCACGACCTTGTATGGACCCGTGCCGACCGGCTTCTCGTTCATGCCCTTGGGGCCGACCTTGGCGTAGTATTCATTGGGGTGCATCGGGATCGGGCCGGCGAGATACTCGATCGCCGCCGGGAAGGGACGCTTGGTCCTGATCTGCACCGTGTACTGGTCGACCTTCTCCGCCTTCTCGACCCAGCTGATATTCTGCTGAGCCGTTGCCTTGTTGGCGGGGTCGGAGGCGAAATTCAGCGTGTAGACGACATCGTCTGCGTCGAACGCCTCGCCGTTGTGGAACTTGACGCCCTGGCGCAGCTTCAGCTCGAGGGTCCGGTCGTCGACCCACTTCCACGAGGTCGCGAGCCCCGGCTTGTACTCGTTGGTCTTGGGATCACGGTAAATCAGCGTGTCCCAGACCGCGTGGCTCATGATCACGCCGAGACGGACGTTGTTGAAATAGGGGTCGATGTTCTCGAGCACCTGGTCGTAGGCGAAGCGGATCGAGTTGTCCTGTTTCGCCGCCTGCGCGGGCAGCGCCGCGGCCGAGGCGAGAAGGGCCGCGGTGAACAGCGAGCGTCTGAGCATGTCTGGGTTCCTCCCTTAAGGTCCGGCTTGTTTGTTGGAAGAATTGAGCATGCTTCAAGCGGCGGGCGTCAACCTCTTTTTCCGGTTTAGCGTTTGCGCAGAGGATTGCGCCCCACGAGCGGTGTGAGGCGGCATCATTTCTATGACAGTGCGGGAAGGCTCGCTTAGCGCAGCAGGCTGCAGCAGCCCTGGAGCGGGGTTTCGCCGTCCGTCAGACCGACGATGTGCACCTCGAACGCATACTCCAGGTCCGACATGCCGTCGCTGCACCATTCCTTATGCTGGACGAGGGCACTGATGCCGGGCCCATTCTCGCTGACGAGCCGCATGGCGAGGGCATCCTTACGACCCTGGAACGGTTCGCGAATGGCAACAGTATAGCGCGCCGTTGGATCGTCCGGCCGGCGCAGCTCGGCGGTGTCGTCCTCAATTCTGAGCGCCCAGAACGGCTCAGTGCCGCCACAGAACAGATTGGACTGGAACTCGTCGTCCAGCTCCGAAGAGACCGGCTGCAAATAGCGCCCGTTCACCCAGCCGCGGACATCCTTGTAACGCACCTCGTACCAGCGCGCCGAGCCGATCTTGACGCTGGCTCCGGACCCCAGCACGCCGGTGCTATTGGCGGGTATCTGGCCGAGGATCTTCTTCTGGCTGATGGTGGCCTGATCTTCGACGCGCTCGCGAACGTTCAGAACATCAGAGCGCTTGACGCCGGTAACCCGAAATTCGTATTTGCCGGCCTCGGTAGCAGCGGCCGGCATCAGCAGGGCCGGAAGGCTGAGCAGCAAGACGAGATGTTTCCGAACCGGCATCGTCAAGCAACGGCTCCTCAATTACGCAGACAGCGCCTAACCTACGGTCACTTATCACAATAATCGAGGGCGCAATTATGCCGCCTTCGATAAAAGAGCCGGTTCGACGGCACTGCCGGGGACAGCGGCCGCACGGCGCGCGAAGGCGGCAAGGACTGGTTCACGCAACCGGGCGCCCGTGGCAACCGGCGGTCGCGAACGCAATTAACATTAGGTTAAAGAGTTCGGGGTGAAGCCGCTCACTGGCCATGCCGAGCCACTCGCGCAATGCCTGCAGGCAGCCAACGTCGCTGCTGAGAAGGGAACCTGGACCAGCAACAGGACAAAGGGCTGGGCACCCAGCATTGGGTTGCTGGGTGCCCTTCTGGGGCCTGTGCTTGGGTAGGGGGCGTCCGGCACAGGCAAGGTAACGCAAGAACCGGCTCGCCTCGAGTTGGTTCCACGCCCGACTGCGACAACCTGCAGGGCCCCTGGAGACTCCTGCCCGGGACCGCAACAGCCGGTGCATGAAGACCTGTTCAGCTCCGGCCGGGGCCCCGCCGCGCAGGCTCGCCGTAAACCTTCACCTCGGCCTGCCCGCGGAAGCTCGGGCGCGAACGATAGGTCATCTCGATCTGGCGCAGGAAGCTTCTGTCGCCGCGAAGGTCCACTGCGACGTGCCCACCCGGGCGGATCTGCCGATCGACCTTGATCGTCTCCGTGTGGCCGTTGAAGTAGACGATCCGCAGCGAGATCAGATGAAGCTCATTTTTGTCCACTGCGAAATGCAGCATCTTGAAGGCCCGGTTACGGAACCAGTCTTCCGACCTGCTGGTCTTGATCACATCCCGATCGACCTTGAAGCCGACGGAAGTCTCGCCGAGCAGCAGCCAGTCTTTATGAGGCTTGAAGCGAACGAGCTTCGCCGGCCGGGGCGCAGGCTCGCCATAGACCTTGATGACAGCCTGTCCGCGGAAGCTCGGGCGCGACCTGTACACCATCTCGATCCGGCGCAGGAAACTACGCTCACCGCGCAGATCGATCGGCATCTGCCGGCCCGCGCGGATCGTTCTGTCGACCTTGATCTCCTCTGCGTAGCCATTGATGTAAACGAGGCGCACGGAGAGCAGGTGCAGATCATTGCGCTCGGCCGCGAAATGCAGCGTCCGGAACGCGCGATCACGGAACCAATCCTCGGACTTGCCTACGTCGATGGAATCACGATCGGCAAGGAAGCCAACACTCTTCTGCCCAAGCAGGACCAAATCCGGCTGTCGCTGGGCCTGAGCTGGCATGGCCAGCAGCATCAGGCAGAGCGCGAACAGTCCTCCA
>JAWLCO010000057.1:0-22215 GCA_041687075.1 Hyphomicrobiaceae bacterium | reverse complement strand
ACGGGATGACGGGTAATGCTGTGGAGAGGATCTGACATTGGCCGTACTGCTGCGAGCGCGGCGGCCTCGTTTGCCAGTCGCGTGTGGAGGCCAGGCGAAACAGAGTGCTACCCGCCCAGGAGAGGCAGGTCTTCGATCGGAATCAGGTGGTATTTGATCACCAGCCACACGCCCGCGAACACGACCGAAGCGACGACCGTATTGAGTGCCACCACCCGCAGCAGCCGGAAGGCGACTGGCGCGCTCTCCGGCGTGCCCGGCACGATATCACCAGCCTCGGCCTGCGTGCGGACGCCGATCGGCAGGACGGCGAACAGTACCGTCCACCAGATGATGAAGTAGAGCGCAATCCCGAGAGTGAGACTCATTCCGCTTCCTGTTTCGTTCTTGGGCGGCCCGGGTCAGGCCTGTTCCAGCTCCACAAGCGTCCCAAGAAAATCCTTCGGGTGCAGGAAAAGCACCGGCTTGCCGTGTGCACCGACTTTTGGCTCGCCATCCCCCAGCACCCGGGCGCCTGCCGCCTTCAGCCTGTCTCGGGCGGCGATGATGTCGTCCACCTCGTAACAGACGTGATGGATGCCGCCGTCCGGATGACGCTCGAGAAACTTCGCGATCGGCGAGTCCGGCCCAAGCGGCTCCAGCAGCTCGATCTTCGTGTTGGGCAGCGTCACGAAGACCACTGTCACCCCGTGCACCGGCTGCGCTATCGGCTCTGATACGGTCGCGCCCAGCGTATCGCGGTAGATGGCGGTCGCAGCTTCGAGGTTCTTGACCGCAATGGCGACGTGATTGAGACGCCCGATCATGGCTCAGCTCCTCTGCAAGCGACCGATGCCGCCAGTATAGCAGACCGGCGCCGCGGGTGCCCGCCACGCGTGCTGGATACCACCTGCGGTGAGGAATTGCCTCCGCCCCGGCCGCCCGCTATCGCCTCGTATCCACGACGTTTATGAGGACCTTGGCAATAGGCTTTTTGCCCCAGACCTGATCGACCGCGGAGCGCACGCCGCGTCGCACGGCATCACGCACGAGGTCGACGTCGCGTCGCTTTGCCGGCGGAATGCTGCGCAGCGTGCCATCAACGGCCGACCACACGACTTCGACCATGGGCTCGCCGTCGGCCGTCTGGCGAGGAATGCCTTCCATGGCGATCTCCGGATCTCCAAGCAGCTCCCCCCGCGGCCCCATGGCCATCGCAATCGCTATCATGCCGCCGAACGACAGGCGCCGCCGGTCCCGCACCGGCCCGTCCGAAGGCACGATCAGGCGCCCGTCGCGATAGAGGCGGCCGACCGGTGCGTCGTCGACGATGGCCACCGGATCGGGCGCGAGCCGGATGATCTCGCCGTTCCTGAGTGCATGCACGTCGAGCACACCGGCCCCCTTGGCGAGCCAGGCGTGCTCCTTGAGATGTCGCGCTTCGCCATGCATCGGCACTGCCACGGCGGGCTTCAGCCAAGTGTACATCTCCTTCAGCTCATCGCGCCGCGGGTGGCCGGTCACGTGCACTAGGGCGTCGGCATCCGTGATGACGTCGACACCCAGCAGCGCCAGATTGTTCTGCACGCGCGTGACGGCCTTCTCGTTGCCGGGAATGGTGCGGGCCGAAAAGATGACCATGTCGCCCTGCCCGAGGCGGATGTCGGGGTGCTCTCCCTCGGCGATGCGGGCCAGCGCGGCGCGCGACTCACCCTGGCTGCCGGTGCACAGGATGAGCACCTCGTCCGGCTCGAGATAGCCGAACTGGTCCTGGTCGAGATACCGGAAATCCTCCGGCAGATAACCGGTGTCGATGGCCACCTGAATGACCCGGTGCAAGGCACGGCCCGCGACGACGAGGTGCCGGCGCGTCGCCTTCGCGGCGTCGGCGATGGCCCGGATGCGGGCCACGTTCGAGGCGAAGGTCGTGACCGCGACGCGACGCCGCGCCCCGGCGATGATCTTCCTGAGCGATTCGGCGACCTCTGTTTCCGACGGTGAGCGGCCCTCGCGGAACGCATTCGTGGAATCGCAAATCAGCGCCCGCACGCCCTCATTGGCGAAGCTGCGGATCTTCGCCTCATCGGTCGGATCGCCGACCAGCGGCGTGCGGTCGAGCTTCCAGTCTGCCGTGTGAAATATGATCCCGTGCGGCGTGCGGATGGCCACTCCGGACGGTTCCGGGATGGAGTGCGCCATGGTCACGAGCTCCACGTCGAACGGGCCCACCTTGAAGCGGGAGCCCAGGTCGACGACGGTGATGGGCAGCTTCTCCCGGCCGCCATTCTCGGCGATCTTCGAGCGCAGCATGCCGGCGGTGAACGGAGTGGCGTAGATGGGCGCGCGCAGCCGCGGCCACATATCGATAACGGCGCCGAAGTGGTCCTCATGCGCGTGGGTCAGAATGATGCCCGCAAGCGCCCCGCGCTCCTCCTCGATGAAGCGCAGGTCCGGCAGCACGACTTCGACACCTGGCTCGTTCTCGTTGGCGAACGTCAGGCCGAGGTCGACCATCAGCCAGCGGCGGGCGTCCTCCGGGCCGATACCGTAGAGGTAGACGTTGAGGCCGATCTCGCCGAGGCCGCCAAGGCCCATAAAGACGACCTCGTCCTCTGCCGGCCGCCGCCGCGATGCTGCCTGCCTTGCATCCGTCATTTCCGACCACTCGCGCCAGCTGCCACTCCCAACGTCACATCTCCATAAGTGAAGCGGCGCTCGGCGCCGCCCAGATCACGTAGAACGAGTGCTCCCTGTGCGTCGATCCCGAGAAAGCTCCCCTCCACAGTCTCGCGCCCCGTGTTGATCGTGATCGGCTCACCGGGCGAGCCGGCCCGCTGCAGCCAGGCTTCGCGAATGTGCGCGAAGCCGGCGCCGTCATTCCAACGCTTCAGCCAGCCGTCCATGGCGGTGGCAAGAACGCTCAGCATTTCTGCAGGCGTTATCCGGAGGCCGTGCTTCGCCAGATGCGTCACCGGCCGGCCGACGTTCTCCGGGTGGCCCGCCAGGTTGAGGCCCGTGCCGACCACCGCAACGACCGTGCGGGGCTGTCCGGGCTGTGTCGTGCTTTCGGGCAGGATGCCGGCGAGTTTCGCATCGCCAATGAGCACATCATTCGGCCACTTGAGCCTGAGCCTGGGCAGCGCGACGCCGACACGCGTTGCGGCAACCTCGATCGCCTCATGAACGGCGATCCCGGCCAGGAAGGAAAGTTGATGCACGGCCTCGGGCGGACACTCCACCCGGATCAGCAGGCTGGCGTACAGGTTGCCCGGCACGGACACCCAGGTGCGGCCCGAGCGGCCGCGACCGAGCGTCTGCGTACCGGCCCAGATCCATAGCGGTCCGGTTTCGCCCGTGGCTGCCAGCCGCATCCCCTCGGCATTGGTCGAGCCGGTCTCATCGAGAGCGAGGAGCCTGTAACCCGAGGGAAGCGCTGGGACCGCCTGCGGCATCGGCCCCGTCAATACCGGAAGCTGTTCGCTGCCGCCTCGGCAACGGTGATCAGCGACGCCGGCAGGTAGGGCACGATGAAGGCGAACAGCACCAGAGCGCCCGTGAGCGCCATGACGAAGCCGGCCTTGCCGCGCACCGGCAGGAAACTGTCCCTCGGCTCGTCGAAGAACATGATCTTGACGATGCGCAGGTAGTAATACGCCGCGATGACGCTCGCCAGCACGCCGATCACAGCCAGCGTGTAGAGCCCCGCGTTGATGGCGGCGAGGAACACATAGAACTTCGCGAAGAACCCGGCGAACGGCGGGATACCTGCCAGCGAGAACATCAGCGCACCGAATACGAACGCCATCGGCAGATTGTTCTGGGCGAGGCCGGAAAGCTCGTTGATCTCCTCCGTCGGCCCGTCGTCCCGGCGCATGGACAGGATGCAGGCAAAGGCACCGAGCGTCATGACGACATAGATCGCCATGTAGAGGATGACCCCCTGCGTGCCCTCCTTCGAGGCGGCAGCGAGCCCGACCAGCGCGAAGCCGACATGGCCGATCGACGAGTACGCCATCAGCCGCTTGATGTTCCGCTGGCCGATCGCGGCGAACGACCCGAGCAGCATGGAGGCGATGGCAAGGAACACGATGATCTGCTGCCACTGCGGCGTCATGCCGGGGAATGCCGACAGGACGAGCCGGACCAGCAGCCCGATGGCCGCGACCTTCGTCGCGGAGGCGAAGAAGGCGACGACGGGGGTCGGCGCGCCCTCGTAGACGTCCGGCGTCCACATGTGGAACGGCACGGCCGAGATCTTGAACGCGATGCCCACCAGCACGAACACCAGGCCGAATACGAGGCCGATGTTCTCGGACACCGTAGCGCCCGAGGCGACGTTGGCGATCGTCGCGAAGCTCGTCGAGCCGGTAAAGCCGTAGACCAGCGAGGCGCCGTAAAGCAGCATGCCGGAGGCCAGTGCGCCGAGTACGAAGTACTTGAGACCCGCCTCGCTCGAGCGCACCTGGTCGCGGCGGTAGGCGGCGAGCACGTAAGCGGCAAGGCTCTGCAGCTCGAGACCGAGATAGAGTGTAATGAGGTCGCCGGCCGAGACCATCACGAGCATGCCGACGACCGACAGCAGGATGAGCACAGAGTACTCGAACCGCATCAGCCGGATATCGGAGAGGTCATCGAGTGCCAGCAGAACTGCGATGGCTGCGCCCCCAAGGATCAGCAGCTTCAGCAGGCGCGCGAAGGCGTCGACGACGAAGGCTCCCTCGAAATAGGCGACGGTGCCGGCCGGCTGCAGCACCACCATGAGCCCGGCGATCAGCATCACGAGAATGGCGAGCCAGCCCACCGTTCGGCCGCAGGCGTCCGTATCGGGACGGAACACGCCGTAGACCAGGAGCAGCATCGAGCCGATCGCGAGCGTGAGCTCGGGCAGCAGCGGGGCCAAGGCTTGCAGTTGGCTCATCGAAGTCTTCTCCCTGCCGCTACTGGGCCAGCGCGGCAGCTGTGCTGATCGCAGCCTGATAATTCTGGACGAGCGCCTTCACCGAAACGGCGGTCACGTCCAGGATTGGGGCTGGATAGAAGCCGAACAGGATGGTGAGGAAAACGAGCGGCAACAGGATCGCAACCTCGCGCGGCGCGATGTCCGCAATCGCCCGCAGGTTCGCCTTCTCCAGCGCACCGAAGACCACGCGCCGGTAAAGGTAAAGCATGTAGGACGCCGAAAGGATCACGCTCGTCGTCGCCAGGAACGCTACCCAGGTATTCGTCTTGAACGCCGCCAGCAGCGTCAGGAACTCGCCGATGAACCCGCTGGTGCCCGGCAGCCCGACGTTCGCCATGGTGAACACCATGAAGCAGAACGCATAGATCGGCATGCGATGGACCAGCCCGCCGTAGGCGTCGATGTCGCGCGTGTGCATCCGGTCGTAGATGACGCCGACGCACAGGAACAGCGCCGCCGACACAATGCCGTGCGAGATCATCTGGAAGATGGCGCCGTCGACACCCTGGATCGTGAACGTGAAGATGCCCATCGTCACGAACCCCATATGGGCGACGGACGAATAGGCGATCAGCTTCTTCACGTCCTCCTGCGCCAGGGCCACCAGTGACGTGTAGATGATGGCGATGACGGAGAGCGCGAACACCAGCGGCGCCAGCTCCTGGCTGGCCAGCGGGAACATCGGCACCGAGAAGCGCAGGAAGCCGTAGCCGCCCATCTTCAAGAGAATGGCTGCCAGAATCACGGAGCCCGCCGTCGGCGCCTCCACGTGCGCGTCCGGCAGCCACGTGTGCACCGGCCACATCGGCATCTTGACGGCAAAGGAAGCGAAGAACGCGAGCCACAGCCACCACTGCATACCGGCCGGGAACACCACGCCGTGCAGTGCGATGATGTTCGTCGTGCCCGCATGCCAGTACATCGCCATCATGGCAAGCAGCATCAGCAGCGAGCCGAGCAGCGTGTAGAGGAAGAACTTGAAGCTGGCGTAGACCCGCCGCGGACCGCCCCACACGCCGATGATGAGGAACATCGGGATGAGGCTCGCCTCGAAGAACAGATAGAACAGCACGAGGTCCAGCGCGCAGAAGACGCCGATCATCAGCGTCTCCATGACAAGGAATGCCATCATGTATTCCTTGACGCGGCTCTCGATGCTCTCCCAGCTCGCCAGGATGCAGATCGGCATCAGGAAGGTCGTCAGAATGACGAACAGCATCGAGATGCCGTCGACGCCCATGCGGTAGGCGATGGGGCCGAGCCAGGGCCGCTCCTCGACGAACTGGAAGCTCGCCGTCGAGGTATCGAAGTTGATCCAGACGAGCAGCGACACGCCGAATGTGACGAGCGTGGTCCACAGCGCGATGTAGCGCGCGTTCTGGACGGCATCGCGCGGCAGAAAGGCGATGAACGCCACGCCGACGAGCGGCAGGAACGTGATCAGGGAAAGGAGTGGTGCGTTGGCGACGTTCATAGCGGCTGCCCGCCCGTGAACATGAAGACGGTGAGGATGATGGCGACGCCGATCAGCATCGCGAAGGCGTAGTGGTACAGATAGCCGGTCTGCAGCCGGACCACGCGGCCGGTGGTCTCGAGCACCCGGGCGGCGACACCATCCGGGCCGATCCCGTCGATGACCTTGCCGTCACCGCCCTTCCAGAACACGCGGCCGATCCAGAACGCGGGCCGGACGAACAGCCGGTCGTAGAGCGCGTCGAAGTACCAGGCGTTGAGCAGGAAGTTGTAGACCGGTCTGAAGGCCCGCGCCGTCGCCGCCGGCAGCCAGGTGGCCGACATGTAGTAGAGCCACGCGATGCCGAAGCCGATCAGCATGGCAATCGTGGCCGACCAGGCGACCAGCAGTGGCACATGGTGCATGCCCTCGAGGATGTGGTTCTCAGGTGCCGTGTAGAGCGCCCGGCCCCAGAACTCCCCATAACCCTCGCCGATAAAGTAGTTGCTGAAGGCAAACCCGGCGACCACTGAGCCGACGGCCAGCACGAGGAGCGGCGCCAGCATCACGGGCGGGCTCTCGTGCGGCTCGTGGTCGTGGCCGTGCTCCAGATCCGGCTCGCTGCCGACGACGCCCGGGCTGTGGCCCGGCACGTTCCAGCGCGGCTGCCCGTAGAAGGTCAGGAAGAAGAGACGCCAGGAGTAGAACGACGTCATCAGAGCCGCGATGACCAGCAGCCAGAAGGCGAATTGGCCCGGCGTGCCTGCGGCCCAGGCGGCCTCGACAATGGCGTCCTTCGAGTGGAAACCGGCGAAGCCGATGAGGCCCGGGATGCCGACGCCCGTCAGCGCCAGCGTGCCAATGAGCATCATTGCCCAGGTGAACGGGATGCGGTTCGCCAGCCCGCCCATGCGGCGCATGTCCTGCTCGTGGTGCATGGCGTGGATCACCGAGCCCGCGCCAAGGAACAGCAGCGCCTTGAAGAAGGCGTGCGTGAACAGGTGAAAGATGCCCGCCGAGTAAGCGCCGATTCCGCAGGCCACGAACATGTAGCCGAGCTGCGAGCAGGTCGAGTAGGCGATGACGCGCTTGATATCGTTCTGCACGAGGCCGACCGTCGCCGCGAAGAACGCTGTCACGGCACCGATCAGCGTCACGAACTGGAGCGTCGTCGGCGCGTACTCGAACAGCGGCGAGAGGCGCGCCACCAT
The DNA here is from genome assembly GCA_041687075.1 of Hyphomicrobiaceae bacterium. GTDB lineage: Bacteria > Pseudomonadota > Alphaproteobacteria > Rhizobiales > Hyphomicrobiaceae > ZC4RG25. The sequence continues at coordinate 14,612 of JAWLCO010000057.1, read as the reverse complement.
GAACACGCCGGCCGTCACCATGGTCGCGGCATGGATGAGCGCCGAGACGGGCGTCGGGCCTTCCATGGCGTCCGGCAACCAGGTGTGCAGCAGGAACTGCGCCGACTTGCCCATGGCGCCGATGAACAGCAGGAAACAGAGCACCGTGAGGATGTCCACCTGGGTGCCCAGGAACTCCATCGTCTTGCCCGCGAAGGCAGGCGCCGCGGCGAAGATGGCGTCGAGCTGCACCGTCTGGAACACATAGAAGACGCCGCAGATGCCGAGCGCAAAGCCGAAGTCGCCGACGCGGTTGACGACGAAGGCCTTGATCGCAGCGGCATTGGCCGACGGGCGCGTGTACCAGAAGCCGATCAGCAGATAGCTCGCAAGACCGACGCCTTCCCAGCCGAAGAACATCTGCACGAGGTTGTCGCTCGTCACCAGCATGAGCATGGCGAAGGTGAAGAGCGACAGGTAGGCGAAGAACCGCTCCCGGCTCTCGTCCTCGTGCATGTAGCCGATGGAATAGAGGTGGACGAGCGCGGAGACCGTGTTGACGACCACCAGCATGACGGCCGTCAGCGTGTCGATCCGGAGAGACCAGGCGGTGTCGAGCTCGCCCGAGGTGATCCAGCGCGCGATGGGCACCTTCACGACGGCGCCGCCGAAGCCGATCTGAACCAAGGCAACCCACGACAGCACCGCGGCGATGCCAACGAACGCCGTGGTGGCGATCTCGGTCGGCCGGGCTCCGAGCGAGCGTCCAAAGAAGCCTGCGATGATGGCGCCGATGAGCGGCAGGAAAACGATGGCCTGGTAGATCATCGTGCCACTTTCCCGATCACGTTACAGGGCAGGCTGAAGTCGCCGTCCGCTGACCGCCGATTGCAATCCATCTGAGCCCCCTCAGCCCTTCATCATGCTGACGTCGTCAACGGCGATCGAGCCGCGGTTGCGGAAGAAGACGACCACGATCGCGAGGCCGATAGCGGATTCGGCAGCCGCCACCGTCAGCACGAACAGCGCGAAAACCTGCCCCACGAGGTCGCCAAGAAAATAGGAGAATGCCACGAGGTTGATGTTGACCGAGAGCAGCATCAGCTCGATCGACATCAGCATGATGATGACGTTCTTGCGGTTGAGGAAAATGCCGAAGATGCCGAGCGTGAACAGGATCGCTGCGACTGTGAGGTAGTGGCCGAGCCCGACCGCCGAGAATTCCATTGTTGGTGTCCCGATCCGATCCCTTGAACGTTCAGCGTCAGCCCTGCGTCTCGCCCGACGGCACGATGGCCTGGCCCGGCTCGATCTTCACGACCTCGATCGCATCCTGCGGCGTGCGCGCGTTCTGCGCCGCAATCGATTGCCGCTTCACGCCCGGCTTGTGCCGCAGCGTCAGCACGATGGCACCGACCATGGCGACGAGGAGAATGAGGCCGGCACCCTGGAAGAAGAGGACATAGCGCGTGTAGACGAGGCGACCCAGCGCCTCCGTGTTGGTGATCCCTGAGCCGACCGTCGGCAGAGGTGCGGCCGCCACACCTGAGACCTCGGGCTGGACATAGGCGAAGCCCACCACCATCACGAGCTCGACCAGAACGATGCCGCCCACCAGCGCGGCAATCGGAGCGTTGCGGATGAACCCGGCCCGGAGCTCGGCGAAGTCGACGTCGAGCATCATGACCACGAACAGGAACAGCACCGCGACCGCACCGACGTAGACGATCACGAGCACCATGGCCAGGAACTCGGCACCGAGCAGGATGAACAGCCCCGCCGCATTGAAGAAGGCGAGAATCAGGAACAGCACGGCGTGCACCGGGTTCTTCGCGATGATTACCATGGCGCCCGCGAGGACGCTCAGGATCGCAAAAAGGTAGAAGAAGAACGCCGACAGGCCCATTGTGCTTTCCGTCCGATCCCCTTCAGCCGCCCTGGCATGAGCCGCTGATGTCTATCCATCCTGCGCCGCCGCGAAGCAGCAGGCCCGGCTCCGCACGGGCACTTAGCCCAACCGGCGCCATAAACCAAGACCGAAAAGGCTCATCCACCGGACCCGGCCGCATGCCACCTGCCCCCTTAGAGACCTGGCTCCCGTCAGCGGTACTTGGCGTCAAGCGCGATGTTCTTGGCGAGAGCCCGCTCCCAGCGGTCGCCGTTGTCGAGCAGGCGCTCCTTCTCGTACAGCAGCTCCTCGCGAGTCTCCGTGGCGAACTCGAAGTTCGGTCCCTCGACGATCGCATCCACAGGGCAGGCCTCCTGGCAGAGGCCGCAGTAGATGCACTTCACCATGTCGATGTCATACCGCGTGGTGCGCCGCGTGCCGTCGTTGCGGCGCGGGCCCGCTTCGATGGTGATGGCGTATGCTGGGCAGATCGCCTCGCACAGCTTGCAGGCGATGCAGCGCTCCTCGCCGTTGGGGTAACGGCGCAGAGCATGCTCGCCACGGAACCGCGGGCTCAGCACGCCCTTCTCGAACGGGTAGTTGACCGTCGCCTTGGGGGCGAAGAAGTAGCGCATGCTCAGGAAGAAGGCAGACACGAACTCCGCGAGGAACCCTGCCCGTATCGCTTGTGCAATCGATGCCATTGTTCAGCACTCCGGCCTTATGGCGCGAGTCCGCCGTAGTGAAGGACACCGGCGACCAGCACGACCATCGCCAGCGACAGCGGCAGGAACACCTTCCAGCCGAGCCGCATGAGCTGGTCGTAGCGGTAGCGCGGCACGATGGCCTTCACCACGGAGATCATGAAGAAAACGAATACGACCTTGATGAGGAACCAGATGATCCCCGGCACCCACGTGAACGGCGCCACCTCGATCGGCGGCAGCCAACCGCCCATGAACAAAATCGTCATCAGCGCGCACATGGTGACGATGGCCACGTACTCGCCGAGCATGAACAGCAGGTACGGCGTGGAGGAGTACTCGGCCATGTAGCCCGCCACGAGCTCCGATTCGGCTTCCGGCAGATCGAACGGCGGCCGGTTCGTCTCAGCCAGCGCCGAGATGAAGAACACGACGAACATCGGCAGCAGCACGAGCCAGTTCCAGTCGAGGAACGTGTTCGGCAGCCCGATGGCCGTGCCGATTCCGGTCCGTTGCGAATTGACCACATCGGTCAGGTTGAGCGAGCCCACGACCAGAAGCACGGTAATGAGCACGAATCCGATGGAGACCTCGTAGGAGATCATCTGTGCCGCCGAGCGCAGCGAGCCCAGGAACGGATACTTCGAGTTCGACGCCCACCCGCCCATGATGACGCCGTAGACGCCAAGCGACGAGATCGCGAGGATGTAAAGAATGCCGACATTGAGGTCGGAAACGACCCAGCGGCCGAACCCGTCCTCGCTGACCGGAATGACCGCCCAGGCCGCCAGCGCGAAAGTTGCCATCGCAAGCGGCGCAAGCAGGAACACGGTGCGCTCGGCACCTGCCGGAATGATCGGTTCCTTTAGGACAAATTTGAGCAGATCGGCGAAGGACTGGAACAGTCCGAACGGCCCGACCACGTTCGGCCCGCGACGCAGCTGCACGGCCGCCCACACCTTACGATCCATCAGGAGCAGGTAGGCGATGATGAACAGAAGGCTGAGCAGCAGAGCCAAGCTCTGCGCCAGCATGATCGCCAGCGGCCAGCCGTAGTCCCACCAGAGTTCAAAAGCCGTCATTGCAGCCGTCCTATTCCGCCGCCTCGACCCTGCGGCCCGACGCGGCGAGCGCCTTGAGGCGGCTCAGCTCGGCCATGACCGCGGATGCGCGGGCGATCGGGTTGGTAAGATAGAAGTCCTTCACGACCGACTTGAAAGGCGCGGTGCCCGTCGTGCCGGTGCGCTTGGCCAGAGCCTCCACGGCCTCCCGGCCTTCCGCCATCACGCTGCCGATACGGGCGAGGCTCGGCGTCTCCTTGTACATCGCAGCCCGCAGCTCATGCAGGTTGTCGTAAGGCAGCTTGTGCCCGACGAACGGCGAAAGCGCCCGGAGAATGGTCCAGTCCTCCTTCGCATCGCCCGGCGGGAACACCGAGCGTGCCGTCAACTGGACCCGCCCCTCGAGATTGACGTAGGTCGCGTTCTTTTCCGTGTAGGCCGCCGCCGGGAGGATCAGGTCTGCACGATGCGCGGCCGCATCGCCGTGGGTGCCCTGGTAGATGACGAAGGCATCGCCGAGCGCATCCATGTCGAGCTCGTCGGCACCAAGCAGGTATACGACCTCCATATCGCCCTTCAGCATGCCAAGCAGGTCGCGGCCACCCTCACCCGGTACGAAACCGAGATCGAGCCCACCCACGCGCGCTGCTGCTGCGTGAAGGATATTGAAACCGTTCCACTCCGGCACCTTGTCCTGCATCGCCGCCAGCGCGATCTGCGCGGCGAGCGCCAGAACGGCTGCCCCGTCCGAGCGGGCGATCGCACCGCTGCCGACGATGACCATCGGCCGGCGGGCATCGGCCAGAACCTGCATGAACGAGTGGCGGCCAGCAGCCACATCCGCCAGGGTCTGGGCGCCGGTGCCCAGATGCTCATAGGGGTAGGTCAAGTCGGCCGCCTCACCGATCAGACCGACCTTCATGCCGCCCCGGCGCCAGCGCTTCAGAATGCGCGCGTTGAGAACCGCACACTCGATGCGCGGATTGGAGCCGACAATCAGCAGGGCGTCCGCGTCCTCGATCCCGTTGACGGTCGAGTTGAAGACGTAGCTTCCGCGGCCGAGCTGCGGGTCGAGATGCTCGCCATACTGGCGACAGTCGAGGCTGGCGACACCGAGGCGGCGCATCAGATCCTTCAGCGCGAACATCTCCTCGGCCGCGGCGAGGTCACCGGCAATGGCGCCTACCCGCTCCGGGTTGGCAGATTTCAGCTTGTCGGCAGCGATTCGCAGAGCCTCGTCCCAGCTCACGGGAACGAGCTGGCCGCCCTTGCGCGCATACGGCTGGTCGAGGCGCTGGGTGCGCAGGCCATCCGCGACATGCCGCGTCTTGTCGGTGATCCACTCCTCGTTCACATCGTCATTGTTGCGCGGCAGGATGCGCATGACCTCGCGGCCACGGGAGTCGACGCGAATTGCCGATCCGAGAGCGTCCATCACGTCGACCGACTCGGTCTTGCGCAGCTCCCAGGGGCGTGCCGTGTGCGACCAGGGCCGGTGCGTCAGCGCGCCGACGGGGCAGAGGTCGTTCACGTTGGCCGACAACTCGGAAAGCATTCCCTTTTCGAGGTAGGTCGTAATCTCCATGTCCTCGCCGCGGCCGATGGCGCCGAGCTCCTCGACGCCGGCGATCTCCGTCATGAACCGGATGCAACGCGTGCAGTGGATGCAGCGGTTCATGTACGTGCGGATGAGGGGCCCAAGATACTTTTCCTCGACCGCGCGCTTGTTCTCCTGAAACCGCGAGCCGCCGAGGCCGAACACCATGGTCTGGTCCTGCAGATCGCACTCTCCGCCCTGGTCGCAGATGGGGCAGTCCAGCGGATGGTTGATGAGCAGGAACTCCAGCACGCCCTCGCGTGCCTTCTTCACCATCGGCGAGAAGGTCTTGATCTCCTTCGGGCTGCCATCCTTGTTCGGCGGCAGGTCATTGACGCCCATGGCACACGAGGCCACCGGCTTCGGCATGCCAGCGACCTCGACCAGGCACATGCGACAGTTGCCTGGGATCGACAGGCGCTCGTGATAGCAGAACCGCGGAATTTGAACGCCCGCCTGCTCGCAAGCCTGGATCAGCGTCAGGCCGTCCTCGACCTCGATGAGCTGCCCGTCGATGATGAGTTGTTTCGGCATTCTAATCTCTCAAACCCGACCCAGCTTCCGGAGGCAGGATACTTTGGTCATCCCGGCGCTTGTCGCCGGGATCCACCACGCAGCTTGCTCCGGCGCCCGTGGTTGGCTGGATCCCGGGCACAAGGCCAGGGATGACGAATTCTGGGGAACCCATCACCACGGCAACCCCCTCTGAACTCGTCCAATTCCAAGCACGCAGCCGGCGAATCTGCGCGTTTCGTCAAACCGCTTCTCCAGCCGATCGAAACGGCGATCGATCGCAGCGAACCGATCAAACTGCTCATCGCGCTTTTCGCGGATTTCGCGAAGCAGCCGCAGGACGGGGTTGTCTGGCTCGGTCATGACACCTACTCCGCCGCGACCCGCTGACCGGCCGCCTGATAGCGATCGATACGGGCTTCGATCTCATGCCGGAAGTGCCGGATCAGTCCCTGCACCGGCCAAGCAGCCGCGTCGCCGAAGGCGCAGATGGTGTGACCCTCGATCTGCTTGGTCACGTCGAACAGCAGATCGATCTCGCGCTTCTGCGCCTCGCCGCGGGACATCCGCTCCAGCACGCGCCACATCCAGCCCGTGCCCTCGCGGCACGGCGTGCACTGGCCGCAGCTCTCGTGCCTGTAGAAGTAGGCGATGCGGGTGATGGCCTTCACGATGTCCGTCGACTTGTCCATCACGATGATCGCCGCCGTGCCGAGGCCGGACTTCAGCTTCTGCAGCGTATCGAAGTCCATGGTCAGGTCATCGCACATGGAGGCCGGCAGCAGCGGCATCGACGAGCCGCCAGGGATCACAGCCAGCAGGTTGTTCCAGCCACCCCGCACACCACCCGCGTGCTCCTCCAGAAGCTGGCGCAACGGAATGCCCATTTCTTCCTCGACCACGCAGGGCCGCTCGACGTGTCCCGAGATCTGGAACAGCTTGGTCCCGGTATTATTGGGCTTGCCGAGACCTGCGAACCACGTGGCTCCACGGCGCAAAATCGTTGGCGCAACCGCGATCGACTCGACGTTGTTGATGGTCGTCGGCGCGCCGTAGAGCCCGACATTGGCCGGGAACGGCGGCTTCAGCCGCGGCTGGCCCTTCTTGCCCTCGAGGCTTTCGAGCAGCGCCGTCTCCTCGCCGCAGATGTAGGCGCCGGCGCCGTGGTGGACGACGATGTCGAAATCCCACCCGTGAATGTTGTTCTTGCCGATCAGCTTGGCCTCGTAGGCCTCGTCGATGGCCGCCTGCAGACGCTCGCGCTCGCGGATGAACTCGCCGCGAAGGTAGATGAAGCAGGTGTGTGCGCGCATCGCAAAGCCGGCAACGAGGCAGCCTTCGATGAGCACGTGCGGCTCATGCCGCAGGATCTCACGGTCCTTGCAGGATCCGGGCTCCGACTCGTCCGCATTGACGACCAGGTAGCTCGGGCGTGGATCGCTCTTGGGCATGAACGACCACTTGAGCCCCGTCGGGAAGCCGGCACCGCCACGGCCCCTGAGCCCCGACTTCTTCACCTCGTCGATGATGCCGTCATGGCCCATCTCGAGGAGCGCCTTGGTATTGTCCCAGGTGCCGCGGGCCCGCGCACCGGCAAGGCGCCAGTCGTTGAAGCCGTAGATATTGGTGAAGATGCGATCCTTGTCCGCGAGCATCGCGTGCCTTCCCGTCCTTCTGCGGGCGTCAGTCGTCCGCCTTTATGAAGTCTTTCAGCGTGGTCGGGCCGCCTTCGGGGGACGAAGCCTGCCGGCCGATCTGCGAGCCGGCCTTCGGGGGCTCCCCCTTGGCAAAGCCCTCGAGCACCTTCTCGAAAAGCTCCGGCGTCAAATCCTCGTAGGTGTCCTTGCCGATCTGCACCACCGGCGCGTTGGCGCAGCAGGCGATGCACTCCACCTCTTCCCAGGAGAAGTCGCCATCGGCTGACAGGTGATGCTGCTCCGGATGGATGCGCTGCTTGCAGACCTCTATCAGAGCCTCGGAGCCCCGCAGCATGCACGGTGTCGTCCCGCACACCTGGACGTGCGCCTTGCGGCCCACCGGCGACAACTGGAACATGGTGTAGAACGTGGCGACTTCATAGACCCGGATGTAGGCCATATCGAGCATATCGGCCACGTAGCGAATGGCTGGCTCCGGCAGCCAACCGTCGTGCTGCTCCTGCGCCCGCCACAGCAGCGGAATGACCGCCGACCGCTGCTTGCCCGGCGGATACTTGGCGATGGTTTCCTTGGCCCAGGCCAGATTCTCGGGCGTGAATTCGAAACTGGCAGGCTGGTTCGGATCGAGTCGTCGGACGGCCATAGCAGCTCGGGTTCCAGGGGATCGGCAGGACTCCGCTCACGATCGAATGGATCGCGCGCCACACGGGGGCTCCTCCCCCGCAAAACCTGGCAATTCCAGTGACGCGACGTCCCACCCCGCAAGCGGTGCTCTTATGGCCCAGGGATGGCCGGCTCGCAAGATAACTCGACGTCCTACGACCATTTGCAGCAATAGGTTCAACCGCGTTTTGCTCCTTCGCTCTGGTTCCAGGTCACCGGCGGGCGCGACAGACGCCACGCTAGTGTCGCAACAATGCCACAAAAGAGCCCCGATCCGCTGTGGAACGCAACGGAGATCCACCGGCCGCTGGATGTGGCAGCGATGATGGCGTCGCCGAAGCAGACGAGGGTCGCCAGGCCCAGCCACAATGCGACGGCGCGCCAGTCCCTGAGTACCGCGAACGCGATCACCAGCAGACCGAGCCACAGATCCCGGAGGGCGATGGCGGCGTGAGGCGCGAAACCCGGATCACGACGATCGATGCCGAAGAACGTCGCCGCCGGCTCAGGTTGCAGCAGGAACCGGATGCCGATCAGGCTCAGCACCACGCCGGTCGCAATGGCGAGCCAGAAGAGGACATCCGTGAGCCGCCGTTCCCCCCGCTGCGCCACCTGTAATCCCCTCCCCAAGGCGCGGTCTCCCCTCCCCCATGCGGGGAGGGGTTGGGGGTGGGGGTGCCCGGGCGCCGAGGTCTCGTTCGTGGCCCCACCCCACCCGCGCGGCTAACGCCGCGCCGCCCTCCCCGTCAAGGGGAGGGCTTTATGCCTTCGCTGAGACTGACGACATCACCGGTCGATCTCGCCGAACACGATGTCGAGCGAGCCGAGAATCGCGGAAACGTCCGCCAGCATGTGCCCGCGGTTCATGAAGTCCATGGCCTGCAGGTGTGGGAAGCCGGGCGCGCGAATCTTGCAGCGGTAGGGCTTATTGCTGCCATCGGCCACGAGATACACACCGAACTCGCCCTTCGGCGCCTCGACGGCGGCGTAGACCTCGCCTTCCGGCACGTGGAAGCCTTCGGTGTAGAGCTTGAAGTGGTGGATCAGCGCCTCCATCGAGCGCTTCATCTGGGCCCGCTTTGGCGGTACCACCTTGAGGTCGTCGGCTACGTGCGGGCCCTGGCCCTCGGCCGACAGCAGCTTCTCGCAGCACTGCTTCATGATGCGGACCGACTGGCGCATCTCTTCCATGCGGATGAGCTGCCGGTCGTAGTTATCGCCGTTCTTGCCGACCGGGATGTCGAAATCCATCTCCGCATAACATTCGTAGGGCTGGGACTTGCGCAGGTCCCAGGCGGCGCCCGAGCCGCGCAGCATGACGCCCGAAAAGCCCCATTTCATGCAGTCTTCCAGCGAGACGACGCCGATGTCGACGTTGCGCTGTTTGAATATCCGGTTCTCGATGAAGAGTTCATGCAGGTCGTCGAGAACCTTGGGGTGCGTCTCGCAAAACCTGGCAATGTCCTCGATCAGCTCCGGCGGCAGGTCCTGGTGCACACCGCCGAACCGGAAATACTTGGCGTGCATGCGGGCGCCCGAAGCACGCTCATAGAATATCATCAGCTTCTCGCGCTCTTCGAAGCCCCACAGCGGCGGGGTGAGCGCGCCGACGTCCATCGCCTGCGTGGTGACGTTGAGAAGATGCGACAGCAGCCGCCCGATCTCGGAATAGAGCACCCGGATGAGCTGCGCCCGGTACGGCACCTTGAGCCCGAGCAGCTTCTCCGCCGCCAGACAGAACGCGTGCTCCTGATTCATCGGCGCCACGTAGTCGAGCCGGTCGAAATAGCCGATGTTCTGCAGATAGGTGCGCGTCTCGATCAGCTTCTCGGTGCCACGATGCAGGAGGCCGATGTGCGGATCGACGCGCGTGACGACCTCGCCGTCGAGCTCGAGCACGAGACGCAACACCCCGTGTGCCGCCGGGTGCTGCGGGCCGAAGTTGATGGTGAAGGGGCGGATGTCGGTTTCGGGCATTGGTTTCTCGAGCGAATGGCGAATAGCGAATGGGGAATAGGGTTTTCGTCTTGGTTCGATCAGCTCTTTTGCTGCAAGGACCTGATAAGAGATCGCAGCATACGACCGATGCTCTCGCATTCAGCCAGCAGCGGATCCATCGATGCCTTTGGGACGATGCCCACCCGTTCAGCCAGCATCAAGTGCGTTTCGAGTTCCTTGAGCGAACCCTGACCGACCCGCAGGAACTGGATAAACGAGCCGGTGTTTTCGCGCCCGTGTCCCTCAGCGACATTGGCAGCGATCGATGCAGCTGCACGCCTGATTTGAGCCGTCAGCCCGTAAGCCTCATCCTGGGGGAATTCGGACGTAAGCTGGTAGCAGGATACAGCAACATCCATCGCCTTCTGCCAAACCACGAGATCTTTGTAGGACCGAATCGTAAACTCGGAATTCTGTCCGATTTCGCTCACGTGCCGGCCTGCTCCCCTATTCGCCATTCGCCATTCGCTATTCGCTCCTGGCTTTTTCATCTCCCGGCAAAATCCGCCCAGTCCCCTCCCAGGGGCTCTCGAAGTCGAAATCCCGGAACTCCTGGGTCAGCTTCACGGGCTCGTAGACCACCCGCTTCTGCTCGTCGTCGTAGCGCACCTCGACATAGCCGCTGAGCGGGAAATCCTTGCGCAGGGGGAAGCCCTGGAAGCCGTAGTCGGTGAGGATGCGGCGCAGGTCGGGATGGCCGGCAAACAGGATCCCGTAGAGGTCGTAGGCCTCACGCTCGTACCAGTTGGCACAGGGAAAGACGTCCACGGCGCTCGCAACCGGGGCGTCCTCGCCGGCCTCGATCTTCACCCGGATACGCTGGTTCAGCCGTGGCGACAGCAGGTGATAGACCACGTCGAAGCGCTTCTCGCGAGCCGGCCAGTCGACGCCACACAGGTCGATCAGGATCTCGAATCGGCAACGCCCATCGTCACGCAGCAGCTTCAGCACCGGCACGATCTGCCCGGCGTCGACGAACAGGGTGAGTTCCCCGAGCCGGACGTGCCACTGCTGCAGGGCTGCGCCGAGCTTGCCTTCCAGGTATTCACCCAGCTCGTGCAGAGAGTCGTTCTCAGCCGCCATTGTGACCTTTCTCCCCCTCCGGCTGCCGCGGCTCGATCAGCGCTCGATCGTGCCGGTGCGGCGGATCTTCCTCTGCAGCAGGAGCATGCCGTAGAGCAGCGCCTCCGCCGTCGGCGGGCAGCCGGGCACGTACACGTCGACCGGGACGATACGGTCGCACCCGCGCACGACCGCGTAGGAATAGTGGTAATAGCCGCCGCCGTTGGCGCAGCTTCCCATGGAGATGACGTAGCGCGGCTCCGGCATCTGGTCGTAGACCTTGCGCAGAGCCGGCGCCATCTTGTTGGTCAGCGTGCCCGCAACGATCATCAGGTCCGACTGGCGCGGCGAGGCACGCGGGGCAAAGCCGAAGCGCTCGGCGTCCCAGCGCGGCATCGACATCTGCATCATCTCGACGGCGCAGCACGCCAGACCGAACGTCATCCACATCAGCGAGCCCGTACGCGCCCAGTTGATGACGTCGTCTGTTGCGGTAACGATGAAGCCCTTGTCGGCCAGCTCGTTCGAGATCTGCTCGAAATACGGATCGCTGGGGGTGACGAGCCCCGTGCCGCCGCCCTCACGCGGCTTCTCGAACACAGGCGTGGGGGGCTTGATCAATCCCATTCGAGTGCTCCCTTCTTCCACTCGTAGATGAAGCCGACCGTCAACACGCCCAGGAACGCGACCATCGACCAGAACCCGAATGTGCCGATGTCCCCGAAGGCTACCGCCCAGGGGAACAGGAACACGACCTCGAGGTCGAAGATGATGAAGAGGATCGAGACCAGGTAGAAGCGCACGTCGAATTTCATGCGCGCGTCGTCGAAGGCGTTGAAGCCGCACTCGTAGGCCGAAACCTTCTCCGGATCCGGGTTGCGGATCGCCACCAGGAACGGAGCAGCCATCAGCGCGACACCGATGAACAGCGCGACGCCAATGAACACCGCGAGCGGCAGATAGTCCAAAAGGAGCGGGCTCATGGTCGGATCATCCTGCGTGCGGTGCCGGTGAAGTGAGGCACCGGTGCACGCTCGTAACGCACGAGCGGCGGGCGTGCAACAGTCACGCGTGCATCTGGTGTCGACAGGGGCCCCAGGCGAGCGGGCCGAACGTCGCAGGCGGGCGATTGGCGGCGGGCCGCAGAGGGCGACCCGCAATGTAAACCACGCCCGGCAAGCAGACCGGGCCCGGCCGGAACCAATCCAGCTCTCCTCGCGTTCGCTAGGCTGATCACGGCCTATTTGGCCTGTGCTTCCAACGAGAAAGAATGGCGTCCGACTGGTGGGGAGGGATCGGAGCATGAGATGAGTCCTGGCCTCCTGCACGCGAGATCGTTTCGCCCGGCCAACCGCCGGAACGAGCGCAGCCGGTACGTGCCTCGCCGCACCGCGCCGCTCGCCCCGACCACGATTCTCTTCGTGCGGCATGCCGCTCATGATCTGCTCGACCGGGTTCTCGTAGGCCGCATGCCCGACGTGCCACTCAGCATTGAGGGCTTCGAGCAGGCGCACCGGCTCGCCCGCCAGCTTGGCGAGCAGAATATCTCGCGCGTGCATACCAGTCCCCGGGAGCGGGCCATCCAGACCGCCAGCGCTATTGCCCGCGCGGCGTCCGTTCCCCTCGAGATCTCCTTCGCCCTCGACGAGGTCGATGTCGGCGCCTGGACGGGTCTCAGCTTCGAGGAGCTCGCACACGACGGCAGCTGGAACTTCTGGAATATGTTGCGCAGCATCGCCCGCCCGCCGGAGGGTGAGAGCATGAGCGAGGTCCAGGAGCGGATCGCGCGCTATCTGGCACGCCTGCACGCTGCGCATCCGGGCGAACGGATCGTGCTCGTCAGCCATGCCGAGGTGATCCGGACGGCCGTGCTCACCTGCCAAGGCCGTCCTCTCGATTCCTATGCCGAGGTGGACATTCCGCCGGCAGGCGTCCTCCAGCTGACCATCAGCGAGGACGGGGCGCGACTGGCTGCCCATGGAGAGGCGGGCTGATGCGGCTCGCCATCTTCGGTCTGACCATCACCTCCTCCTGGGGGAACGGTCACGCGACCCTGTGGCGCGGGCTCGTCCGGGCGCTTGCGCGGCGCGGGTGCCGGGTGAGCTTCTTCGAGCGCGATGAGCCCTACTATGCCAATGACCGCGACCTGACCGACATTCCCGGCGCCGACATCATCCTTTATTCCCACTGGGAAGACGTGCGTGCCAAGGCTGCTGCCATCCTGAGGGAAGCCGATGCGGGGATCGTCACCTCCTACTGCCACGACGGCATCGCCGCGGCCGAGCTGATGCACGAAGCCGCTCGCGGCCGTTCCGTCTTCTACGATCTCGATACGCCTGTAACGCTGGCCCGGCTCGACGAAGGGGAGCCGGTGGACTACATCGGCCCCCGCGGGCTCTGCGACTTCGATCTCGTGCTGAGCTACACCGGCGGCCGGGCTGTCGACGAGTTGCGCATGCGCCTCGGCGCGCGGCAGGTGGTGCCGCTGTACGGCCACGTCGATCCTGACGTGCATCAGCCGGTAGCGCCGGCCGAGCATTACCGAGCAGACCTCTCCTACCTCGGCACCTACGCCGCCGACCGGCAAGGAACGCTCGAGGCACTGCTGATGGCCCCGGCGAGGAAGCGGCCCGGGAAGCGGTTCCTGATCGGCGGCGCGCAATACCCGACGGACTTTCCCTGGTCCGAGAACATCTACTTCGTCCGCCACCTGCCGCCGTCGGAGCACCCGGCCTTCTTCTCCTCCTCGCGGCTGACCCTGAACGTCACCCGGCGCGCCATGGCAGACATGGGCTGGTGCCCCTCCGGCCGGCTGTTCGAGGCCGCTGCCTGCGGTGCCGCCATCATTTCCGACGTATGGCCGGGCCTCGACACGTTCTTCACGCCGGGCAGTGAAATCCTGCTGGCAGACGGCGCCGACGATGTGCTGGCAGCGCTGGATCTCACCGATGGTGAACTGGCCCGCATCGCCAACGCCGCCCGTGAGCGAACGCTTGCCCAGCACACCTCAGCCTGCCGCGCGGACGAGCTGCTGAGCATTCTCTCCTCAAGTGTCGCATTCGCGGAGCGCCCAAACGCCCCCTCCGCGAAGGATTTCCCCTCCCCCTTGCGGGGAGGGGTTGGGGGTGGGGGTGCTCGAAATGCCGACGCCCGCTCCGTGGCCCCACCCCACCCGCGCGCCTGCCGGCGCGCCGCCCTCCCCGTCAAGGGGAGGGCCATGGAGGGGCGTGCCTCGTGGCCGCCAGTTCGGGGGATGCGGATTCCATGACCTGGGGCATCGTGCCGAATATCCGATTGAATCCCGCCAGTGCGCCCGTTCAAAGCACGACGAAACTACCTGCACACCTGCTCCCCTCCCCCTTGCGGGGAGGGGGTGGGGGTGGCGGTGCTCGAAATGCCGACGCCTGCTCCGTGGCCCCACCCCACCCGCGCGCCGGCCGGCGCGCCCCCCCCCCCCCCCAGGGGGGGGTGATGGGGGGGGGTGCCGGG
>JAWLCO010000056.1:0-22603 GCA_041687075.1 Hyphomicrobiaceae bacterium | reverse complement strand
CCATGGGTCCGCTCGTCCGTGGCTGGAGCTCCGTGTCGCGGGCACTTGGGCTGACGAAGTAGCGGGCGAGACGGCGGCCCCTGTTCAGATCCGTTCGTGGCTCCATCAGCGCGATGCCTAAGCTCGCGCCTATGGCATCCCTCCCGGCCATGCGTGATAGGATCGCCGGCACCGTTCAAAGGAAGACGCAACAGGAGGTGCTCGTGCGCGCGAAGATCAATGGCATCGAGATGAACTATGACGTGTCGGGCCGACCGGATGCCCAAGTGGTTGTGTTGCACCATCCGCTCGCCACCAATCTTGCGACCTGGGATGCCCTGACTGCCGCACTGGAACCGACGTACCGGGTTATCAGGATGGATGCCCGCGGCCACGGCCAGACGGAGGCCCCCGAAGGGCCCTACGCCCTTGAGACGCTTGCGGCGGACATCGTCGGCCTGCTCGACCACCTTGGTATCGACAGGGCCCACTTTCTCGGCCTCTCCATGGGCGGCATGGTTGGTCAGTACCTGGGGTTCCTGCACCCGGACCGGTTTCAATCTCTGTGCCTGGTCTCGACCACCAGCGCAGTTCCCAGCCAAGCCGTCCCGCTCTGGGATGAGCGCATCCGCGTCGCTGCGACCGGCGACCTGAGCAGTCTCGTCGACGGCGCCATCGCCCGCTGGGTGGTGCCCGACACGATGACGTCGAAACCTGAGGTCGTGGCCCGGCTGAAGGAGATGATGCTGTCGACGCCGCCCAAGGGCTATGCGGGCTGGTGCCATGCCATCCGCGATCTCAACATCACGGAGCGGCTTCGCGAGATCAAGCTGCCCACCAGGGTCATCGTCGGCGCTGAGGATCCGTCGACACCGCCGGCGGCGGCGAAAGTGATTCATCGCGAGATCGCCGGGTCCGAGCTCATCGTGATCCCGGGTGTCTCACATATGCTGCACGCGGAGGCTCCAGAGAACTTCCATCCGCACGTGCTGTCGTTCCTGGCCGCCCACGGCCCATCTGCCTGAACTCAAATGAAAAGCCCGGCCGAATGGCCGGGCTTGCAATTTCGCGTGACCGTTGCGGATTGCCTCAGGCGCTCTCCTGCTTGCCCTCTTCGGCCTCGGCGGGCACTTCGGCAGCGGCAGCCTCGGCCATCAGGCGATTTGACTGGCCGACCCAGTCATCCCGCTCGATCTGGCCATTGAGCTTCAGCAGCTCATCGAGGTTGCTGATATCCTCATCCGAGAACGCGGCGATCTGGTCGAAGCGCATGACGTTGTACTTCTTGAGCTGCGCCTCGAGCTCGGGCGTGATGCCGCTGATCTGCTTGAGATCGTCCGGCTGACCCTTCGGCCGCTTGAAGCCCTTGAAGGCTGCGTTGAGGCGCCGGGCGCGGGCGTCGGTCCGCTCCACGATGCGTGCGGCCTTGCCGCGGCGGCCACGCAGGTAATAGAGCTTCGCGCGGCGCACTTTGCCGCGGCGGAGCACCTCGATGTCCGCGATGTAAGGCGAGTAGATCGGGAACACGCGCTCCACGCCCTCGCCGTAGGAAATCTTGCGGACCGTGAAGCTCTCGTGCAGCCCGGAGCCGGACCGTGCGATGACGACGCCCTCGTAGGCCTGGGTGCGGACGTTGTCGCCCTCGATCACCTTGACCATCACCTTGACGGTATCGCCCGGGCCGAACTCGGGGACCACGCGTTTAGCGGTGATCGCGCTCATCTGCTCGGACTCGAGCACTTGGATGACGTTCATGGCAGGACCTCGATCGGAGTGACAATGCGCGCCACGGGCTCGACAATGCGGACCGTCGACCCCATGCGGCAGCATTTCGGGAATTCGGATCGCGGGTAGATAACGCAATCACGCCCGCTTGTCGACTCTCGCTTCATTAGGATTTCGTTAAGGCTTTTTGCCCGCCTTGGCGATCAGATCGGGCCGCCGGTCGCGCGTAATCCTGAGCCGCTCCGCCTGGCGCCATTCGGCGATCCGCTTGTGATCACCGGAGAGCAGCACGTCGGGAATGGAGCGCCCCTCCCATTCCCGCGGGCGGGTGTAATGAGGGTACTCCAGCAAACCGTCCTCGAAACTCTCTTCGGAGAGCGATTCGTGTGCGCCGACCACGCCCGGCAACAGACGCACGCACGCATCGATCAGGACCATGGCGGCAAGCTCGCCGCCCGACAGCACATAGTCGCCGATCGAGACCTCGCGGACGTCTCGCGTGTCGAGCACACGCTGGTCGAGGCCCTCGAAGCGCCCCGCCAGCACCATCACACCGGGTCCTGCGGCCAGCTCGCGCACGATTGCCTGGGTGAGCGGCGTCCCGCGCGGCGACATATAGATGAGGGGAGCATCGGGCTCCACTTCACGGGCCGCATCGATGGCGGCCGCTGCCACATCGCAGCGCATCACCATGCCGGGGCCGCCACCAGCCGGATGGTCGTCGACCGTCTTGTGACGACCGATGCCGAAGTCGCGAATATTCCGCGTCGCCAGCGACCATACACCTGAAGCGAGCGCCTGACCGGACAGCGAATGACCGAGCGGACCGGGAAACATCTCGGGAAACAGGGTGAGAACGGTGGCACGCCACGCCGCCCTTGGCGAGGCGTCGTGCGCTTCTGGCACTGTCATGCGGGGCTCTCCGCGAGCTTGCTGGTGCGGACTGCTGCTGTTCCCCGATCTCCACGGCCAAGTCAATGATGCCGAGGGCAGCTGCCCGCAAGTCAGCTGGGGCGCGCGGGAACAGCGATCAGGCTGCGAGCCTGCGCACTTGCTCCGGCACGGCAGGGGCGGGGGGCGGCGAAAAGTCGCCGGGCTCCTGCGTCTGCGGCAGCGAGATCACCTCTGCAATGTCCAGCAGGAGACGCTGAAACGCGTAATCGGCTGACTCGAGCCGAATCAGAGCACGCTGGTGCAAGTCGCGCGCCAGCTCGCCGCGGGCAAAGACCTGGCGCACAGGCGCCGCTGCGCGCTGCGAATGCAACTCCGGCGATACGCGCACGATCTCTGCGGGCGCCGGATGCGGTGCAGCGGGCTCACCAGACGCGGGCTGTTGAGAAATGGCCTTCGGGGCCGCGGTCTTCGGTGGCACCTTGCGGGCGCTGCTCTGCCGCCGCTTCGGCTTGCTGGCGGTTGGCCTTCCCAGCTTTCGCATCAGGCTCGCCTTCATCCAGTAGCCGAGCGCGACCAGCATACCGGACACAAGAAACACCTGCCCGAAGCCGACCAGTGCCGCCTGGTATTCGCGTGCAAGGTCGTGAAGCAGAGACATCATGCTGCAATGGATTTGAAGGACGGCCTGAAGGTGCAAGAATACACGCTGGAAATGCTTCGAGAATCGATAAAGTTCCAGTCGCCGGAGTAGGTGCTGATAAGTGTTAATGAACCTTTAACTGCTGCTCCGGCGTGAGGCACCGCAGCGTATGCATGCCGCCCTCGCCCGCGTGATCAGTCGCTGAAAGCGGTCAGTCGCCGGACATCCTGCGGCGTGAGGCCAGCCGCTCTGAGCGCCCTGAGCGAGGTGTCGCGCGCACTTTTGGCAAGCTTGCGCCCGCTGGCGTCCGTGATGAGCCGGTGATGATGGTAGACCGGCTCGGGCAGGCCGAGCAGCGCCTGCAGCAGACGATGCACGTCCGTGGCCGCGAACAGGTCGAGCCCGCGGGACACATGGGTTATGCCCTGGCGGGCGTCGTCGACGACCACTGCCAGATGGTAGCTCGCAGGAACATCCTTGCGAACGAGGATGACATCGCCCCATCGCTCCGGCCGGACGCGGATGCGCCGGATGGTGCGGCCATCCACCCCAACTTCCGCAAATGACAGCTCGGCGGTTCCCGTCATCTCGTTCAGCACGGTCAGTGCACGGGTCATATCGAGCCGCAGCGCGAAGGGCTGCCCGGCGGCACGGCGGCGCGCCTGCTCCTGTGCCGGTATGCGGAGATCAGCGCGCGTGAGTCGTGGGGCACCGTCCGGATCAACGCGGCCGGGAAACTCAGTGGCGAATGCGCGGAGCTCCGCGCGGGTCATGTAGCAGGGATACAGGAGGCCCATTCGTTCGAGCTTTTCGGCAGCCAGACGGTAACGGTCGAAGTGCTCCGACTGGCGAAGGACCGGCTCCTCCCATTCGAGCCCCAGCCAAGCCAGATCCTCGAAAATGGCCTCGACATACTCGGGCCGGGTGCGGGTGACGTCGATATCCTCGATCCGCAGGAGAAATCGGCCACCGAGCCGGCGCGCCATCTCGAATCCGGTCAGGGCCGATAGCGCATGGCCGAGGTGCAGCTCGCCATTGGGGCTAGGCGCAAAGCGAAAAACAGGTCTCGTCATATCGGCGCCGGCTATTGGCAACGCCCGCCCTCGCCGACACGGTCGGCGTGATGGACCTCAAATGCTGCAAGCAGACCGCTCGCAGCGAAAACAGCGTTTCGCCGCTTGATCATATTTCCATCATCGATACGAAAACCATTAAGCTGGCTGTAACCCAAGAACTAACACACGAGCGAACGGGAATGGCAAAGCTGCGGAACTCCAGCAGTCGGGCAGATGCGGGCGGGGGCATCATCGACACCGACGAGGACATCCGTGCAGGAATGCGTGCGCTGCGCCGTAAGTGCCCGCATCTGCGCCGAGTTCATGACATCACGGGAGATCCGCCGCTGCGGCGGCGGCCGGCAGGGTTCGAGGGTCTCGCCCGCATCGTCGTCGGTCAGCAGCTCTCGACCGCAAGCGCGGCGGCGATCTGGTCGCGGCTGGAGATTGCGATCTCGCCGCTCAGTCCTGAAGCCCTCTTGTCTGCGAATGACGAGGTGTTGCGCAGCGCCGGCCTGTCGATGCCCAAGATGCGGACCTTGCGCAACGTGGCCCGGGCAGCCGCCGAGGGCGAGCTTGCTATCGAAACGCTGGCCGCGCTGCCGGACGAGGCCATTCACGAGCAACTGACCCGGATTTCCGGTATCGGCCCCTGGACCGCCGACATTTTCATCATGTTCTGCCTCGGCCGACGGGATGCATTCGCCGCAGGTGACCTCGCCCTGCAGGTGGCGGCTGAAGGCGCCATGGGTCTCGGCAACCGTCCCAGCTCCGCAGAGCTGCTGGAGCTGGCGGAGCGCTGGCGACCGTGGCGGGGCGTGGCCGCACGGTTGCTGTGGGCTTACCATCCCATTCTCAAGGACCGGCGCTCCGGCGCGCCTCTCTGAGCGACAGCCCCATGCGACATATTGACGGACCTCGCCTGGAGCCGAGCCAGTCTGCGGCGGGGCTCGTCGTACTTCTGCATGGATACGGCGCCAACGGAGCGGACCTGATCGGGCTTGCCGAGGCGTGGCAAGCGTTGCTGCCAGCGGTGGCCTTCGTTGCCCCGGATGCGCCCGACCCGCTGCCCGAGGCGGGCTTCAGCGCCCGCCAGTGGTTCGAGCTGACCTTCCGCGACCTCCATGAGCTTTGGCGCGGGGTCAGCATCGCTGGCCCGGTGCTCGAGCGCTTTCTCGATTCGGAGCTCGACCGTTATCAGCTCCCGCCGGGCAGACTGGCGCTCGTAGGGTTCAGCCAGGGGACGATGATGGCGCTTCACGTCGGCCTGCGGCGCGCAACATCACCCGCAGCAATCGTCGGCTTCTCCGGGCTCATTGCAGGACCGGAGCACCTTTCCGCCGATTTGAAAGCCCGGCCACCGGTGCAACTCATCCACGGCGAACAGGACGACCTTATCCCCATCGACGCTCTGCACATGACCCGCGAAGCCTTGGCCCAGGCGCAGGTGCCAGTGGAATGGCACATTCGCCCGGATCTCGGCCATGGCATCGATCCCATCGGAATGACTCTTGCCGGCCATTTTCTGGTTCACGCGCTGAACGGCTGAGTGACAACGATCGCTCGAGCGCCTGCCTCGTCGGGGCTCAAACACATTTGGCAGAATTGAGCATTTCCGCATACTTCACAGAAGCGACATGCAGCTATAGTATTCCGGCCTAGCGCGAGTGCGACGTGCGTTGCTCGAACCAATAAGGGCAGAGTGCGGGAAGCACAGACGTGACAGCCTCAGTGACACCGCCGGAGTCCATGCCGGCCCTGGTCCTGAACGCCGATTTCCGGCCACTCAGCTATTATCCACTTTCGCTCTGGAGTTGGCAGGATACGATCAAGGCGGTTTTTCTCGACCGGGTGAATATCGTCTCGGAGTACGAAAAGACGGTGCGCAGCCCCTCTTTCGAAATGCGCATTCCGAGCGTCGTTGCGCTCAAGACCTACGTCCGGCCCGCTCTCTATCCCGCCTTCACCCGCTTCAATGTTTTCCTCCGCGACCGCTTCAGCTGCCAGTATTGCGGCGCCAGGGAAGACCTGACGTTCGATCACGTGATTCCGCGCTCGCGCGGCGGCCAGACCCGCTGGGACAACGTCACGACGGCTTGTGCCCCATGCAATCTGGCCAAGGGAGGCGCCATGCCCGACAAGGCCGGCATGCGTCCGATGCAGCCGCCCTATCGCCCGACGGTTTTCGAGCTGCACCGCAACGGGCGGCTGTTTCCGCCCAATTACCTGCACGAAAGCTGGCTCGACTATCTCTACTGGGATACCGAGCTCGAGCCATAGAAGGGCGGACAACCCGGTCGAAAAAATCGCCCCGGCATTTGCCGGGGCCGAGAGCCGATCATCAGGAATTCGGTTTGGAAGGGGCCGCCTCAGGCCGCCATTCGGGAATCGCGGAGACACAGCCGTTCCGCAATCACGTCCACTGCCTTGCTCCAGCTCATCCCTTCAACGTGATCGAGCCCGAACGCAGTGACTGCATCGGCGGGCGTACCGCCGTCGCGAAAAACGCGCGCGCAGATCTGGCGCGCCACGCCAATGGCGGAATGCCACTGCAGCGGATTGATATAATTGCGATTCATGACTTGCCTCACATCTCGACGCGGCTCATTGCCGGACCATCAGGACGGCAAACACGCTTGACGCTCTGGTACCACTACGCGGGACCGTGCAATGTGACACCTTGAGGGACTGCAGTCGTACGTCCTGCGTGCTTGCCAACTCGCGGGAGGCGGGCTCGCCTCCAATTCTGTCCTCAGTTTTCCGCCGGCAGTGAGGGTTCGGTTCTGCGCCGATCAGCTTCGGCTCCGGACACCTGGAGGGCTTTGCGTTCCTTGCTCAGCTCTCTCAGCACAGATCCGACCACCTCATGCAGCGGAAGCCACGGGCCTCGGGCCTGACCAACTGCGTGCATACTCACAAACGCCTCACACAACAGATACTGATACCGACACTTTCACTGCAGACGCAGAACTCCTGCTGCAGGACACGAACTTTACGCAGACGCCAACCCACTCACTGCAGACGCGAAACCGGTTACTGCAGACGCCGACTCACTGGGACACGGGGCACTTTCCCGAACACTGGCGGTACGCTGCTTTCCAGAAACTCCCTGGACCGGGCCGACTGATCCGCCGATTGTGCGAGCCGCACAGCGATACGCTTACGTTTTCTCGCCGCTGCGGCTCGCTTGAGCTTGAGAAACACGCCGCGAAGCGCATTTCTTGGGGTCGTGCCATACTCTGACGCAACGGAACGCAACGGAACGCTACTGGTACTCGATCGCGGCAACAGCCTCGCGAACTCTGCGGCCGTTGCTCCGGATGCCGGTACGCTGGCATCCCGCGCGATACGCTTGAACAAGGAGCGCGGCAGCGGCAGTCGGGAGGAAGCGGTACGAGATACGCTGTGCACTGGGGTTACGCTCCTCACCTAAAACGCTTGTGTTCTTTCTGTGTTCCGCGAACGGTATAAACTTAACCGTTGGCATGTGGCCGCACAGTGACACGTTTTGGGCCAAGACAAGGTTTTTCACTGAGAGTTTGTTCAGCTCTGGAAAACGCTGAACGGACCGCCGCAACGGCTTGACGGCGCTGTCAGACCGGCCGCCAGCTCAGGCGGGCGGCTGTGAACGCGGAGAGGGACAGCAGCAGCGACAGCACGACATTCCAGCCGGCAAAGGACAGCCCCAGGAAGCGCCACGGGGCTTCATCGCAGCGGATCACCCGCACGCTTTCGAGCTGCTTCAGGAGACCGCCGGGGCCGGCACCGAGGGGTTCAAGGGCGAACTGACACGTCTCCGGGCCCGCCCAGAATTTCCACTCGACGCCAGCATGATAGATCGCCAGACCCGTATTCGCGAGGAAGCCCGCGGCAACCAGGGCGAAGACCACACCTGCCAGCTTCCGCTGGCCCGCGCTGACCAGCACGAGGGCGCCAAACAGCAGCGGAATGCCGGCATAGTAGGCGTAGCGCTGCTGCAGGCAGAGCGGACAGGGCCGATAGCCGCCGATGTGCTCGAAGGCGAGTGCTGCCAGGATGATCGCCGCTGCCGCAAAGAGGGCGGCCGCGCCCCATCTGTAGGCCGAATCTCTCTCGGGCATGGACAGCGGTGACGGCATCAACTCACACGAGATAGCGCAGGGCGACGAACCCACCGAATAGCAACACCAGGAAAACGGTCGTCACCAGCCCCAACCTCTGCTCGATAAAGTCGCGGATGGGCGGACCGAACCAGTAGAGGAGGCCGCTGACGAGGAAGAACCGTAGCCCGCGGGACGCGATGCTGGCGAGCACGAAAACGAGGAAATTGAGCTGGGTGACCCCGCTGGCGATGGTGATGACCTTGTAGGGAAACGGCGTCACGCCGAAGAAGAAGACGATGAGCGCGCCGTGCTCGTTGTAATAGCTGGCGAACTCCTCAAATTTCTGACCATAGCCGTATAGGTCGAGCAGCGGCTTGCCGAGCACATCGAACAGAAAGAGCCCGATCAGATAGCCGGCGACACCGCCCAGTACGGAGCCGACGGTGGCAATGCTGGCGTAAGCCCACGCCTTCAGCCTCTGGGCAAGGACCATGGGCAGCAGCATGACATCGGGAGGGATCGGGAAGACCGAGCTCTCGATGAACGACACCCAGAACAACGCCCGCGGAGCCCGTTTGTGGCTCGCCAGCCCCATCGTCCAGTCGTAAAGCTTCTTCAGCATGGCGGCTGTGCTTACGCTGCCGGCCGTGGTCTGTCCACTGCCAGCTTCGGGGCAGAATAAGGCTGTTTCAGACGAGTTCGGCGGGTGCGCTGGGTGCGAAGCTCGCAGACAAGCGAAGAACGATCTCGTTCAAGACCATGCGGCCGGTGGGTGTCGCCTTGATGCGGCGGCCGCCCTGGCAGGTGAGCAGCAGGTTCTGCTGAACGAGCTCTGCGACGGCCGCCGGGCTTGGACGGACTCTGCCGATGCGCTCCAGCCGGTCGAGATCGAGACCTTCTTCGAGTCGCAGGCCCATCAGCAATGCTTCGTCTGCCTGCTCGTCCCTTTTCAGGGGCGTGGCAGCAGTCAGCCCATGCCCCGATTGCTCGACGGCCTCCACCCAGCGCTCGGGAGCGCGCTCGTTCATCGTCGCCAACCGGTCGCCTTCGACGATCAGGCGACCATGGGCACCGGGGCCGATGCCAGCATACTCGCCGTAGCGCCAGTAGAGGAGGTTGTGCCGGCTTTCCTCGCCCGGCCGGGCATGATTGGAAATCTCGTAGGCCGGCAGCCCGTTCGCGGCCATGATCTCGTTCGTCAGCTCGTAGAGCGCACTCGCCCGCTCACCATCCGGCACGCGCAGCTTGCCAGCGGCATGCAAGGCGGCAAATGGCGTCCCGTCCTCGATCGTGAGCTGATAGAGCGAGAGATGTCCGCCAGCCAGACCGAGCGCCTCTTCAAGCTCGGCCCGCCAGGCCTCCAGCGTCTGCCCGGAGCGCGCATAGATCAGGTCGAAGCTGAACCGCTCGAACGTGCCGCTGGCGACCGCGACGGCAGCCTTGGCTTCAGCGACCGTGTGCAGGCGTCCGAGCTGCTTCAGATCGGTATCCCGTAATGCCTGCACGCCAAGCGATACGCGGTTCACGCCCGCCGCGCGATAACCGCGAAACCGGCCCGCCTCGACGCTCGACGGGTTGGCTTCGAGTGTGATCTCGGCACCGGGATCGACCCGCCAGAGGCGGGCAATCTCATCGAGAATGCCGCCAACCGTCGCGGGCTGCATCAAGGACGGCGTGCCGCCGCCGATGAAGATGCTGGTGACCCTGCGCGGGCCGACCCGCTCGCGCGTGGTGCGCAGCTCCCGCTGGAACGCAGCGAGGAAGCGCGGCTCGTCGACGCCGCCGACGCGCACGTGGCTGTTGAAGTCGCAGTAGGGGCACTTCGACGCGCAGAAGGGCCAGTGGATGTAGACCCCGAAGCCTGCCTCGTCAGGATTGCGTACCGTCGAGGCAGGCGTTGACGAAGAGGGCGAAGGCCCGGGCGCGGTGACTGATTGCATGCTTTTTTGCCGGATCCATCTCGCCGAACGTCAGGGCCTCGCCGTCCGGCAGAAACATGGGGTCGTAGCCGAAGCCCCGGGTGCCGCGCGGCGGCCACACGAGCCGGCCGAATACCTTTCCCTCGAAGATGTGCGCCTCCCCGTCCGGCCACGCAAGGCACAAGGCGCAGGTGAAATTGGCGCGCGGCCCGGGCTCCCGCCAAGCACCCGCCGCGTCGAGCTCGTCCGCGACCCGCTTCATGGCGGCGCTGAAGTCCTTTTCCGAACCAGCCCACCGCGCGGAGTAGACGCCTGGCTGCCCCTCGAGCGCCGCCACTTCCAGCCCGGAGTCATCCGACAGGGCCGGCAAACCTGAACCGGCAGCTGCAGCCACCGCCTTCAGGCGCGCATTGCCCGCGAAGGTGGTCTCGGTCTCTTCCGGCTCAGGCAGGTTCAGCTCACCGGCAGAGACGACATCCAGCCCATAAGGCCCGACCAGATCAGCAATCTCCCGCAGCTTGCCGGGATTATGGCTGGCCACGACAAGCCGCGTACCCTTCTGCAGCTTCCGCATCAGTCGAGGCCCCAGATGCGCGGCTCGGCGAATTCGAGGCAGTTGCCCGAGGGGTCGCGGAAATAGATGGAACGGCCGCCGCCTGGCCACTCGAAGTCCGCCTCGATGGCAACGCCGTGGTCGATGAGGCGCTTCCGCCACCGCTCGATCTCGTCGGCGCTGGCGCGAAAGCAGACGTGCCCTGGACCGGCCGCACCGTGCGGCGGCACGGGCAGGGCGATCGGAGCCGGCGGCCTCGAGGTCGCCTCAGGATTGAACAGCAGCAGGACCTGATTGCCGCAGCGATAGAAGAGCTGCCGCCCGGGCGCCTTGGAGAAGGGTTCCATGCCGAGCGCGTCGCGGTAAAAGCCCTCCGCGGCGTCGAGATCGTTCACGTAGAGAACGGTTTCCAGAACCCCTGCCGGTACCATGCCTCCGCCCTCTAGGCGCCCCACACCAACTGCCGGACGCGAATTCGAGTTGAGCCTTCGGCACTTCTGGCGCCTCGCCGCTGAAGGGCGGCTCGTCGTCCGGGATGACGGCGGGGTAGACTTATGCCACCGTCAGTTGCTGCAGCGCCACCAGCTCCTTGATGCCCTTGCGGGCGAGTGCCATCAGCTCGTCGAACCGTTCCTGGCTGAACGGCTCCTTCTCGGCCGTGCCCTGCACCTCGACGATGCCGCCTCTGCCTGTCATGACGAAGTTGGCATCGGCATCGGCCTCGGAATCCTCGGCATAGTCGAGGTCGAGAACGGGCATGCCTTCGTAAAGCCCTGCAGAAACGGCGGCCACCTGGTCCTTGAGCACGCCTTCGCCCACCATGTCGCGTGCCCGCATCCACTGGATGCAGTCGTGCAGGGCCACCCAGGCCCCGGTGATGGCAGCCGTGCGGGTGCCGCCATCGGCCTGCAGCACGTCGCAGTCGATCGAGATCTGGCGCTCGCCGAGTTTCTGCAAATCGACAACGGAGCGCAGCGCCCGCCCGATCAGCCGCTGAATCTCCTGCGTCCGCCCCGAGGGGTGCCCCACCGTGCTCTCACGCCGCGTGCGCTCGGTGGTGGCGCGAGGCAGCATGCCGTACTCGGCCGTCACCCAGCCTCGCCCCTGGTTTTTGAGCCACGGCGGCACCCGCTCCTCCAGACTTGCCGTGCACAGCACATGTGTGTGCCCGAACTTGATCAGACACGAGCCTTCCGCGTGCATGGAGACGGCGCGCTCGAATGAGACGCGGCGTAGTTCGTCTGGCTTGCGTTTTGACGGTCGCATGACGATGTTTTCTGGGTTGCAGGAGCAGGCCAGCCGACCGCCGGCCAACCCTTGGCGCGGCAAACTAGGCGAGCACTGGCCGCCGTTCAACTGCAATTCGCGCAGCATTTGACGAGCCGGCCCGGCTGCGCCTAGATTCGTGTGCAAGGTTGTTGGTGGAAGCTAGACACCTTCAACGAGAACCATGACAGGAACCATTAGCGAGCTGAACAAGCTCAACGAGCGCTCTCGCGCCATATTCCGTCAGATTGTCGAGACCTATCTCGAGACCGGCGAACCCGTCGGCTCGCGCAACATCTCGCGCAACCTGCCGATGACGCTGTCGCCGGCCTCGGTGCGCAACGTCATGTCCGACCTGGAGCAGCTCGGACTCATCTACGCTCCACATACGTCTGCCGGACGCCTGCCGACGCACGTGGGCCTGCGGCTGTTCGTCGACGGCCTGTTGGAGGTGGGCGATCTCACCGAGGAAGAAAGAAAGCAGATCCAGTCTCAGATCGCCTTCAAGCGAAACAAGTCGATCGAGCAGCTCCTGGCCGAAGCCGGGGAGATGATCTCCGGCCTGTCGCACTGTGCCGGCGTCGTGCTCGCCGAAAAGCAGGTGAGCCGGCTGAAGCACATCGAATTCGTGCCGTTGGAGCCCGGCCGCGCATTGGTGGTCCTCGTCGGCGACGATCAGACGGTCGAGAACCGCATCATCTCGCTGCCCCCTGGCCTGCCGCCATCAGCTCTGGTCGAGGCGGCGAACTACCTCAATGCGCACGTGCGCGGGCTTTCGATGGACGAGGCTCGATCCCGTATCGAGCAGCAGGTCGCCAGCGCCAGAGCGGAGCTCGATGCCCTTACGCAAAAGGTCATCAAGGCTGGTCTGGCGGAATGGTCCGGCTCCCTCGGTGACCGGCAAAACCTCATCGTCCGTGGCCAGTCCAACCTGCTGAAGGACCTCACGGCCATCGAGGAGCTGGAGCGCATCCGGCAGCTCTTCGAGGATCTCGAGACCAAGCGGGACCTCATCCAGCTCTTGGGGTTAGCTGAGCGGGCCGAGGGCGTGCGCATCTTCATAGGATCGGAGAACCAACTCTTTTCGCTCTCCGGCTCGTCGCTGATCGTTGCGCCCTTCCAGGACAAGTCGCACAAGATCGTCGGTGTGCTCGGCGTCATCGGGCCGACCCGCATCAATTATGCCCGCATCATCCCTATGGTCGACTACACCGCCAGGCTGGTCGGCCGGCTGCTCACTTGATTTTTCTCTGCCTCGACCCATCATACCGGCGAATTCGCTGAGGCGGGCAACTCTCGCCCGCCTCGAGATTTGTATGCTCTCCAGAACAGATTCCGAGGACTCATGAGCGCAAAGCCTAGCCCAGAAGAACAGGCAGCCCAGCCCGAGGAGCAGAAGCCGGAAGCTGCGCAGGACAATCAGCCGCAGGCTGGCGCGAACGAGAGCAGCTCGGCTGCGGCTGACGGTCCAGAAGCCGATCAGCAGCAGCAGAACGCTGGCACGGAGGCTGCCACAGCGGCCGACCCCGCAGAAGCTGCAGGCGCGGACACACCCAGCCCCGATACCCGGGTAGCGGAGCTGGAAGCCCAGATTGCCGATTTGACGGACCGCCTGCTCAGAGCTCACGCGGAGATGGACAACATCCGCAAGCGGGCCGAGCGAGAAAAGGCGGATACCGCAAAGTACGCGGTCACCAAGTTCGCGGGGGACATCGTTCTCCTCGCCGACAACTTTCAGCGGGCGATTTCCGCCGTGCCCGCAGGGGCGGCCGAACAGGATTCGACGCTCAAGGGGCTGGTCGACGGCGTGGCGATGATGGAGCGCGAGTTCCTCAATGTGCTCGAGCGGCATGGCGTAAAGCGCATCGACGCGCAGGGCCAGCCGTTCAATCCGCACCTCCACGATGCCGTCATGGAGCAGCAGAACCCCGACGTGCCGACCGGTACGATCGTACAGGTCTTCCAGCAGGGCTACACGATCGAGGATCGCGTGTTGCGGCCGTCCATGGTCGTGGTGGCCAAGGGCGGTCCCAAGCAGCAGCCGGCAGAAAAGCCTGCCGAGCAGCAGGCGCAAGCGACTGCCCCGGAGACGGAGAACGTCCAGCAGGACACCGGCCCCGCCGGAAATGGGGCAGAGTTTTCGGGCGACGACGGCGGTCAACCGCAGTCCTGATCGCCATCAAGCTGCCGGCTGCGTCACCCGCCGCAATGTGAGGTTGATGCGGCCGCCTCCCGGGACGAGGCTGGACGTCCCGGGCAGAATGCGGTCGACTCCGTGATAGGCGAGGCGCGCCGAGCCGCCGAGCACAACGACGTCACCGGATCGCAGAACCAGCCTTGTTTTCGCATCCGACCTTTTGAGTCCGCCGATGTGAAAGGTGGCGTCGTCGCCGAGCGAAACCGACACCACCGGCGCCAGCGTGTCCTCCTCGTCCGCATCGACGTGGCTGCCGAGCTTCGCATGCGGACCGTAATGGTTGATCAAGCAAGCTTCCGGTGGAGCGGAATAGTCAGCCACGTCCTGCCAGAGGCGCATCAGCATGTCCGGAATGGCTGGCCATGGCTCACCCGTACCGGGATGAAATCGCTGGTACCGATAGCCGCCCTCCTTGTCCGTAACCCAGCCCAACTCACCCGCGTTGGTCATCTCGACCGACAGCGGTTTGCCGCTCCGCGGCATGGCCGGCCGGTAGAACGGCGCCCAATGCACCACGTCGTCGACCTCGCGCAGCAACTCGGCCTGACGCTGTGCGTCGAAATAGCCGGGGAGATGCCTGAAGCCGCTCGGTATCATTTCAGACCTGTTCGTCGCGATCTGTGAATGGACACGGTGTCTGCGGCGCGTCTGCAACGCGAGCGCGCCGGACCATCACCCTATCCGAACGCAAGTTCGCCATTTTTGTAACAAACGGGTCACGCACTGCCGTTGCAGCCCCAATCACCCCCGCTTATATACCCGCTGACCCATTGCAAAGAGCTCCAGGGGGCCGTCTCACCAACCCCTAAGGGAAGGGGGCGTTGCCGGACGCCGCAGTGCGGGTCCGGGCGGTCAGCCGAAAATGAGAGAGGAACAGGCCGACATGTCGAAAGTGATTGGAATTGACCTCGGAACGACGAACTCGTGCGTGGCCGTGATGGAAGGCGGTCAGCCGAAGGTCATTGTCAACGCCGAAGGCATGAACACAACACCATCGGTTGTCGCGTTCACTGAGGATGGAGAGCGGCTCGTCGGCCTTCCGGCGAAGCGTCAGGCCGTCACGAACCCGTCGAATACCTTTTTCGCCATCAAGCGCCTCATCGGGCGCCGCTACGAGGACCCGATGGTGGAGAAGGACAAGGGCCTCGTCCCCTACGGCATCGCCAAGGGCTCGAACGGGGACGCCTGGGTCGCGACCAAGGACGGCAAGCAGTATTCTCCACAGCAAATTTCGGCCTTCATTCTGCAAAAGATGAAGGAGACCGCCGAGGCGTACCTCGGTCACGCCGTGACGCAGGCGGTCATCACCGTTCCGGCCTACTTCAACGACGCCCAGCGCCAGGCGACGAAGGACGCGGGCAAGATCGCCGGCCTCGAGGTGCTGCGCATCATCAACGAGCCCACGGCGGCCGCGCTCGCTTACGGACTCGACAAGAAGAAGGACAGCAAGACGATCGCGGTCTACGACCTCGGCGGCGGCACGTTCGACATCTCGATTCTCGAAATCGGTGACGGCGTGTTCGAGGTGAAGTCCACCAACGGCGACACCTTCCTCGGCGGCGAAGACTTCGACATGAAGCTCGTCAGCTATCTCGCCGACGAGTTCAAGAAGGAGAACGGGATCGACCTGCGGGGCGACAAGCTCGCGCTGCAGCGCCTGAAGGAAGCGGCCGAGAAGGCCAAGATCGAGCTGTCGTCCGCTGCGCAGACCGAAATCAACCTGCCGTTCATCACCGCGGACCAGTCCGGTCCCAAGCACCTGACGATGAAGCTCACCCGCGCCAAGCTGGAAAGCCTCGTCGATGATTTGATTGCCAGGACCCGGGGCCCCTGTGAACAGGCCCTGAAGGATGCCGGGCTGAGGGCCGCTGAGGTCGACGAGGTGGTCCTCGTCGGCGGCATGACGCGCATGCCGCGCGTGCAGCAGGTCGTGAAGGAGCTGTTCGGCAAGGAGCCGCACAAGGGCGTCAACCCGGACGAGGTGGTCGCCGTCGGTGCTGCGATCCAGGGCGGCGTCCTCAAGGGCGAAGTCAAGGACGTGCTGCTGCTCGACGTGACGCCGCTGTCGCTCGGCATCGAGACGCTGGGCGGCGTGTTCACGCGGCTCATCGACCGCAACACGACCATTCCGACCAAGAAGAGCCAGGTGTTCTCGACCGCCGAGGACGGCCAGACAGCGGTGACCATCAAGGTCTACCAGGGCGAGCGCGAGATGGCGGCCGACAACAAGCACCTCGGCACCTTCGACCTGGTCGGCATCCCGCCGGCACCGCGTGGCGTGCCGCAGATCGAGGTGACGTTCGACATCGACGCCAACGGCATCGTCAACGTCTCGGCGAAGGACAAGGCGACCGGCAAGGAGCAGTCGATCCGCATCCAGGCCTCCGGCGGCCTCAGCGATGATGACATCCAGCGGATGGTCAAGGAAGCCGAGGCCCACGCCAGCGAGGACAAGAAGCGGCGTGAGCTGGTCGAGGCGAAGAACCACCTTGAGGCGCTGGTTCACTCCACGGAGCGCTCCGTCGCCGATGCCGGCGACAAGGTTCCGGCAGCCGTCAAGACCGATGTCGAAGCGGCGGTCACGGCGGCCCGAGAAGCGGCGCAAAGCGACGACCTCGAGCGGGTCAAGTCGGCGACCCAGTCGCTGGCTCAGGCGGCGCTGAAGATCGGCGAGGCTGTCTACGGCGGCCAGCAGCCCGGCGCGGCTGAGGCTGGTGCTGCCGAAGGCGAGGGCAAGCCGAGCGAACCCGGGGCCGAGAACGTCGTCGACGCCGAGTTCGAAGAGGTCAAAGACAACAACAAGAAGGATTCGGCCTGATCCGGGCCGGACAGGGGCAGCAAAAAAGGCCCTCGCCGTAGCGTGCTGTGTAGGTGAGCCTAGGGCTCCCACATGCCAGATCGGCGGGGGTCTTGTCCGTCACGCGGGGGACGATAGTCGCCACCCCGCAGGCGGCACGAGAAGCGGGCGTCCGTAAATGGCCAAGCGCGACTACTACGACGTTCTCGGCGTATCCAGAAACGCAAGTGAGCAGGAACTCAAATCCGCCTTCCGGCGGCTGGCCAAGGAGTGCCATCCTGACCACAACTCGGGAGACAAGACTGCCGAGCAGCGTTTCAAGGAGATCGCCGAAGCCTACGAGACACTGAAAGATCCCCAGAAGCGTGCAGCCTACGATCAGTTCGGCCATGCCGCGTTCGATGGCGGCGGGCGTGGCGCCGGCGGCTTCGGGCCGGACTTCGCCGCCTCCATGTCGGACATCTTCGACGATCTGTTCGGAGAGTTCATGGGCGGCCGCCGCGGCCGGCAGCGGACCGGACGCGAACGGGGCGCCGATCTAAGGTACAACCTCGAGATCACCCTGGCGGAGGCCTACTCGGGCAAGACGGCGCAAATCCGTGTTCCCTCCAGCGTGGCCTGCGACAAGTGCTCCGGGTCCGGAGCAAAACCCGGCACCAAACCTTCGACCTGCCCCACATGCGCCGGCTTCGGCAAGGTTCGCGCGTCGCAGGGCTTCTTCACCATCGAGCGCACCTGCCCGAGCTGTCAGGGCCGCGGCGAGGTGATCGACGATCCGTGCCCCAACTGCTCCGGGTCCGGGCGGGTCATGCGCGAGCGCACTCTGTCCGTGAACATCCCGGCGGGCGTCGAGGATGGTACGCGCATCCGCCTCGCCGGCGAGGGGGAGGCCGGGCTGCGCGGCGGACCGGCCGGCGACCTCTACATCTTCCTGTCGATCAAGCCGCATGAGTTCTTCCAGCGCGATGGCGCCGACATTTTCTGCATGGTGCCGATCTCGATGTGCACTGCTGCCTTGGGCGGCCAGATCGAGGTGCCCACCGTCGAGGGCAGCGTCACGCGCGTGAAGGTCCCCGAAGGCACGGAGAGCGGGAAGCAGTTCCGCCTCAAGGGCAAGGGCATGCCGGTCCTGCGCTCGAAGGCCATGGGCGACATGTACATCCAGGTGCAGGTCGAGACACCCAAGAACCTGACCCGGCGCCAGCGCGAGCTGCTCGAGGAATTCGAGCGCGAGAGCCACAAGGACACCAGCCCCGAAAGCGCCGGCTTCTTCACCCGCGTGAAAGAGTTCTTCGAGGGCCGCGGCGTCTGAGGCCGCTTCCACACGACATCAGCTGGAATCGGTTGTGCCCGGGATCCGTCTATCCGCGAACGCCGAAGCCTGTGGTTCGGTGGATCCCGGCGACAAGCGCCGGGATGACCGTTGCAATTCTGCTCTAGACGCCGAGGCAAGCTGGCCATCGCCTGCCGCGGCCGGAATGCTCTACAATGCCCCACGTCATACCAACCAATGGGGCACCCAATGACAGTCTCCGAGCGCGAGGCGCAGGTTACGGCATGGCTGGCCGAACAGAAGGACGCCATGATCGAGTTGCTGCGCGATGTGGTGAACATCGACTCCGGCAGCTACGACAAGGCAGGCGTCGACGCGGTCGGCACCCGGTTCGAGCAATTCTTCGCTGAGCACGGCCTGCTGACCCGGCGCGAGCCCAACGAGCGCTTCGGAGACGCCATCCACATCCGCCTCGACGACCGGCTGACGAACGAGAAGCCGGTTCTGCTGATGGGCCACCGCGACACGGTCTTTTCGAAGGGCGAGGCGTCGCGGAGGCCCTTCCGCATCGAGAATGGCCGGGCCTACGGACCGGGTGTCTCGGATATGAAGGCGGGTCTTGTGATGAACGCCTTCGTGCTGGCTGCCTTCCGCAAGTTCGGTGCGCCGGTCCCCGTCGTAGGCCTCATCACCAGCGACGAGGAGATCGGCTCGCCCGCGTGCCGGCCCATCATCGAGGCCGCGGCCCGGGAGGCGCGTGCCGTGCTGAATTCCGAGCCCGGACGGCCGAGCGGCAACATCGTCACCGGCCGCAAGGGCGGCGTCTTCATGCGCATGACCATCGAAGGCCGGCCCGCGCACTCCGGCGGCAACTTCGACAAGGGCATCAGCGCCATCGGCGAGCTGGCGCACAAGATCATCGCCATTCACAAGCTGACCGATCTCGCCAAGGGCACGACGCTCAACGTCGGTATCATCCGCGGCGGGGAGGCGGTGAACATGGTCGCCCCATCGGCCGAGGCCGAGATCGATCTGCGCTACGTCGACCCGCCGGAGCGGGCAAAGACCATGGCGGCCATCGAGGAGATCGTGGGGTCGAGCTACGTGCCGGGAACCAAGGCGAAACTCGAGATCAAGGGCGAGTTCCTGCCATTGAATCCGACCCCGGCATCAGAAACCCTGTTTGCCCACTATCAGTCTGCCGCCCGACATGCCGGCCTCGCTGTCGAAGGCGAGTTCGCGGGCGGATGCGCGGACTCCGGCTTCACCGCCGCCGTCGGCTGCCCCACCATCTGCGCCGTAGGCCCCGTCGGCGGCGCCGCGCATACGCCGGAAGAATACCTGGAGGTGGACTCGATTGTGCCGCGCGCACAGGCCATGGCGCTGGCGATCATGCGGATGGGTTCGGCCTGACGGGTCTTCGACCGCCCACTCTCATTCGGATCGGGACCCCGCCGTGCGACTGCGGCGGGGTCTTTCATGAGGCCGCGTCAGAGGTTGTACTGCTCACGCGCATACTTCCCGAGACCAACCGCATCGAGCCGGCTCATGGGCGCGAGGAACGTCACCTGTATCACGCCCGGCGCCCGGCCGATCTCGATGGCGCCGTTGATCGTCGCGCGGTTGCGGACCTCTGGCACCGTCATGCCAAGGAGGGTCGCGGCCCGCTGCAGCCCATTGTCAATCGCCGCGTTCATGTTGGCTGCTGTGCCGATCACCGAAACCGGCGCGAGCTCCTCGACCGCATCGATGCCCCAGGATTTCGCGAGCCGTTCAGCCTTGGTCCGCTCCTCGGCGCTGAAGGGCTTCGCCAGCGGCGGTAAGTCCTCGAGCAGCGGGAACAGGACCGGCCCGTCGATCGGGTAGTTCTTCAGCACCTCCACCTGCAACGTGACGCTGCCGGACACGTCCATCGTGTGGCCGGCGATCTCGCCATCGCCCTGGCCGGCGTGCATGTCGCCCATGTAGACGCCGGCACCCTTGACCTTCACCGGCGCAATCAGGATCGCCCCTGGACGCACGGCGTCGATGTCCATGTGCCCGTCCGTCTTGTGCTCGGCGAGCTGCTCGGCCGTGATGCCATACGCGTGCGGCGCCCCGACGAGGAAGGCTCCGAAGTCACCCGCATTATGCGAGTCCGGCATCGCCAGGGATGGCACTGTGCCGAGCTGACCGAGGAAGGGCCGCATGCGCACCATGACGCCCGGCATGTCCGAGGGCGCGAAAGTCAGGATCGGGTGCTGCACCGATTGATCCGGCAGGGCCGCATAGTGATGCGCATTGCGGGCGATCTTTTCGGCAGCGGCTTTCGGCATCGTCACGCCGACCTGCCGGGTTTCATCGAACACCACCGTGTAGCCGTGCACGATCTCGAACGGCTTCACCGGGTTGCCGCACTTGTTGCAGATGACCGCGTCCTGCCCGATGCCTTCCACATGCGTTTCCGGCCAGACCTCGTCGCACGTCGGGCAGCGCGCGGCGACGTATGGATCGCCCAGGCAGTACCCGGACGGTGACGAGTCGTGTCCTGATGCCGTTGCGATCGAGGTGACGGTGATGTCGCGAATGCGAATCGCAATACCGTCACCGGGCTCGGCGCCGTTGACATAAACAGGCTGGGTAACCTCGTGCCCGCCGCGCAGACGTGGCGTGATCATGGGTCCCCAACAACCGGGAGCGGTGTTGGCAATGATCGTCCCGCCATCTTCGACCGGCCCCAGCATCGGGGCCTCCGGGTCAAGGACGCTGTTGGTGAACCCTTGCACGACGACGCTGCGGCGGGCCGCCGCTTTGGTATCCGTCTTGTCCAGCATGCCACGTCTCCCGTTCGTTCTCCTAGATCGAACGTAGACTACCGGGACGCCGCGAGAACATCACATGATGCTGATCAAAGCCCGCAGCAGCTCAAGGTCAGATGGTGGTCGGCAGCGCGAGATGTGGAAGGTTGGTGGAGCCGAGGGGAATCGAACCCCTGACCTCTGCAGTGCGATTGCAGCGCTCTCCCATCTGAGCTACGGCCCCGAAACGCGCGGCTGGCGCATGGGAGCTGGCATTTAGGGGCGGCCCCCGGGGGTTGTCAAGCAAGGCAGGGCCGAGGGCGAGCGCGCCGCAGCGGCGGGCTGCCGCGCCCTGGGATGAGAACGTCGCTAACCCCTCCGGGGTTACTGCGCTTGCTCCATGCGCACCGGTTCGTCTACACCTGTGCGGCAGCGAACCCGAGGAGAACTGCGCGCAATGATACCCTTGCTGCTCTTCATCGATTACCTGCTCAACCTCTACACCTGGGTGGTTATCGCCAGCGTCGTGTTCTCCTGGCTGATCGCGTTCAACGTCATCAATCCTTACAACCAGTTCGTGAGGACGGTCTGGCAGGCGCTCAACGCCGTCACGGAGCCGCTGCTCAGGCCTATCCGGCGCTACATGCCCGACCTGGGCGGCATCGATCTCTCGCCGGTCGTGCTGCTGCTCGGCATCTTCTTCGTGCGCTCGGTGGTTATCCGCGGCTGGCTCATCGGCGGCCTGCTGAGCGCGTGACGGCTTCGCGATCCGCGGACGCGATCTGGCGCGCGATCCCGACCGGCATCGCCATCCGGGTGCGGTTGACCCCGCGGTCCCAGCGCGACAGCATCGACGGTCTCGAGGACACTGCCGAAGGCACGGCGCTGAAGGCGCGCGTGCGGGCC
This sequence comes from Hyphomicrobiaceae bacterium, assembly GCA_041687075.1. GTDB lineage: Bacteria > Pseudomonadota > Alphaproteobacteria > Rhizobiales > Hyphomicrobiaceae > ZC4RG25. The sequence goes on along the minus strand of JAWLCO010000056.1, from coordinate 540 downwards.
GTTCCGGAAAGCGGTGCCGCCAATGCGGCACTCGAGAAGCTCATTGCGGGCTGGCTGGGCGTTCCCAAGAGCACCGTGGAGGTGATCGCCGGCGGCAAATCGCGGCTGAAGACGGTGGCGGTTACGGGCAAATCAGAGGCGCTGCAGCAGCAGATTGCCGCCAGGCTGGCGGATATGGATGACCCCAAGGGGCAAAAGGGGAGCTGAGGAGGATCTCATGGCTGGCGCAAAGATCATCGACGGCAAGGCCATCGCGGCAGAGGTGCGCCGGTCGGTTGCTGCCGAGGTCGAGCAGATGAAGCGCGAGGCCGGTGTAACGCCAGGACTGGCTGTCGTCCTCGTCGGTGAGGACCCGGCCAGCCAGGTTTACGTACGCAACAAGGCACGGCAGACGACCGAAGCCGGCATGAACTCCTTCGAGCACCGGCTCCCGGCCTCGACCAGCGAGACGGAGCTGCTCAAGCTGATCGACGACCTCAACCGGTCGAAGGACGTGCATGGCATTCTGGTGCAGCTTCCGCTGCCGCCGCAGATCGACAC
>JAWLCO010000055.1:0-23650 GCA_041687075.1 Hyphomicrobiaceae bacterium | reverse complement strand
TGGGCTGCGGGAGATGTGACCAGCACATCAGTCTAACCCGCTGAAGCTGCTCCGCTCGCCGCTCGTGCTGAGCGCGCGCTTGCAATCACCCCCCCCCCCTGTGGAAATCGAGCGGCACACTGATTGATGCTTCTCGGCAACAATTACAACTTATGCGTGCGCTCCCGTAGACACTGCACGCGAATCGGACGCTTAACTAGGGGCACATTGGTCGGCCCAGTGGACCGCGTTCAGAGAAGAGCTCGACCAAATGGATTCGATAGGGGGCGTATCGGCTTGCAACCTCCACTTGAACGGGAACGAGATCGATGAAAAAACTCGCGGGGCTTACGGCCGGTGCATTGGCACTGGTGGCAGTCGCTGGGTCGGCAGCGCTGGCCGATGGAATGGTGGTGCGCGCTGCGCCGCCACCTCCGCCGCCACCACCGCCCGTCGTCGACCGTTGCGCACCAGGTCCGTGGACCGGCTTCTACGTCGGCGGCAATATCGGCTGGGCACAGCTCGACGGCGAATTTAATGACCACGACAAGTTTTTCTCAGACCGCCGGCGCTTCTCTGACGAGGAGGATGCGTTCACCGCCGGCGTGCAGTCCGGCTACAACCTGCAGTGCGGGAACGTTGTTTTCGGCATCGAGAGCGACATTAACTGGGTCGATTTCGATGATGATAATGACCATCGGGGGCACAACCGGTATGGTACCAGCCACCGGTTTAATACTGAGCGTTCAATGGATTGGTTCGGCACCATCCGTGGCCGGATCGGATGGACCAATGATAGGATCATGGTCTACGCGACGGCCGGCGCAGCGTATGCCGAGCTCGAGCGCAAGTGGCGTGGTATTGGCGGCGCCTGGAACGACTCTGGAAAGTGGGGTTGGAGCGATCACCACCGTGACTCGGACGATGTGAACTGGGGCTGGACTGCCGGTGGTGGCATTGAGTGGCTCTGGTCCCCCAACATGAGCTTCAAGGCCGAGGCGCTGTGGATTGACTTCGAGGACGGGTCGAGCCGGAATAAATTCACTTTTGATAGGGGCCCCTGCTCACAAAAGTGCGGCAATTACGACCGGCACTTCGACAAGCACGGTCGCTTCGACCACGACGACGACATGGTGGTCGTCCGCGTCGGCCTGAACTACAAGTTTGGGTATCGCGCTCCGCCGCCCTACGAGCCGCTGAAGTAAGTCCGGCACGCTCGGACAGCAAAGGCCGCCTTCGCCAGGCGGCCTTTTTCGTTTGGCAGGCGAGGTGCTTTGTTATTCTGCCGCAATCACCATCGGTCTGCTCGAAAGCCCCAGCTGCCGCTTCGCCATTTCCCGAAGCGCATCTATCGGCCTCAGCTCGCCTTCTGCCTCGAAATGCCAGAACGTCCAGCCGTTGCAGGCGCTCTTGCCCTGCACGGCGGCCCCCAGGCGATGGATTGAGCCTTGCTCTCCCTGCCAGGCCAGCGTGCCATCGGCTCTGACCTCTGCACAGATCTTGCGGCGCTCGTCGTAGAGCGGTGAGCCCGGCTCGAGAATTCCAAGCTCGATGATGGTGCCAAAGGGCACGCGGGGCTCGGTCCGTTTCGAACGCGCCGTCTCGAGTGCCGAGGGACCGACGGCGCGGACCCGCTCGATACGCCGCGTGGCCGCTTGAGCGTATTCACGGTCCCGCTCGATCCCGATCCAGCGCCGCCCGAGGCGCTTGGCCACGGCTCCCGTCGTACCGGTGCCGAAGAACGGATCGAGCACCACGTCCCCAGGGTTGGTGGTCGCCAACAGGATGCGGTGCAGCAGGGCTTCCGGCTTCTGCGTCGGATGCGCCTTGCGCCCGCATTCGTCCTTCAGCCGTTCCGGGCCGGCGCAGATCGGGAACAGCCAGTCGGAGCGCATCTGCAGGTCGTCATTGCCGGCCTTCATGGCCTCGTAATTGAAGGTGACGCGCGATTTCTGATCCCGGCCGGCCCAGATCAATGTCTCGTGCGCATTGGTGAACCTCTTGCCGCGGAAGTTCGGCATCGGGTTCGTCTTGCGCCAGATGATGTCGTTCTGGATCCAGAAGCCGAGATCCTGCAGCGCAACGCCCAGCCGGAAGATGTTGTGATAGGAGCCGATGACCCAGATGGCGCCGTCGCGCTTCAGCACCCTCCGGCACTCGGACAGCCAGGCGCGCGAGAAGCGGTCGTAATCCGCAAAGTCCGAGAACTTGTCCCACTCGTCGTCGACGCCATCAACGCGCGTATTGTTGGGCCGCAGCAGGTCGCCGTCGAGCTGAAGATTGTAGGGCGGATCGGCAAAGACGAGATCGACGCTCGCCGTCGGCAGCTTCGACAGCTCTTCGATGCAGTCACCGATAATGATGCGATCGAGATTGACAGCCGGGCGGGCCCGGTGACGCAGGACCATGACGCAACTCGCACAAAACCACACGGTACGCAGGCGCAGGTACGCAGCCCACGGAGGCATCCTCAAGGCGCACGGTTAACAGGTGGTTAAGGCAAGTTCACGGCTGATCCGTCGCCTGATCGAGGCCATAGCCCAGACCAAGAGACGTCTGCTCGGCTGGCACCTCATCCTGTTGGACGAGGCCCAGGGCGACCTGAACCGGCCGGAACGAGCGACGGTGGTGTCTGGTCACGCCGAGCCGGTCGATGGCGGCGAAGTGCTCCGGAGTAGAGTAGCCCTTGTGGCGCTCGAACCCATAGCCGGGGAAGGCCCGGCCAAGCTCGACCATCATCCGGTCGCGGGTCACCTTGGCAATGATGGACGCAGCAGCAATCGACAGGCATTTGGCATCGCCCTGCACGATGCATTGCGTGTCGCAGGAAAGCTTGGGCGGCCTGTTGCCGTCGACAAGCGCGACGCGTGGCTTGGGATCAAGCTGCCGGACGGCCTGCCGCATGGCCCAGAGCGTTGCGTTGAGGATGTTGTACTTGTCTATGCGCGCCACACTTGCGACACCCACGCCGACCTTGGAGGTCACCATGATCTGAGCGAACAGCTCCTCGCGGACCTCAGGCTCCAGCGCCTTGGAGTCGGCGATGCCAGGAGGAATGTTGTCCGGATCCAGGATCACGGCAGCGGCAACGACAGGGCCGGCGAGCGGACCTCGGCCCGCTTCGTCGACGCCAGCTACGGGACCGCCGGTCAGCCGTATCGACACGGCTTCCACCTCGAAGGTCGCCCTTGGCCGTGAATCGTCCCCCGCCATGGGCGAAGTTTCTAAGGCTCAACGCCGAGCTGTCAAAGGAGTTGCAGCTGCCCTCCACTACTCTTTGCGGGCCGCTGGAACAGGTCGGTACGGAGCTTCAGCCCCCGCTCGTTCATGCCGAGCCGCTTCAACGTGAGCCGGAACCGCGTGGCAATCTGGGCAGCGTAAGGGCCGCCGCCCCGCTGACGCATCCCGAACTCTGACGTGTAATCCCGGCCGCCGTGCATGGACTGCAGCACGCCGATCACCCGCTTGGCACGGTCGGGGAACTCCGTCGCCAGCCATTCCCGAAACAGCTCCTTGAGCTCCAGTGGCAACCGCAGCAGCACATAGCCGGCGTCCCGGGCACCCGCTTCATAGGCGGCCTGTAGAATGCGTTCGATCTCGCTGTCGTTGAGCGCCGGAATGATAGGCGCAACCATCACCTGGGTCGGAATGCCGGCGCTGCTGAGCTGCTGGATGGCATCGATCCGCCGCGCTGGCGTGCTGGCCCGCGGTTCCATCTTCCGGGCGATGTGGCGATCGAGCGTCGTGACCGACAGGGCAACCTTGACGAGCCCGCGTTCAGCCATGCGCGCCAGGATATCCATGTCGCGCACGACGAGCGCCGACTTCGTTACGATGCCGACCGGGTGACTTGTCCGATCCAGAACCTCCAGGATCGAGCGCGTAACGCGATACTCGCGCTCGATGGGTTGGTAGGGATCAGTCACTGCGCCGAGGGCAATGGTGCTCGGGACATAACCGGGCTGGGACAGCTCCTTTTCAAGCAGCTCGGCAGCGTTCGTCTTGGCGTAAAGCTTCGTCTCGAAATCGAGCCCCGCCGAGTGGCCGAGATAGCAGTGGGTCGGGCGGGCGTAGCAATAGATGCAGCCATGCTCACACCCGCGGTACGGGTTGATAGAGCGGTCGAAGCTGATATCGGGGCTGTTGTTGGTGGCGATGATGCTGCGCGACGGCTCGATGCGCACCTCGGTTTTGAATCCCTCGAGCTCGGCCAGGCTCTCCCACCCGTCGTCGAACTCCTCGCGAGCTTCGGCTTCGTAGCGCCCGACGCGATTGGACCGCGCACCACGACCACGGCGACGGTCGGCATCGACCAGCGGACCGGCAGTCGGACGAGCGGGGCTGTTGGGTGCGATCGGCATGACGGTACGTTCGACGAGCCTTTTCCCGCAGAAAACTATACTCAAAGCATCGAACAAATCAAGAACATCGGCAATGTTTCAGACCAGCGTGGCTTCGGACTATAGAGTTGGCCCATGATTTCCATCGTCATCCCCACGCTGAACGCCGAGCGCACCCTGGCGCCCATGCTGTCCGCGCTCGTGCCCGCGGCGGTGGATGGCCTGGTGCGCGAAGTGATCATCAGCGACGGGGGCTCGACCGACCGCACCCTCGAAATCGCCGATGCGGCCGGGGCCGAGGTGGTGCGTGGCGAGACGGGACGAGGCCATCAGCTCGCGGCCGGCGCGGAGCGGGCGCGGTTCCCCTGGCTGCTCTTCCTGCACGCCGACACGCTGCTCGAGCCGGGCTGGCAGGCAGAGGCGGCATCATTCATCGAGAGCATCGAGACGGGTCGCCGCCCGCTGTCGGCCGCCGCATTCCGCTTTGCTCTTGACGATACGGGTATGGCGCCCCGGTTCATTGAAGCAGGGGTTTCACTGCGCTGTGCACTGTTCCGGCTCCCCTACGGCGATCAGGGGCTGCTCATCCCGGCGCGGCTCTACCGCGAGATCGGCGGCTTTCGGTCCATGCCGCTGATGGAGGACGTAGACATCGTCCGCAGACTGGGCCGCCGGCGGCTGGTGATGCTCCGCTCACGAGCAATGACCAGCGCAGAACGGTATCGTCGCGACGGATACAGCCTCCGGGTTGGGCGCAATCTGACCTGCCTTGCCCTCTACGCGCTGAGGGTCCCGGTGAGGACGATTGCGCGGCTCTACGGATGAGGCAAGGCCTTCAAAACTGCGTGATTCGGCGGTCGCAGCTTTCCCTCGCCAAACCACGCGCGTACGCTCCGGCGACATCGTAACCAACGAGTACGGTCAGTCGATCCGAAGGAGCAGTCATGACCATCTTGTCTCGCCGCAGTTTCGTCGTCTCGGCCGCAGCCGCTTCCGCGGCCTTCGGCCTCAAAGGTCCGCTGGCTTTCATCGGTCCCGCCGAAGCACAGATGAGCGGAGGCAGCGAGGTGCCGAAGTTCGCGCGCTTCAAGATCGGCGATATCGAGGTGACCCAGCTCTATGACGGCATCTGGCAGAAACCGCACGACGACAACTTCATCAAGAACGCAAGCGTCGAAGAAACCAAGAAGGCCCTGCGGGACGCCGACCTGACGGACGCGCACGTGCCTATCACCTTCACCATCACGGTGGTTCGGATGGGCGATAGGCTGGTGATGTTCGATTCCGGGACGGGTGCACAGATGGCGCCGACGGCCGGCCTGCTGATGAAGGAAAGCATGCAGGCCGCCGGCATCGACCCGAAAAGCATCTCGACCATCGTGCTGACGCACTTCCATCCCGACCACATCTTTGGCCTGATGGAGAAGGGCACGAACGCGCAGGTGTTCCCGGATGCGGAGCTCGTGGCTCCCGCGAGCGAATACAAATTCTGGACCGACGCAGGCCTGATCTCGAAACTGCCGGAAGCACGGCAGGGGCTGGCGAAGCGGATTCAGGCCACCTTCCCCAACTGGAAGAACATCAGGCAGGCAGAAGACGATACCGAGGTCGTACCGGGTATCCGCTCGGTGGCGAGCAATGGCCATACCCCCGGCCACAGCAGCTATCTCGTCAGCTCCGGCAATGATCAGCTCATGGTGCTGGGCGATGTGACGAACCTGCCGGCCCTGTTCGTGCGCAATCCAGGCTGGCACGCAGCGTTCGACCAGGATCCGGAGATGGCCGAGAGCACGCGGCGGAAGTTGTTCGACCGCGTCGTATCCGACAACATCACGATCACCGGCTATCACTACGGCATGCCGGGTGCAGGCAGCATCGAGAAGGACGGTAGCGGCTACGTCTACAAACCGATTTCCGCCTGACGCCAGGCCCGTCCGACCGGGCATGGGCCGATCCAGAAGGACGCCCGCGAAGGCGCTGCCCAGGAAGGCGGCGCCTTTTCGCTGCCGGCTGGTGATTATGGTCAAGGCGCCGGTCGCGGGCCGCGTGAAGACGCGCCTTGCACGCGAGATCGGAACGGTGCGCGCGACCTGGTTCTACCGCCACACCGCGGCCGCGGTTCTTGGTCGGCTGGCGCGATCGGAGCGCTGGCAGACCGTGCTGGCGGTAACCCCCGACATCGTTGTCGCCCATCCGCTCTGGCCGCTACATGTCGCGCGGATGGCACAAGGCGGAGGAGGCCTCGGGCAACGAATGCAGCGTGCGATACACCGACAGCCGCCCGGCCCTGTTCTCATCATCGGCACCGATATTCCTGGCATTCGCCCGTCCGAGATCGCGACCGCCTTCAAGGCACTCGGCAGCAATGATGCCGTTTTCGGGCCCGCTCTGGACGGTGGCTACTGGCTTGTGGGTCAGAAACGCCGCCCACGACAGATCGAGATGTTCAAGAGCGTGCGATGGTCGAGCGTCCACGCACTGGAGGACACCCTTCGCAATTTGCGGGGCTATCGCGTTGGTTTTGCTGCCATTCACCGCGACGTCGATGATGCGGAGGATCTGCGCAGCGTCGCAGCCTGGTGCGGCCGGCGGGTTCTGCCGCTGAACGCGGGTAAGCCTGCGCCCTCAAAATAGCTCTGGATTATTGCGATTTCTCCGTTGACGTGTCTTATTATGGTCACTGGCGGAGTAAGGGGTTGCAGGATGGTACAAGCATCGCCGCAGGTGACCGCGGCGCAGGTCCTCGATGCGGGCCGGCGCGCTGAAGCGGATGGGCGGGTGGAATACGCGATTCAGTTCTATCGTCATCTGACCGACCATCACTCCGGTGCGCCGGAGGCTGACGTCGCTCGGGAGGCGCTTACCCGGCTCAAGCGCCAGCGCAGTCATTCCGAACCGCTGGCACGCGCGCGACCTGCCAATCCGCCACCGTTGCGCAGCACTGGCACCGGCCAACGCGGTCTGGCCGAAGTGCCGCGGGCCGGTCCCAAGGTTGGCCGCGGCCCCATTCGCATCGCGCCGGTCGGCACCGCGCAGTCACCCGTACCGCTGGAGCTGCCTGAGCCGCCGGCGGAGTATTTCACCGGGCGCCTGCTTGCGTACGCCTTTGCGGGTGTCGGGGTTCTCGTGTTCCTGACAGGGGTGCTGATGGCAGTCGCGCTGGTCCTTACCCCAGCGGAGATGGCGGCCAGAATGCCCGCATGGATTCCGGCACTTCACCCGCTCGCCGGGGCGGCTGCTGCCTTGATCGGCCTCGTGCTCGCATTCTCAGGCCAGGTCGCGCGCGCCGTTTTCGACCTTGCCAGCGCGAGCCGGGACATCGCGGCCATCGAACGCGCCAAGGCGGAGCACGCCAACGCGGCGATCCGCTGATGCGCTCAGACGCCCGCCTTGCTCCGATGCTCGCCGAGCCGCGGCATGATCTCGACGAAGTTGCAGGGCCTGTGCCGGTTGTCGAGCTGGTACTGCAGGATGCCGCTCCACGCATCGCGGCAGGCGCCCGGCGAGCCCGGCAGGCAAAAGATGTAAGTTTCCCCCGCCAATCCGGCACAGGCGCGGGACTGTATCGTCGAGGTCGCCACTTTCTGGAATGAGATCATGTGAAACACGGTCGAGAAGCCGTCGATCTCCTTCTCGAAAAGCGGCTTGACCGCTTCCGGCGTGACATCCCGGCCCGTGAAGCCGGTGCCGCCAGTGGTGATCACCACGTCGATCTCAGGATCGGCGATCCACCCCTGCACCCGGGCGCGGATCTGCGCAACGTCGTCCTTCACGATGGCCCGGTCCGCGAGCTTGTGACCGGCCTTTTCGATCATCTCTACGAGCGTGCCGCCGGACTTGTCCTCGGAGAGCTCGCGCGTGTCCGAGACCGTAAGCACCGCAATGGATACGGGAATGAACGGGCGGGATTCGTCGATTCTGGCCATGGCTGAAGAGCTCCTTTGCAGCCAATCTACGCCGTTCCGCCTCCTGCTGCATCCGGCGGATTGCCCTCATCCAGCCGCGCGCGCAATGCGAGCAGGTCGCGCCAGGCGAGCCGCTTCGATACGGGTGTCCGGAGCAGATAGGCGGGGTGCAGGCTCGCCATCGCCGGGATCTTGCGGCCGCCGATCTCCACCTCGCGCCACCTGCCCCGAATGCGCAGAATGCCTTCCGTGACGCCCAGCACATGCTTGGCAGCGGCGCCACCCAGCAGCAGCAGGAACTCCGGCTGGGCCAGCTCGATCTGCCGCAACAGAAACGGCCGGCAGACCAGCGCCTCCTGCGGCGTCGGCGTGCGGTTTCCCGGCGGCCGCCAGTAGACGATGTTGGTGATGTGCGCCTGCTCCTCGCCGAGCCCGATGGCAGCCAGCATGCGGTCCAGAAGCTGCCCGGCGCGGCCCACGAACGGCTTGCCTTCGAGGTCCTCCTCGCGGCCTGGTGCTTCACCGATGATCATCACGCGGCCATGCGGCGCGCCGCGGAAAAAGCACAAGTTCTTGGCCGTCGCCCGCAGCGCGCATCCTTCGAATCTCTCGAGCGCCGCCCGCAGCTCCTCCAGTGACTTCGCGGATTGTGCCGCCGTTCTGGCCGAGCCCTCGGCCTCGGTCGCCGGCACGGTCGCGAAGCTGCGCACCGGTACGGCCGCCGGCGCTCGCTGAGGAGCGCGAAAGCCCTCCGGATCAAAATCGGGGGCAGGCTGGCCGCGATCAGCTCTCGCAAAAAGCTTGGTTTCTGGTTCGGGTGCGGGCGCGAATGCAGCCTCTTCCCCCCGCGCGAACCAGTTCAGCGGCTCGTCGGTCAGAGAATCCGTCACGCCCATATCGCGATACCACGCGAGGAGCGCGAGCAGGCGGGGGTCAGGGCGTTGCTCCATGGCTGCAATCTAGTTCAAACAGTTATGAATGCGAGGGCTCTTGTCGCACGCGCCAATCGAAAATGGCGCCGGCCCTTGACGTGCCGGGCAAACGGGGGCCGTAATCGCGCCCGTTACGGGATCTTGCGGGGATACTTTCATAATGGCACGCGAGCCAGAACAGCTACCGCCGCGCGAGGCAATGGAATTCGACGTGGTGATCGTGGGCGCCGGCCCTGCCGGCTTGGCCGCGGCCATCCGGCTGAAAGAGCTCGCGCTGGCAGACGGCAACGACATATCGGTGGTCGTGCTGGAAAAGGGCTCGGACGTCGGCGCTCACATCCTGTCGGGCGCCGTCATCGATCCTGTCGGCCTGGACGCCCTGATCCCGGACTGGAAAGAACGGGGCGCGCCGGTGAATACCCCGGTCACCGAGGACCGCTTCCTCTATCTCGGCCCCGCAGGCGAGCTGAAGCTGCCGAATTTCCTCATGCCGCCGCTGATGAACAATCACGGCAACTATGTCGTCAGCCTTGGCAACCTGGTGCGCTGGCTGGGAGAGCAGGCGGCCGAGCTGGGTGTTGAGGTCTATCCAGGCTTCGCCGCGACGGAGGTGCTGAAGGACGAGCGCGGCGCCGTTATCGGCGTTGCGACCGGCGACATGGGCATCGGCCGGGACGGGCAACCGAAAGATACCTTCACCCGCGGCATGGAGCTGAGGGGCAAATACACGCTCATCGCAGAAGGCGCGCATGGCTCTCTGACCAAGCAGCTCATCAAGGATTTCAACCTGCGCGAGGGCCGAGAGCAGCAGAAGTATGGCATCGGTATCAAGGAGCTGTGGGAAGTGAGCCCCGAGCGGCACCAGCCGGGCCTCGTCCAGCATACCTTCGGCTGGCCGCTCGACAATCGCACCGGCGGCGGATCATTCCTGTACCACTACGGGGAAAATCTGGTTGCCGTCGGCTTCGTGGTGCACCTGAACTACGAGAACCCCTATCTCTCGCCCTACGACGAGTTCCAGCGCTTCAAGACGCATCCCAGCATCCGGCCGCACCTCGAAGGCGGCAAGCGCATCGGCTATGGCGCGCGCGCGATTACCGAGGGGGGCTGGCAATCGCTGCCGAAGCTCGTGTTCCCCGGCGGCGCGCTGCTGGGCTGCTCTGCGGGCATGGTCAACGTGCCGCGCATCAAGGGCAGCCACAACGCCATTCTGTCCGGCATGCACGCCGCCGACGCTGTCAAGGAAGCTCTCAGGCACGGCCGCGCGCACGATACGCTGGATGTCTACGAGAATGCCGTACGTACGGGCCCGATTGCGCGCGACCTGCGGCCGGTGCGCAATGTCAAGCCGATGTGGTCCCGCTTCGGCACCTTTGCCGGCATCACCCTCGGTGGTGTCGACATGTGGTTGAATACGATCCTGCCGGGCATCGGCCTCGGCTACACGATGCGCCATGGCAAGCCGGATCACGCGACACTCAGGAAAGCCGCAAACGCAAAACCCATCGAGTACCCCAAACCCGACGGCGTGCTGACGTTCGACAAGCTGACGAACGTCTCCTTCTCCGGTACCAATCACGAGGAGGATCAGCCGGTGCATCTGGTCCTGCAGGACCCGAGCATTCCAATCGCGGTCAATCTGCCGGAGTACGACGAGCCGGCCCAGCGCTACTGCCCCGCAGCAGTTTACGAAGTGGTGACGGACGAAAGCGGTAAGCCGCGGTTCCAGATCAACGCGCAGAACTGCGTCCACTGCAAGACGTGCGATATCAAGGACCCCAGCCAGAACATCAACTGGGTGCCACCCGAAGGCGGTGGCGGTCCGAATTACCCTGGGATGTAAGCGTCGCACGCGGGCCAGCCGGGACGGACCAATCCATCCCGATTCGGCCGAAGTCTCTTCCGGCTGATCACCGCATTGACTGCGGTGCAGCCGGGGACCGCCCGGCCGCGCTCGCCGTTGCCTCCGGATGGGCGAGTGGCAGGCGCATGGTGCACGTCACGCCGGGGGGATCGAACGAAATCTGCGAAGTGCCGCCTTGCGCCTGCTGCAGTGACCGCTCGATCAGTAGTGTGCCGAAGCCGGTCGACTCCGGCGGGGTGACGGGAGGTCCGCCCCGCTCCGTCCAGATGAGATGGAGCACGCGGCTCTCTCCAGCCTGTTCCACCGACCATCGCACCGCGACAGTTCCCTGCGGCATGGACAGCGAGCCATATTTGCGCGCGTTCGTGCCGAGCTCATGCAGCACCAGTGCGAGCTGCAGTGCCGTCTGCGGATCGAGCGCCACCGGCGGACCTTCGCACGCGATGCGGTCGGCGCTGCCCAGCATCAGCTGCTCGCGTATGAGCGAATCGAGCTCCGTACCCTGCCAGGCCGTTCTGGTCAGCAAGGTGTGCGCGCGGGATAGCGCCTGGATGCGCTCGCTGAAGCTCGGGACGAATTCTTCGGGGCTTTTCGCCCTGCGGAGCGTCTGGCTGGCAATGGCCTGCACCGTGGCGAGCGTGTTTCTGACGCGGTGATTGAGCTCGCCAATCAGGAGCTGCTGCCTTCGCTCCGCCTCCTTGCGCTCCGTGATATCGGCGACGACCCCGAATATGGCCTGCGGCTTGCCCTGCGGATCGTAGCGAACCAGCCCGCGGTTGTGAATCCAGATGTATCTCCCATCCTGGTGGCGAACCCGAAGCTCAGTCTCCAATGAGCCGCTGCGCTTCGCCGCCTCCACGCTTTGCAGAAGGTGCTCACAGTCATCCGGGTGAATGATCGCCAAACTGTTCTCGAGCGTGGGTTCGAAGGCCGCCTTGTCGAGCCCGTGGATCGCATAGACCTGGTCCGACCAGGTGCAACGCTCGGTCGAGAAATCCAACTCATAGGTGCCCATGCGGCCGGCAGCCAGGGCAAGTGACGTTCGCGCCATGGCCTCCTTGAGCTCTCGGGCCGCCCGTTCCCGCTCGGTGACATCATGGGCAACAGCGGCGAAGCCGATCGTCCGCCCGGCCAGCTCGCGAATGGGCGTGAGCGAAAGGATGACGCGAATTTTCGAGCCATCCTTGCGCCGGCGAGTGGCATCCACCGTTACCGCTGCGCCTGTTTCCTGGACCTGGCGCACGAGGTCATCCAGCGCGGCCAGCTCGGAGCGGGGGCAAAGGTCGCGCTCGGACCTGCCGATGATCTCGGCCGGAGCGTAACCGAAGATGGCCTCTGCACCACGGTTCCACGTTTCGATTTGCAGGTTTGGCGACAGCACGTAGATGGCATCTTTTGAAGCCTGAACGACAGCTTCGTGGCGCAGGCGAATCTCGTGACGGCTGAGGTCGGTTACGACCAGCCCGTAAAGGGACTGACCGCCGATGGCGAGCGGCTCAGTGCGCGAAATCTGCACCGGGACAGTCGTGCCGGACAACGTACGCAGGCCGATTTGAACAGTGCGGCCATCCGAATGAAGCAGCCGCTGAAGAAACCGGGTCGGATCGCCCGTGACGAGCTCGCCAAAACCGCGGCCGATGATCCGCGCAATCGGCAGTCCCAGCAGACGGGCCATTGCTTCGTTGCAGTAATGAATGGCCCCGTCAGTCGCCACCATGAGCGCGCCGTCTTGCATGTGCTCGACGAAATGGCGGAACGCTACCAGCGAGGGCTCGTGGTCGGCCCGCCGCGTGGCCGGCACCGACTCGGCTGAGGCCAGCCGGTCGCGCAGACCGTCGACGTCCCGTCCGAGTCCTGGCATCGGATCGCCCCTATCCCTCATCTCGGATCCACCAATGCACGCAGCCTCGGCTTCTTGTTGCCGGGCTGATGGATGCCGCCGCAAGGCAAGTCAGCCAATTGCCCTCGCCTTCCGGACTATTGCGCTCAGTTTGTCAGAACAGGTCCCAACAGACACGCGGCCACCTGCGGGCCGCTGACGCCCGTATTGAGGAGGTGCCCGGGCGAAGAATTTGCTTCGGACCAACGATGATGGCGTCCCATGCTCATCTCCCCTTCCCGATTGATCCGGCAAGAGCCTCGATCCGCTGGTAATAATGCTACACTGCATCCGGGCATTGCGACCGAACAATATGAGCTAATCTTAACGCATTTCGGGCCGCACCGAACGAGCCTAGCCGCAAAGTCACCACTCGTCAGGACGCTGCGACATATTGCACGCCTTGGCGGATCGAGCCGGCGAGCCGTGCCCTCTCCCCAAAAGCGAGATGTGATTTATTTTGCAGACTTTTTCAGATCGAGACGAACTCGTCCGTTCCTTCGTTCAGAACGGACAGTTGGCCGCTCGCGATCTCGAAATAGGCGCCGTGCAGATGAAGCCGGCCCTTGCTTTCCAAACTTTTGATGCAGGGAAAGCTGCGCAGGTTCTTCAGAGATGTCTTGATGCCGACACGCTCGAGCTCAACGCGCATCTCGGGAATGCTCCGTCCTGCGCAGGTTTCGAGCACCTTACCGCGTGCGTCGTCAAGAATAGCCATCCAGTTGGAAATGAACTGCGCTTCCGACTGCCGGGCAGCCGATTGCTCCAGACAGGCGCTGATGCCGCCGCATCCCGAGTGGCCCAGCACAACGATGTGCTTCACCCGCAGATTGAGCGCCGCAAATTCGAGGGCCGCGCTGACGCCATGGTATCGGCCCGTCGTCTCGTACGGTGGCACCAGGTTGCCGACGTTGCGCACGACGAACAACTCGCCCGGCATGGCACTGAAAAGCGTCTCGGGATCGACGCGGCTATCGCAACAGCTCACCACCATGACATCGGGGTGCTGGCCGTGTGTCGCCAGCTCCTCATAGTGGTCGAGGTTCGGCGCGAAATGCCGAAACTTGAAACGCCGGAACCGATCGGCCAGGTGCTCTGGGAAGTTGCTCATGGGGTGTCGGCCTCAATATGAGATCTCCGGCGCATTCGAAGTGCCCGACGTGTACGGGCGCCGGTCTTTTCCTTCAAGTGCCGCATCATTCACCTGGCTCCCACGCGGATAGCTCGATGGGCATGGCAGCGGCCCAGGCCTCCTGAGAAGCGACCAGCGCCAGCTCGTCGCGGCCGGCACTTGCCCGGATCGCCTGCTCCACGCCCGCCGCGGCCCGGGCCATTGCCACCGCCACAGTTGCCCCGTTGAGCTGATGCCCAAGGACGAGGGCTGCAAAGAAATCTCCCGTGCCATGCGGAACGGCCGGGTGATAGGGCACGGAGCACTGCTGCACCCCATTTTCGTCGATCAGCAGGTTGTCCAGCATCGAACCCCGCCGAGCCGCCGACGTCACGAGCACGGCCTCGGTCGTCAGTCCACGGGCGGACTCCCGCAGTTCCTCGAACGAATGTGCGGCCTCGCCTGTCAGCCAGCCAAGCTCGAAGCGGTTCGGGGTGAGCACATCAGCCAACGGAATCAGCTCATCGCGGACCGCGGCTGCGGCAAGCGGATCGATGTAAATCCCCTTCGGTTCATCGCCGAGCACCGGATCGCACAGATAGGTAACGGCCCGCTCGCTTCTCAGCCGCCGCACGACGGCAGCGGCCATGCGCACATGTTCCGCACTCGGCAGATAACCTGTGATCACGGCATCCACCTCGCCGAGCCAGCCGTTCCGCTCGAGCGCATCGATCATCTGCTCCAGCACCGCCGGCTCGACCCGCATACCGGCTGCGTGCGGGTGCCCTGCATGGTTCGACAGGATGATGCTGGGTAGCGGCCAGACCTCATGGCCAAGCCGCTGCAGCGCCGGGACAATCGCCGAAAGGCCGACGTGCCCGCGCACGACCTGGGAGGAGAGGGCGAGGACGCGGGCCATGGAGCCTTGCTCAGATCACGTTGAGTTCGCGCAGCGGACGGCCTTCGGCGATCCGCTCATAGCCGAACCGCGTCAGATCGAGTGTACGGAAGCCGCCATGCACGATCAGCTCTGAAACGGCACGGCCGGCGGCGGCGGACTGCTGGAGCCCGTGCCCGGAGAAGCCATTGGCGAAATAGAAGTTTCGGACCTCCGGATGCGGGCCGATGACCGCATTCTGATCGAGCGTATTGTAGTCGTAGAAGCCCGCCCAGGCATTCACGACCTTCACCGATTCGAACACCGGCACCCGCGCCGCGAGCCGAGGCCAGACCTCCTCCTCGAACACGCTGTAGTCGATCGCATCCAGGTCGGCTGCCGGCGGCTCGTTCTCCTCGTCGGGCGAAACGCCCGTGAGGAACAGCCGGCCTTCAGGGCGGAACCAGACGCCGCTCGAGTCGGCGGTCAGCGGACCTTGGCGAAGCTCCTGGGGCGCGTCCCTGCAGTCGATGACGTAGACGTACCGCTTGCGCGGCTCGACCGGCAACCGGATGCCAGCCAGGGCCGCGACGATCCCGCCTGAGGGGCCGGCCGCATTGACGACGGCACCGCAGGCCAGACGCCGCCCGCTGGCCAGCGACACGGTCTCGACCGCCTGTCCGCTCACCTCCATGGCCGTGACGGTATCATGAACGTACTCGACTCCTGCCGCCCGCGCCGCCGTGCGGAAAAGCGTCGTCAGGCTCACCGGGTCGAGCCAGCCTTCGCCGGACGCCCCGAAGCTGCCGCATGCGACACCTTCCGTCGAAAGCCAGGGAAAGCGCGTGCGCAGCGCGTTCGCATCGAGCAGGTGAATATCGGCGCCATGTGCGCGCTGGGTTTCGACATTGCCTGCGAGAACGTCCGCGCCCTCCTGCGATGCCAGGATGAGGTATCCCTGCTCGCGGAAGCCGACATCGGCATCCGGCCCGAACCGCTCCTTAAGATGCCGGAGCACATCGAGCATCGCTTGCGACATCGCAATGTTTTCCGGCGTGGAGAACTGTTGGCGCACGCCTCCGGCGGACCGGGCGGTGCTGCACGTCGCGAATGTGGGGTCCTTCTCGACGATGATGATCCGGCGCCCGTCCAAGGCGCCCGACTGTGCAAGATAGTAGGCCGTTGCACACCCGATGACGCTGCCGCCTACGATGACGATATCTCTCGATTCGTTCGCCATGTGCTCTCCACCCGATCAGGCCGGGCTCGCACTGTGCCGAAGCGCGCCATGAGTGCCAAGCCGACACGCGACCACAGGCAAAACTTCTGTCTTTCAAAAGTCACTGCCTCTGCACTAGCTTCCGGCTCAAAGTCTGTCATCTCCCGAGGAGAACTCATGGCCATTCGCCCACGCCGCAGTGCGCTCTACATGCCCGGCTCCAACACTCGGGCCCTGGAGAAGGCGAAGACGCTCGCCGCAGACGTGGTCATCTTCGATCTCGAGGATGCTGTTTCGCCCGAAGCGAAGGAGACGGCCCGCGAGCAGGTGATGGCGGCCGTCAGCGGCGGCGGGTATGGCAGCCGTGAGCTGGTGGTTCGGATCAACGGGCTCGACACGCCATGGGGCGCGGAGGATCTGGCAAGTGCAGCAGCCGCTGCTCCGGACGCCATTCTCGTACCGAAGGTTTCGACTGCTGGGCAGCTCGCCGAGATTGGCGCGGGTCTCAGCCAGGCGCCGGGGAAGATCCGCGTCTGGGCGATGATCGAGACACCGCTGGCGATCCTCAACCTGCGCGAGATTGCCGCAACCGCCCGAGATCGATCGACACGGCTCGCCTGCTTCGTCCTCGGCACCAATGATCTCGTCAAGGAGACCCGGGCGGAACTCGACCCCACTCGGACGGCGGCGCTCTACTGGCTCTCAGCCGCCGTGACC
The DNA here is from genome assembly GCA_041687075.1 of Hyphomicrobiaceae bacterium. Classification (GTDB taxonomy): domain Bacteria; phylum Pseudomonadota; class Alphaproteobacteria; order Rhizobiales; family Hyphomicrobiaceae; genus ZC4RG25. Next base: position 6,827 of record JAWLCO010000055.1, on the reverse strand, counting down.
GCGGCGCGCGCCTACGGGATCGACGTGCTCGACGGGGTCTACAATGCGTTCAAGGACGTCGAGGGTTTCCGGCGCGAGTGCATCCAGGGCCGGCAGCTCGGGATGGACGGCAAGACGCTGATCCACCCGGACCAGGTCGAACCGGCCAACGAGATCTTCTCACCCACCGCCGCCGAGGTAGAGTGGGCGCGCAAGATCCTCAGCGCGTTTTCAGAGCCGCAGAACCAGGGCAAAGGCGCCATCACAGTCGATGGCCGCATGGTGGAGTTGCTTCACGCTGACATGGCAAAGCGGACGGTCGAGATCGCCGAGGCGATCGCGGCCCGCGAAGGCGCCTGAAGAGGGACTGGAGGAGCTTAGATGGCATCCGGCAAGACCACTGGCGGCAACTTCTTCGAGGATTTCCAGCTCGGTCAGATCATCCATCACGCCACGCCGCGCACGCTGACCGAAGGCGACGTCGCCGTCTACGCCAGTCTTTATGGCGCACGTTTCGCGGTGCAATCGTCCGACATGTTCGCCCGGGCCATCGGCTATCCGCGCGCGCCGATCGACGATCTGCTCGTGTTTCACACCGTATTCGGCAAGACAGTGCCGGACATCTCGCTCAATGCCGTCGCCAATCTCGGCTATGCCGACTGCCGCTTCCTGGCGCCGGTTTATCCGGGAGACACGCTGAGCGCAGACTCCGAGGTGATCGGGCTCAAGGAGAACTCGAACCGCGAGACAGGTGTCGTCTACGTCCGCTCGACAGGGCAGAACCAGGACGGCGAAACGGTGCTCGAGTACGTGCGCTGGGTGATGTTGCGCAAACGGGACAAGGCTTCCCCGGCGCCTGAACCGCATATCCCCGATCTGCCCGAATGCGTCGCGCCCGACGCGCTTGGCCATGCGTTGCCGCAGCTGGCGCGGTCAGACTATGACACGCAGCTGGCCGGCTCGCCCTTCCTTTGGGCGGACTACGCCGTGGGCGAACGCATCGACCATTCCGATGGCGTCACCATCGAGGAAGCCGAGCACCAGCTTGCCACCCGCCTCTACCAGAACACCGCCAGGGTACATTTCAACCAGCACACGGAAAGCGCCGGGCGCTTCGGCCGGCGTCTGGTCTACGGCGGCGTCGTGATCTCGATGGCGCGCGCGCTGTCCTTCAACGGCCTCGCCAACGCCTACCACCTCGCCGCCATCAACGGCGGCCGGCACGTTGCGCCGTGCTTCGCGGGCGACACGATCTACGCATGGTCAGAGGTGCTGGATAAAGCCGAACTGCCCCACCGCAGCGATCTCGGAGCCCTTCGAATCCGCCTCGTCGCCCTCAAGAACCGAGCCGCAGCCGACTTTCCCTACAAGACCGAATCGGGAACCTACGAGGACGGAGTCGTCCTCGACCTCGATGCGTGGGTGCTGATGCCGCGCTAGCTAGTCAGCACTGGCCATCAGCCACCCCGCCGAGGACTCTCAGTCTGAGCAGCCGATCGGCGGGACACCGTCGGGTTGGCCAGTTCCGATCTGGACGCCACTTCCGTTCGTTTCTCTCATCCAGTCGGGAGGGCAGCTGTTGCTTCTCTCCTTCTTCTTATTCTTCTTCTTCTGTTTGCTTCTTGTGCTCTCCTTCTTCGCGCCGCTGCTGCCAGAGGCGAAGCTTACCGTGTGAGATGGCTTCTGCGCCAAGCCTGGTGCTGCGGAATTGGCGATTCCGATGACCAGCACCGTGCCGATCACGACCGCCGAAGCTACCTGAGAACACGACCCCATGTTCCCGAGCCCATCACGGCTCAACCTGTTCGGATATCGCTCCGGCATCTCGGCACCGCTGGGCTGGCACATCGCCGGGGCTCCTCGGCCCCCCGCAACAACAGCCTCTATCGCGGGCAGTTCCAGGGAGCAGCCGCTCCGCGTGTGAAGACGAGACATCGGAACATCCGGCGGACCGCGCTCAGCGGTTCCAGCATGGCCACGTTCAAAAAGAGGGGCGGGTCGAAGCAGCTAACCGATTTCCACGACTCTGATATGCGTCCGTTCGAGTAATTGCTGCATCGGCGAACGCGCGCTACAAGGCAGCGGACGAAATCTGCGCCACGAGGAGAGCCCGATGGCCGAAGCCAAGGCACGGGAGCTGCCGCGGGTTGAGCGACCGCTCTCGCCACACCTGCAAATTTATTCACCGCTGATCAACATGGTGATGTCGATCCTACATCGCATCACTGGTGCGGCCCTCTATTTCGGAACCCTGCTGCTCGCCTGGTGGCTGCTGGCAGCAGCGACAGGACCGGAGCACTTCGCAACCGCCAGCTGGTTTTTCGGCACGATCATCGGCCGGATCATTCTGTTCGGGTATACGTGGGCGCTCATTCACCACGCGCTCGGCGGCATCCGGCACCTGATCTGGGATACCGGCCGTGGCTTCGATCTGAAGTCGGTCGATATCCTGTGCTGGAGCACCATCATCGGCTCCGTGACGCTGACGGTTCTGATCTGGGCCGTGGCCATTTTCCTGGGCGGAGGGGCGTAACGATGGCGATGCGCACACCCCTGAAAAACGTTCGTCGGCTGGGTTCGGCGAAAGAAGGCACCGATCACTTCTGGCGCCAGCGTGTCACGTCGGTGGCGGCATTGCTGCTGCTGCCATTCATGCTGTGGTTCGCCCTCGCCCTCGTCGGCGCCGATTACGAGACGGTCAGGCAGACGCTCGCAAACCCGATCGTCGCCGTCCTGCTCGTACTCTTCATCATCACCACCGTCATTCACATGCGGATCGGAATGCAGGTGATCATCGAGGATTACGTGCACGCGGAAGGCGCCAAGATCGCGCTGCTGATGCTGAATACGTTCTTCGCGATCCTGATTGGTCTGGCGAGCGTTTATGCGGTGCTCAAGCTGAGCTTTGGGGTAGCAATCTGATGTCTGTTTCTAACGGCAAGGCGGGAACTTCCGGGGTTGCCAAGCCCGCGGTGAATGGCAGGGCCTACCCGCTCACCGATCATACCTTCGATGTCGTGGTGGTCGGCGCCGGCGGCGCTGGTTTGAGAGCGACGCTTGGTGCCGCGCAGGCCGGCCTCAAGACGGCCTGTGTGACAAAGGTCTTTCCGACGCGGTCGCATACGGTGGCCGCGCAGGGCGGTGTCGCAGCAGCGCTCGGCAACATGGGGCCGGACGACTGGCGCTGGCACATGTACGATACCGTGAAGGGCAGCGACTGGCTCGGCGACCAGGATGCCATCGAGTACCTGTGCCGGAATGCCCCCGAGGCCGTCTACGAGCTCGAGCACTTTGGCGTCCCGTTCAGCCGAACGGAGGACGGCCGCATCTACCAGCGGCCTTTTGGCGGCATGACCACGGAGTTCGGCGAAGGCCCACCGGCTCAGCGCACCTGCGCAGCTGCCGACCGGACCGGTCACGCCATGCTGCACACCCTTTACGGGCAGTCGCTGCGCTACTCGGCGGAGTTTTTCGTCGAGTATTTCGCCATCGACCTGATCATGGACCAGGAAGGGGCATGCCGTGGTATCGTTGCGCTGTGCCTCGAGGACGGCACGGTGCATCGATTCCGGGCCAAGAAAACGATCCTGGCCACCGGTGGCTATGGTCGCGCGTATTTCTCCTGCACATCGGCCCACACCTGCACAGGCGACGGCAACGCGATGGTGCTTCGCGCCGGCCTTCCGCTTCAGGATATGGAGTTCGTGCAGTTCCACCCGACCGGAATCTACGGTGCCGGCGTGCTGATTACGGAAGGCGCGCGCGGCGAGGGTGGATACCTCACCAATTCCGAAGGCGAACGGTTCATGGAGCGGTACGCGCCGCACGCCAAGGATCTCGCCTCCCGCGACGTCGTCTCCCGCTCGATGACCATCGAGATCCGGGAGGGCCGAGGTGTCGGTCCGGAGAAGGACCACATCTATCTCCACCTCGACCACCTCGACCCGAAGATCCTGGCAGAGCGCCTGCCCGGCATCACGGAGAGTGCGAAGATCTTTGCCGGCGTCGATCTTACGCGCCAGCCGATCCCGGTGCTGCCGACGGTGCATTACAACATGGGTGGCATCCCGACGAACTATTACGGCGAGGTGCTGACGCTGAAGGACGGCAACCCGGATCACGTGGTGCCCGGCTTGATGGCCATCGGGGAGGCGGGCTGCGTGTCCGTGCACGGAGCCAACCGCCTCGGCTCGAATTCGCTGATCGACCTCGTCGTGTTCGGCCGCGCGGCCGGCCTGCGCTGCGCCGAGACGGTCGAGCGCGGCGCGGCCCATCCGGAGCTGCCGAGCGACGCGGCCGACCTGGCGCTGTCGCGACTCGACCGCTTCCGCAACGCCTCGGGCTCCACACCCACGGCGGATCTCCGCCTGCAGATGCAGAAGACGATGCAGAGCAACTGCGCCGTTTTCCGGGACGGGCCGGTGCTGGCCGAAGGCATCGAGAAGATCACCGAGATCTGGAAGCTGTCGGAGGACATCAAGGTCAGCGACCGTTCGCTGATCTGGAACTCCGACCTGATCGAGACGCTGGAGTACGACAACCTGATTGCCCAGGCCGCGGTGACGGTTGTCGGCGCCGAGAACCGCAAGGAAAGCCGCGGCGCCCATGCGCGGGAAGATTATCCCAACCGCGACGACGCCAACTGGATGAAGCACACGCTGGCGTGGGCCGATTACGACACGAAGACGGTGCGGCTCGAATTCAGGCCGGTGCACAATTACACGCTCACCAACGAGATGAGCTACATAGAGCCGAAAGCCCGCGTGTACTGAGGCGGAAGTCGGCGACCGCTCACGCCTGCGGCAATTTCGATGAAGGCGGCTTCCGTCAGGAGGCCGCCATTTTTCTGAGTGCCTGCTTTCTTTTGTCGTGAATGTGTCACCGCGCGGCAATTGTGAGCGTGCCAGCCGTGTAGGACGATTTCGCCATTCGAATCACGTTCTGGCGCTCGCATCACCGCCTGCGCGTCTCAACCCGTGAAGAATTCCGCCTTTCATCTGACCACCACATCGGCGCACACCGTCATGAAGGCACCCGCCAAGGCCGAGAACGACACCCGCATCGCGCCAGATCCGTTCGCTGCTGTCCTGCCGGCACTAGCCGCCTTGGGAGCCATAGCCTCGATTGCTGCAGTGAACTGGGTGGCCCAGGAGCGCACGCCCGACCGGACCCGGTCGAAGCGCAAGGCGAGCGTCGCGCTGCGCGACCTCGAAAGCTGCTGCATGGGATTGCAGGAGATCTTTCGCCGTTTTCAGCGCCAGCCAAAGCTGTTCGCCGGCGAAGGCAAGGCTGCGGCATCGCCGCTGAAATTCGGCGTCCACGGCCCGCGCATTGAATCTGATGAGGCCCGGATCTATCAGAAGTCCATGGACGACATTGCTTCGATGCTGGTGCTTGCCACGCAGAACAGCTTCGACGTGATGTCGGCCATCGAAGACGGCGAGATCGATGCGCCCGAAGAGCTGTTCTTCGGCTTTGGCGAGCAGCAGGAGCGGCTCAACAATCTGATCACGCAGCGGGCCACGCTGAAGACGTCCGTCGAAACCGCTCTGTCCGTGGCCGAGCAACTGACGGCACTCGTCAGAGACCTTCGCCGGCACAGGGTGGACTGACGAGCACGGCCCCACCGGCGATCAGGCATTTCCCACGGCCGCCTGCAACGAATAGACCCGTTGACAGGCACCCCTTGAGGCTCGCATGTCAGGCGTCGGGGTGCGAGGCCCGATGTCTCGCCAAGCAAAAGGACTAGGGGCAATGGTCCAACTGACGCTGCCGAAGAACTCGAAAGTGGAACAGGGCAAGACCTGGAACAGGCCGAGCGGTAAAGGCGACTGGAAAGAGATCAAGGTTTACCGCTGGAACCCCGAGGACGGTCACAACCCGCGGCTCGATACGTACTGGATCGATCGCGAGACCTGCGGGCCGATGGTTCTCGACGCGCTCATCAAGATCAAGAACGAGATCGACGCAACGCTCACGTTCCGCCGCTCCTGCCGTGAGGGCATCTGCGGTTCGTGCGCCATGAACATCGACGGCACCAACACGCTCGCCTGCACAAAGGGCCTCGACGACGTGAAGGATGCGGTGACGGTCTATCCACTGCCGCACATGGCCGTAGTGAAGGACCTCGTCCCGGACCTGACGAACTTCTACGCGCAGCATCGCTCTATCGAGCCGTGGCTGAAGACGTCGACGCCAACGCCCGGCAAGGAGTGGAAACAGTCACGTGAGGACCGCGAGAAGCTTGACGGTCTTTACGAATGCATTCTGTGCGCCTGCTGCTCTGCGTCGTGCCCGAGCTACTGGTGGAACTCGGATCGCTATCTCGGCCCCGCGATTCTGCTACAGGCCTACCGCTGGGTGGTCGACTCGCGCGATGAAGGTACCGGCGAGCGGCTCGACAATCTCGAGGATCCGTTCCGGCTCTATCGCTGTCACACCATCCTGAACTGCGCCAAAGCCTGCCCGAAGGGCCTCAACCCCGCAAAGGCAATTGCTGAGCTGAAAAAGCTGATGGTGGAACGCCGCGTCTGACGCGTTCCTGCTTGCCACGGCATCGGCCGCCGGCACATTCGATCATCGGTGCCACGGCCTCCTATCCTCCCTTCTAAAAAAAATGGACCGGAGACGCCCCAGCGATCTCCGGCCAATGGTGCGGCACGAGGTGCCGCAAGAGAATAGGTCAATCCAATATCCCGGTGCCCGGCCAGGAAAGCAGGATTGACCGGTCAGGCTGCCTTTTTCTTCTTCGCAGCAGGCTTCTTCGCAGCCGTCTTCTTCGCGGCTGGCTTCTTTGCAGGAGCCCGGCGCTTCGCAGGCGCCTTCACGGCCGTCTTCTTGGCAGGGGC
>JAWLCO010000054.1:0-24379 GCA_041687075.1 Hyphomicrobiaceae bacterium | reverse complement strand
CCGTCGACTTCCCGCTTCACATGGATCGGTACCTGCCCCACACCACGATAGATCTCCCGTGCCCGTTGCATCACCTGCGGCGCGGTCCACGGCGCGCCACACAGCTCCACGATCGGCACGAGGTGCGGGGGATTGACCGGATGCGCCACGAGGCAGCGGCTGCGGCCTTCAAGGCCCTCCGTGTAAAGCGAGGTGACCAACGATGAAGTAGACGAAGCCAGGATGGTGTCCGGCGCGGCAGCAGCATCGAGCCGCGGGAATATGTCCCGCTTCATCTCGAGCGTTTCGGGCGTGCTCTCCTGGACCAGTCTGGCTCCGGCCACGGCCTGCTCGATGGTCTGGGCCGTGCTGACGCGCGCAGCGGCCGTCTCGGGATCGTCGATCAGCTCATGACGCTTCAGATCCTGGAGCCCCTGCGCAATGAGGCTCAGCGCGCGCTCGGCGACGCCATCGACGCCATCCCAGACGGCCACGTCCCAGCCTGCGCGGGCGAAAACCATCGCCCAAGACCGGCCGATCAGCCCGGCTCCAATGATCGACACCTTCGGCATGCGTTTCCTCTCCCGTCGTCCTGTGCCACTCGCTTCTTCTGGCGCGATAGCGCTATCAAGGTAGCCGCGGCGTGCGATAATGAAAACCGGATAACCCAGTTGCCGGGAGGAGGGCTGATATCATGGATATGCAGATCGAAAGCCTGCGCGTGATGGTCACGGCCGGAGCCGCCGGTATCGGCCTCGAGATAGCCCGCGCGTTCGTGCGCGAGGGCGCCAAGGTGCACGTGTGCGATGTCGACCATGCGGCACTCGAAGCCCTGGCCAAGACCGATCCGAAGCTGACGTGGAGCGTCTGCGACGTCGCCGACCGGGATCAGGTCGCAGCCATGTTCGATGCGGCCCTGAAGAGGCTCGGGGGCCTCGACTGCCTCGTCAACAACGCTGGCATTGCGGGGCCGACAGGACGCGTCGAGGAGATCAACCCGGAGGACTGGGATCGCTGCCTCGCCGTGGACATCACGGGTCAGTTCAACTGCGTTCGGCTGGCGGTGCCGCACCTGAAGCAAAGCAAGAACGCCAGCATCATGAATCTCTCGTCACAGGCGGGCAAGCACGGCTTTCCGCTGCGTTCGGCCTATGCGGCGGCGAAGTGGGGCGTGGTGGGCTTCACCAAGACGATAGCCATGGAGCTCGGGCCCTACGGCATCCGCGCAAATGCCCTGCTGCCCGGGCTCGTTGCCGGCGACCGCATCCGCCGCGTGATCGAGGCCAAGGCACAGCAGCGCGGCGTCTCCTTCAAGGAGCAGGAGCAGCACATGATGCAGTACGCGTCGTTGAAGGAGTACGTCACGCCCCAGCAACTCGCCGACATGGTCGTCTTCACGGCGAGCCCGCGCGGCCGCACCATCTCGGGGCAGGCGATCTCGGTGTGCGGCGATACGAACATGCTGGGCTGAGCCCACGTCGGCTGCAGTCTCTGGTACGGCCGGCGGCAGTGCGACTGCTCGCCACGGGGGGATCAATTCCGCTGCTTGCGACGTTTGTTGCTGCGACTGCCAACGGGCCCGCGCCAGCCTTGCAGTCCGAATTGCAAGCTGTTATACGGCCATCTCCTCGGCCCATGGCTCATGGCCAGTGGCCAGCCCCGGACTGGGGGATAGTTTAATGGTAGAACAGCGGACTCTGACTCCGTTAGTCGAGGTTCGAATCCTCGTCCCCCAGCCAAGCGCCTCTCCCTGCTAGGACAATACTTTCTTGCTGCAGGAAAGCCGCGCGGGCGGCCGCCTTTCGGTCGTGCCGCTCTGCAACGCGCTGCCATTGTTTTCAGCGATGCACCGCTGTTAGGTGGCTGGCTTTCTGTGACCGCTTCTCTGCCCGATCGATGTCGCCGGCCGGTTCTGCTGCTTCGCTCGGCAGGACGGGGACGGCTGTCGCTCAAGGCCGTTCTGGGCGATCACCTGGCCAAGACGCCGATCAGCTCCAACGAGTCGATGATCGGCCGTACGCTGTCGGCAGCAGGCGCGGTGAAAGCGGTGTTTCGCTGCTGACGATCCGCACCGGCCTCGTGCCGCCGACCATCAATTACCGCAATCCCGATCCAGATATCCCGATGGACGTGGTGCCGAACGAGGCGCGCAGAGCCAGCATAAGATCAGTCCTGTCGAGCTCGTTCGGTTTTGGCGGACAGAACGCGTCGCTGATACTGGCGGCGCCGTGATCGGGGGATCGTGTGATTGCATATGTGAAAGATGTCTGCGCCGCCGATTGGCGCGCCGAGGCGCGGACTGTTCATGCTTGGCCAGCGTCCGACAAGCTGGGCGCGATCATCGCACTCATCGCGCTTGCCGTCGTCTGTGCCACCAGCACGCTGCCGCAGGTCGAAGCGGAGCGACATGCCAGTGATGCGGAAACGGCAGCCCAGCGCCTCGGCCCGCTGACGGATCGCGAGACCTTCATCGGCGGCTACACGGGCGTGCCGTACACCTATCCAGACGACGTGCGGTTCCAGAAGCCGGATGGCTCGGAGCTTACGGTCCACGATGTCGCCTGGGACGGCAAGCCGTTCGACGATCCGATCTATTACGGCGCCAGGGTGGTCCGCTGGTCACGCAATTCCTCGCTCGGCGGCATGATCGACTTCACGCACGGCAAGGCCTATTCGCAGCGGGAGCAGGAGGTGCGGCTCTCGGGGCAAGGTCTCGCGGAAGGCCAGCCGGAGACGAGGAAGATCAGCGACATCTTCCATAAGCTCGAGTTCACTCACGGCCACAACATGCTGACGCTCAACGGCCTCTTCCGCCTGCCTTGGGGCACCAGCGCCATCAAGCCCTACGTCGGCCTCGGTGCGGGCGTTTCCATTCCGCACACGGAGGTGCAGTTCCGCGGCGAGCGCGGGCGGACCTACGAGTACCAGTTCACCGGGCCGGTGCTGCAGGTCGTCGGCGGCCTGGAGATCCGGGTGCCGCGGCTATCCTACTTCGTCGAGTACAAGTTCACGTTCGCCCCCTATCGGGCGCCGCTCCATCTCCGTGACGGCACCACGGCCGTCGCCGATCTCTGGCGGCAATTCGCTCGCTGGTGGGAGGGGAGCGAGCCGGCAGGCGGGTGGCTGACAACGCGGCTGACAAGCCATCAGGTGATTGCGGGAATGGGCTATCGGAGCGGCAACGTTCTGGCTGCCGCCCCGTAGGGAACGCACACAAACCGTTGACTGCGAGAGCGATTGCGCCAGATCAATGACAGGTTGTGGCCCGTCTGGCATTTCCGGTGGCGGCCTGCCTGCTGGCGCGCAACACCATATGCCTTTGCCAAGGGGGCATCGCCCGGCCCACGCGTTGGCGCTTATGGGGCAGGAGCAGTCCATGGATCAGAACAAGGCAATCGAGGTCACAGGAAGCGGCATCACCGTCGATGCCAGCCTTATCGCCGACGGCTTGAAGCTGACGCCAGCAGCCGTTCAGGCCGGCATGCGCGAGGGGAGAATTACGAGCCGCTGCGAGCACGGCATCGGTGATGACGCCGGACGCCACCGGCTCACCTTCTTTCACGGCAGCCGGCGTCTGCGCCTCGTCGTCGACGACGCGGGCGCCATCATCCAGCGCTCGATTGTGGACTTCGGCGACCTGGGGATCCCACCTTCTGCACGGAGGCCCGGCGCATGATCGCACGGACGCTGCCGGCGGCGTGAGCCTTGCGACGACTGATGCGATCCGCGCGTCAGCAGTTGCCCTTGCGCTCGCCGTCCCGGGCATCCAAGTCGTGCAGGGGGTATCGCCTTCCGAGGAGGCAGTGTGATGCAAGTCGAGAAGATGTTGCCTCATACCAGGCAAAGGCTTGCCACGGTGAACGTGAACGCGCCGCTGATCGAGGCGGCGAGCCTTCTGCGCAATCCACAGACAGGCATTGTCGTGGTCTGCTCGGAAGGGCAAATTGCCGGCGTGCTCACCAAGACGGATGTCGTGCGCCAGATCAGCCACTGCAGCGGCGCCAGCTGCACGGCGCCGGCATCAGCCGTCATGACGCGGAACGTGATCTCCTGCCGTCCGGACGATTCGCTGAAAGACGTTTGGTCGACCATGAGGCAGCGTGGCTTGAAGAGAGTTCCCATTCTGGGCGACGTGCTCCAGCCGATCGGCGTGCTGACGATCGACGATGCGCTCCAGGAACTCTTGAAGGAGGCAGAGGACGAGGAAGAGCTGCTGCGTGATTATGTGATGAGTGTCGGCTACCGGTGACGAGCGCTTGGGGGCTATTCCCCACGCCAGATCGGCGCGAGAGGACTGATCGGCAGCCCGAGCAGGTCGATGGCTTTCGCAGCCAGTTGATCGACGATCGCTGGCACGCCGGCGGGCCGGTTATAGAACGCTGGCACGGGCGGCATGACGATGGCGCCCATCTCTGTCACGGCGACCATCGCGCGAAGATGGCCGAGATGGAGCGGCGTTTCCCGCGCCATCAGAATGAGCCGGCGCCGCTCCTTCAGGTGGACGTCGGCGGCGCGCACCACGAGATTATCGGCGATGCCGCCCGCAATCGCGGAGAGCGTGCGCATCGAGCACGGTGCGACGATCATGCCTCGCGTCGGGAATGATCCGCTCGCAATGGAGGCGCCGACGTCCCCGGTCTCATGGGTGACGTGCGCCGCTCCCCGCAGCTGATCAAGCGCATCAGGTCCGATCTCGTGAACCAGCGTGCGGCGCGCGGCTTCGGTGACGACGAGATGCACGCGGACGGACCCGATCGCGGCAAGCCGTTCCACCACCCGGACCCCCAGCGCCGCGCCGGAGGCACCCGTCACGGCAACGACGACGGGAGGCTCTGGCGTCATTCGGGGGCGTCCTGACGGCGCGCGCCGGCCAGCCGGTGCCAGATCGAATCCACGCGCTGCACGACCTCGGGGCTCATCGCCAGCACCCGGCCCCATTCGCGCTCCGTTTCCGCTCCGATCTTGTTCGTCGCGTCGATCCCCAGCTTGCCGCCCAGTCCGGGCTTCGGCGAGGCGAAGTCGAGATAGTCGATCGGAGTATCGCTGATGGTCACCAGATCGCGCGCCGGATCGGCCCTGGTGGAGATGGCCCAGATCACATCCGCCCAGTTGCGCACGTCGATATCGGGATCGACGACCACGATCATCTTGGTCAGCGTGAATTGCGGCAGCGCGGACCACAGCCCCAGCATCAGCCGCCGCGCCTGGCCGGCATAGCGCTTGCGGATCGAGACCACGGCCATGCGATAGGAACAGGCGTCCGGCGGCAGATGAAAATCCTCTATCTCGGGGAACTGCTTGCGTATCAGCGGCACAAGAAGCCGTGTGAAAACCTCTCCGATGACCGAAGGCTCGTCGGGCGGACGCCCCGTGTGCGTAGAGACATAGATGGGCGCGCGACGGTGCGTAATGGCCGTCACGCGCACGACGGGGAAAGGCTCGACGGCATTGTAATAGCCGGTGTGATCGCCATAGGGGCCTTCTGGCGCCGTTTCGTCGGGCGCAACGGTGCCCTCGATGACGATTTCAGCGTCCGCAGGAGCGGGCAGAGGAACTGTAATGCCGCGCGCCAGCCGTGTGCTCCGGCCGCGGAGCAGACCGGAGAAGGCGAGCTCCGACATGGCCTCCGGGATCGGCATGGCCGCGCTCAGCATCAGAGCCGGATCGGCGCCGATCGCGATGGCGATCGGCATCGCCTCGCCGTTAGCCCGCCATTGCGCGTGATGGCGCGCGCCGCCGCGGTTCGCTAGCCAACGCACGATGAGCCGATCGCGACCGAGCACCTGCAGCCGATACACGCCGACATTGGTGCGGTTCGGAGCGTAGTCACCCGGCGGTGATGTCACGACGAGGGGCCATGTGATGAGTGGGGAAGGCTCACCCGGCCAGCAGGTCTGAACTGGCAGAGCCGTGAGGTCGACCTGATCGTCCTGACGCACGACCTCCTGCACGGGCGCAGAACGCGCGCCCACGGATCGCGTCGCCAGCGCAGCACGCAGCAGCGGCCATCGCCGAAACGCATCACGGAACCCGTCCGGCGCCTCCGGCTGGCGGAGCCAGGCGAGCGCCTCTCCAAGTGTCTCCAGCTCTTCAAGCCTGACCCCGAGGCCCATCGCCACCCGCTCGCCTGTGCCGAACAGATTGACCAGCACGGGAATGGGCGATGTCCGGCCGTCGGCCATCACCGGCCGCTCAAACAGAAGCGCCGGACCGCCTCCTCGGAGAATGCGCCGGTGAATCTCCGTCATCTCGTGAACCAGCGAGACCGGCTCGCCGATACGCATCAACCCGCCCGACCGTTCCAGGTGGGCGATGAATGATCGGAGATCGGAAAACGGCGGCAGGCTGCGCAAGGACACCGGGTCACCTCCTGCAGGAAGCTGCTTGTGAACGCCGGAGCCCCGCCTTGACCCTGGTCAAGGCTGCGACGGGGGGACTCACCTAACGAGCACACATTATGCCGAACGCACCGCAGCTCCCGGCCCTGCTGACCAGCGTCATGCGCCTGCTGCCGACGCAGCCGCTTGAGCTGGCGCTCGGCCGGCTCGTCACGTCGATCACGAAGCGTCACCCCGATCTGTTCGACCGGCTGGGCCCTCATACATCGAAGGTCATCGGCATCGCCCCAACGGATGTGCCTGTCGCCTTCGTGCTCATGCCGGACGCGGTGTCGCCGCGCCTCGAGGTATGGCGGGAGGGTGCGGCGCCTGTTTGCGATGCGCTGATCGTCGGGCCGGTTTTCGCCCTCGCCGATCTTGCCGAGGGGCGCCTCGATGGGGATGCGCTGTTCTTCTCACGTGACATCCGTATCGAGGGAGATGTCGAGGCTGTCCTGGCGCTGCGGAACGCTCTGGATGGCGAGGGGCTCGATCTCGTCAGGGAAGCCGTGGCCCCGCTCGGGATGTTGTCCGCCGGACCGGAGCTGGTTGCGCGGCGGTGTTTGGGCCTCGTGAGATCGGCTCTTCAAAGAATGCCGGAAGGGGAGACCGTGCGGTGAAGCAAAGGACCCGCCTCGAGCTCGTGTGCCCTGCGGGCACGCCGGCGGCGCTTCGTGTGGCTGTAGACGCCGGTGCCGATGCGGTCTACTGCGGGTTTCGCGACGAAACGAACGCGCGGAACTTTCCCGGCCTGAACTTCAGCCGCGACGAGCTGGGCCAAACGATCACCTACGCGCATGCCCGTGGCTGCAAGGTGCTGGTCGCGATCAATACGTTCCCGCGAGCCGGAAACGTGGAACTCTGGTACACGGCCGTCGATGATGCGATCAGGCTCGGTGCCGATGCGCTCATTCTTTGCGACGTCGGCCTGCTCGACTACGCGGCGACGAAACACCCGCGGGCCAGGCTGCATCTTTCGGTTCAGGCCGCAGCCGCTAACCCGGAGGCGATCCGTTTCTACACGGAGGCGTTCGGCGTGAAGCGCGTGGTGCTCCCGCGCGTGCTCACCGTTTCCGAGATTGCCAGCATCAACTCGGCCATCAACTGCGAGACGGAGGTCTTCGTCTTCGGCGGCCTCTGCGTCATGGCCGAAGGGCGCTGCTCGCTCTCGTCCTATGCCACAGGCAAGTCCCCGAATATGAACGGGGTCTGCTCGCCGCCGAGCCACGTCAGCTACCATAAAGAAGGCGACGAGTTGATCCCCCGCCTCGGCGGCTTCACGATCAACCGGATTCCCCGCTCCGAGCCCGCGGCCTATCCCACCTTGTGCAAGGGCCGCTTCGTGGCAGGCAAGGCCTCCGGCTACATCTTCGAGGAGCCCGTCAGCCTCAATGCCGGCGAGCTCCTGCCTGGACTCGCCAAGGCCGGAGTCACCGCCCTCAAGATCGAAGGCCGCCAGCGTGGCCGCGCCTACATTGCAGCCGTGGTGAATGCATTTCGCCAAGCCGTCGATGCCATGGCCGAAGGACATTCCGTCGACCTCGACCGGCTCCTGGCACTTGCGGAGGGCCAGTCCTCGACCCAGGGCGCCTACGCCAAGACGTGGAGGTAGGGACAGATGCAACGGCGTGCGAATATCACACTCGGCCCCGTGCTCTTCAATTGGCAGCCGGAGGTCTGGCGTGATTTCTACGCCCGCATTGCGGACGAGGCGCCGGTGGACCAGGTGTGCCTCGGCGAGGTCGTCTGCTCGAAGCGCATGCCCTTCTTCGACGAGCTCATCGGGCACGTCGTCGACCGGCTGGAGCGGGCTGGCAAGTCGGTGATCCTCTCCACGTTGGCAATGCCGACGACGAGCCGTGAACGGCGCCTCATGAAGGACCTCATCGCCGGGCTCGACCAGATGATCGAGGTCAACGACATCTCGACGCTCTCGCAGCTCGAGGGCCGGCCGCATGTGATCGGCCCCTTCATCAACACCTATAATGAAGCCACACTGGCCTATTTCGCTCGACGCGGCGCACGCGCCGTCTGCCTGCCGCCGGAACTGCCGCTCGATGCCATCGGGAGCATCGCGGCGGCAAACGAGGACGTTGCGGTCGAGGTCTTCGCATTCGGCCGCGGCCCGTTGGCAATCTCCGCCCGCTGCTATCACGCGCGCGTGCATGGCCTCACCAAGGACGGCTGCCAGTTCGTGTGCGGAGAGGACCCCGACGGCCTCGACGTCGATACGCTCGACGGGCAGCCGTTTCTGAGCGTCAATGGCGTTCAAACGCTCTCGCGCAGCTACACGTGCCTGCTCAGTGACATACCGGAACTGCTCAAGACCGGCGTTTCGGGTTTCCGCCTCTCGCCACATACATGCGACATGGTTGCCATCAGCAGCCTCTTTCGTGATGTCGCCGATGGCCGAAGCGAGCCGCAGGCCGCTCTGGAGAAACTGCGACCGCTCGTGCCCGGCGAGACGCTGTCAAACGGTTTCCTCCATGCTGCTGCCGGTGTGAAGTTCGTCGCGTGATTGTCTGGCCTTGAGCCAGCTTACGGCACATTGCCCGCGCCTCGCCCTCTCAAGAGCAACTGCAGCGTAAGACTTTGACCGCCATCAAAGCCATCCACCTCGTTGCAGTGCAGAACCCTAGCGGTCTGACTCAGTCGCGCAGCAGGTTCGGAGAAAGTGATGGAGCGTGGGCACGTCATCCGCGGCGCCTCACTGATGGAACCCGAGGACTGGCAAGTCGTGAGGTCGACGCCACTGTTCGGGGCCATGCCCATGGACGTCACGGTCAGTCTCGTTGGGTCGGCATGCCCGCGGGGCTACGAAAAGGGAACCTTGCTCTTCCAGCAGGGCGATCCTGCCAGCGCCTTCTACGTGATCCTCGACGGCTGGGTGAAAATTGCCCGGATTACGCCGGAGGGCGGCGAGGCGGTTGTCGGTGTGTTTCGCCGAGGGGAGACATTTGCGGAGGCCGCGATGTTTCTTGGCGGCCGCTATCCGGCCAATGCCGAGGTGGCCGCTCCGTCGCGCCTGCTGAAGATCGACGGTGATGCCTTGCGCCGGAAAATCCGGGAAAATCCCGATCTCGCATTGTCGATGCTGGCCTCTGCATCGCATCAGCTGAAATCGCTCGTGGAGCAGATCGAGCAGATCAAGCTCATGTCGGCGCCACAGCGCATCGCCGATTTCCTGATCCAGCAGTGCCGCACTCGCCAAGGGGCTTGCATCGTCGAGCTTCCTTATGAAAAAGCACTGATTGCGAGTCGCCTTGGCATGAAGCCCGAAAGCTTTTCGCGTGCGATTGCCAAGCTGCGCTGCCTTGGTGTCTCCGTCGATCATGAGTTCGTCTCGATCGCTGATGTCGGGACACTGATTGCATTCGTGGAAAAGAGCGCGGAAAGTTACGAGGAGAGCTGACGCTTTTCTTTCTGGAGCTAATCGCGGAGGAACGGGCTTAACCGAGGTCAAGGAGCGACTGCCGGCATCCATCAAGCTGCCGCGACTGAACCTGGAGTGCTAATAGAACTCGAGATGGGGGTCGCGACGATGACGGCAAGCCTGCGCATTCTTTTCATTCTGCTCAGCACGGCAGCATTTGGGGCGACGGCGCTGGCCGAGGGCGATGCCGGGAATGGCGAGGCTGTGTTTCGGAAATGCCGAGCCTGTCACGACGTCGGGCCCAATGCCAAGAACAAGGTTGGCCCCCACCTCAACCAGATCATCGGGCGCAAGGCTGCTTCACTCGAAGGCTATTCATATTCGCCTGCATTCAAGGCATTTGGGGAAAATGGCGGCGTGTGGGACGAGGAGACGCTGATGAAGTACCTCGCCAAGCCGAATGCAATGGTCCAGCGTACCAGGATGGTATTCCCGGGCTTGCGGGATGAGCAGGATCGCAAGGACATCATAGCCTACCTGAAAAAGTTCTCTCAGTAGGATTGCTCTCCAGTTGTTGGGCTGGCCTGCGTAAAGCGGTCTCGCGGGCGATCCCGCAAGCAGGTGCCACATGATGGCGCGATGTGGCGTTCCTGCTATTGACGCCGCCACCTTGGGCTGATCTTCATCAGCCCGAAGCGGTGATGGGAGCATGCGACAATGTCTTTGCGACGGGAAAAGTCACATGCGGTACCGGGGCTTTCAGCCACGGTTCTGCACGCGGCGGAAGGGCTTTTCCCAGGTTATTTCGCGCTGGTCATGGCAACCGGTGTGGTTTCGATAGCTTCCCAGCTCCTCGCCATTTCCCTCGTTCCGGAGATCCTGCTCGCCATCAACGGGGCGGCATATGCGGCCTTGTTGCTTTTGACCGCGCTGCGGATCGTCCGCTTTCCAGCGCGAATCGCTGAGGATCTTTTCAACCACCAGCGGGCACCCGGCTTCTTCACGATCGTGGCGGGCTCGTGCGTGCTCGGCACGCAGAATGTCATCGTCGCTGGTGCGTCGGAGGTCGGCCTGGTACTCTGGTGGGTGGGCATCGTGTTGTGGTGCATCGTGATGTATGCCTTCTTCACGGCCGTCACGATCCGCGCGCGCAAGCCGTCGCTCGCTGCTGGAATAAATGGCGCATGGCTGATCGCCGCCGTTGCCACCCAGTCGATCGTCGTGCTGCGCGGCGTACTTGATGCAGGCACCGCCCCTTCCGCAGCCATCCAGTTCCTTTGTCTGGCGATGTTCATGATCGGCTGCATGCTTTATCTGGCGATCATTCCGCTGATTTTTTACCGCCTGACGTTCATCCGATTGGAAACATACGAGTTCGAGCCGCCCTACTGGATCAATATGGGCGCGGTCGCCATCTCGACGCTTGCGGGTTCGATGCTGCTCTTGCGAACCAATAGCTGGATCGTGCTCAGCGAGTTTCGGCCGTTTCTCAAGGGCTTTACGGTTTTCTTCTGGTCCGTCGCCACATGGTGGATCCCGCTTCTGATCGCGCTGATGATCTGGCGCTACCTGGTCCGGCGGGACACATTGCGATATGAGCCGCAATTCTGGGGAATGGTGTTCCCATTGGGCATGTACACGACCAGCACGTTTCAGCTTTCGCGTGCGCTGGACCTGCCATTTCTCCAGGTCATTCCGAATGCTTTCATCTATGTGGCGCTGATTGCCTGGGTCATCACCTTCGCAGGCATTGTTGTGCACATTTCCCGATCGTTAGTGCGTGCGCGCGAGTTCCCAGCGTGACCGATCGGCTGCCTCAAGCCGCCAAGAAGCGAGCGATGAAATCGAGCTCCAGGAAGCTGACGACGAGTGTGGCATTGGCAGCCCAAGCCACAGTCAGGCTCCGTGCAAGGGTTTGCCAGATCGGCGCGGCGGATTGAGCACAGCGCCACACGGAGACGATGATCCAGACCGTATATCCAGCAAAGAAGATCAGCAGCAATTGCTGGACGATGATTCGCTGCTGGAAGAGGGCAATGGCGTAGAGAGCTGCCATAACGGTACTCGCCAGCACCCCGTAGCCCCAAAAGACCTTCCATAGCGGCTCGAGGCCATACCAGGCCCGCACCTCCGTTTCGAAGAAACGGAAGAACGTTTCAGTCGTCCAGTGCCGGACCTGCAGCATGAGGAGCACCTTTGCAGACTCCGGTGCCCCTTGGCAATGCGCACCGGCTGTTAAGCCGCGGGGTGCTGATCGCACTACGGCTCAATAGCCGATGAGGTACGATCGGTTCAGACGCCCAGCATGCGATGCAGACGCGCGTCCTTCGTCTTGAAATGATCGACGAACCAGTCCCGCACGGCTCGGCCGAGTTCTGTCTCGTAATCCACGAACTGGCCGCTCTCGTGGGCATCCATGATGTCGCGGATGTCGTCGAGCAGTTTCTCGTGATCCGCCTTGTGCGCCGGATACTCGTCATAGCGGTGCTTGCGCATGGCGGTTTCCTCGAGCGCAAAATGCGCCGAGATCTTCGCAAACACCTCGCCAAGGAACCCGCTTACGACCTCCTTTGCGGCATTGGCCCCGATCTCGGCATGGAGCGCATCGATGAGATTGACGAGCTCCCGATGCTCGTGATCGACCTCCGCCACGCCGGTCTCGAACTCGGGCCGCCATTCGATGAGTGCCATGATCGGTCCTACCGGACTATGAACGTGCCCTGGTCGCTGCTGAAATCGATCGCAAGGATCTGCAGGGGTGCCAGCTCCAGCGTGACCTGGCGTTCGTAGTCGAACCCTTCGGTTCTATTGCTGTCGCGCAGGCGCGCGGTGATCTCGTGGCGGCCAGGCGCGACCGCGAACTTGCGATAGACGCGGCCGGGACCATCGCGCGACAGGCCCGTCGGCGGAACGACCTCGTCGTAGATCGGACTGCCGTCGACCAGAAGCAGCACGCGCATCGGCAGCCGCTCGCGCTCGCAGGTGTGTGGACGGCGCTCGCGGGGTGGCAGTTTGGCGATCTCCGCGGCCGAGAGCTGCCGACAGTCCTCGACGCAATTGGCGCCATGCGCGAAGCTGATCTTGATCTGCGCCTTGTCGGCGGGAAAGTACTCGAGCGTCGGCCGGCTGGAGAGATAGCCGATGGCCAGCGCGATGGCTGCATAAACGGCGGCCTGGCCGACGTATCTGAGGATGTCGCTAGCCACGGATGAACTCCTCGACCTTCGCCACCCGCTTGACCTCCGGGCGCGGCTTCGGTGCAGGGAGCCGGTCGAGCTCGCGGGTGAACTGCTGGAGCAGTGAGTCGAGCTTGGCTCGGCCGAGCCGGCCCGCCCACAGAACCTTGAACCGCTCCTCCGGCACGCGCGCCCGCAGGTGCGGGTCACGTGTCCGCGCAAGGCGCGCTTCCGTCCACTTGATGCCGTAGCGCGCATGGGCGCTGTTCTCGGAGCAACCGGCAAGGACGACGCCGTCCGCCAGGCCCTTGCTCAGCACGTAGTCGATGAACGAGGGCGGCACCTGCCCGATGCAGCGCACGCTTACCGCTGCGGCGCCTGGCGGGAGGTCGCGCAGCGACGCCCCATGCTCGTATCCGAAAATGAGAATGCGGTTCTTTCCCCGTAGGTCCGCAGCCGCTGCATGCACCGAATGGCGCAGCGCGCTGATGCTGTGATCGGGCAAATCGATGCCGGGGATGAGGTCCGAGGCGGTCCGGAATGGCGTCGAGGTCGGGCACGCGCCAGCGCAGATTCCGCATCCGACGCAGAGTGCCGGATTCACGAAGGCCTGCCGTTCGAAGGACCGTCCGTCCGTTCGGCTCACCATTGTTATGGCATTATACGGACAGTCGTTGAAACACCGGGTGCAGCCGTTGCAATTGGCGAGATCGACCACTGCAGGCGCCGGCTTGCGCATGGGCGGCAACCACGGCATGTCGATCAGGATCAGCAGCAGAGCGCCTGATGCGCCCCACGTCACCGGCCCGGGCCAGCGGTCGAGCAGCGGATAGAGCAGCAGATAAAACCAATCGAGCCCAACGGTTGCCGGCACCCTGGCGAGATCTGCCGGACCCTGGCTCGTTGCCGGGTAGACGAGCGACAGCACAAGTAGAGCCGATAGGACGCCGATCGCTAGACCATGCGGTAGATTGATTCGCGGCTTCGTCACGCGCTGCAAATGCACCCACAAAATGATCAGCGCGATGAGCGGCACCGCGATATGCATGAAAACCATGAGCGTGAAAAAGCGGCTCTCCAGCGTATCGGCCGCGAAGAAATTGCGCGCGATCGGCTCGCCGAAAATGGGCAGCTTGTCGAGCCACTCGGTCGTCACCAGGGCGACGTATTGCGCGAGCGTGTCCCACACCATCCAGTAGCCGGTAATGCCCGCCACGAACACGAGCACGAGCACGGGAGCACCGGTAACCCAGCTGAACCAGCGCACACCACGATACCGGTCGAGCCCGAATTCCCGTAGCAGATGCGCGACCATGACGACGACGAGCCCGTCGGACGCATACCGGTGCAGGCTGCGCATGACGCCGGCCGCGTACCACTGGTCATGGGTCATATACTCGACAGAGTCGAATGCGTTGTGGACAGTCGTTTTAAAGAAAATGAAGAGATAGATGCCGCTAACCGTAATCACCAAATAAAAGAAAAAGCCGAGCGCGCCGAGATTGAGCAGCGGGTTCCACTCGGGCGGAAAGACCTTGTTGAGACCGGCTTCGGCTAAATCAAAGGCCCGGCGAATGGAGGCGCGCAGGAAATTCATGAGGGGCGCCTCACTCCGACGCTGGAGGAACGCCGCCATTCGCGGATCAGCGCAACGACGATGAGACTGAAGCTCGCCACCCCGATCGTTATGCTGATGAACAGCGAATAACTGAAATAGTAGCGGCCGGATTTCGGATCGTAGATCGTGCAGAACCAGCGGATGCGGTCGACGAGGCCCTCGATCGAGGTTACCGGCTCACTTCGTCCGAGCACGATAGCCTTTAATGGATCGACGATGACCGGTGGCTCGAAAACGGCTCCATAAATCTGCTGGCTGACGCGGCCCTTGGCGTCGATCAGGCTGACCTGGGCCAGATGGTCGAAGCGGCCGGCGCGGGTGTAAATGCCGAACCCGACCGATTTCGCGAGCGCATCCAGGCTTTCCTCGTCCGAGGAGAGGAATTTCCAGTTGGGCAGATCGATGCCGCGCGTGCGCGCGAACGAGCGAAGGCGGGCGGGCGTATCGTTTCTGGTATCGAAGCCGATTGTGACGACGTTAAGGCTTTCTTCGCCCAGCGCCTCGCGTGCGACCTGAACGACTGGATAGAGGCTCTCGATCAAGGTCGGGCAAACGTCGGTGCATCCAGTGTAGATCAGACTGATGAGCAGCGGTTTGCCACGATAATCGGACAGCGTGACCGTGCGGCCCTCGGTATCGGTGAATTCGAGATCGGGTAATTGCTGGCCGAGCGCTGCCTGCGACAGTGCGATGGCATCATCGGCATTGCTCGCCGCTGCTGAGGGCACTGCTTGCAGGGCGGAAAACAAGGCCACGGCCATTGCCAATGGCCAATTGACCCTGCTCATGACCTCCTCCTACCAGCCTCGAAGCGGCTCTTGGGGTCCGTTTCTGACGGATGCTTTACCACCGGTACTACTCTGCCAAGCTGCTCCGGCGCTCGTGGTGGGCTGGACGCCCGGGCACAAGGCCCGGGATGACTGATGGATTACGCTTACTGCCGTTAGCCCATCGGCCAGAGTTGCGAGAGGTATTTCCAATTTACGAAGTAATAGAGGACGAAGGCCGTGAAGAAGACGGACACGAGAATGTACGTGCCCGGCAGCTTCCAGGTCCCCGCATTGCCGTAGCTCGAGACCGCGCCGCTGAGCTGGCGCTGGGGCATGGGTCCGAGGGACTCGACGATATTCGACTTGTCCACCGGCTTGCCCCACAGGACCGTCCCCACCACGATGAGGACGAACAAGACGCCTCCGGTGGCGGCCACGATCGCCGACAGGCCGTTGAGCGTCAGCATCAGGAAGGCGGCTGCGGGATAGTCGAACGACAGCAGCGCATCGGAAAACCCGACGTCCCAATGCCGGCGCGCCACGCCGAGCGTGCCTGCGCCCATCATGAAAAGCAAGATTCCCGCGGCACCAATTCCGAACAGGTAAGGCTGCCACTTGGCGAGCTTCGGCCAGATCACCTGGCGCTGGAAGATGAGCGGCAGAAGCAGATAGGTGACTGCCATGAAGGTGAGAGTCGTGCCCGTAACAACGGTTGCATGAAAATGCCCCGGCACGTACAGCGTATTGTGCAGCATGATGTTGATCTGCTCGGTGCCGAGCACGACGCCGGAGATGCCGCCGAGGAAGCCGAACATCATCAGCGACAGGAACATGCCGGAGAAGGCCGGATTGCTCCACGGCGCCTTCCGCAGCCATTCGAAGGCGCCGCGCGTATAGCCGTTGCGCCGCTGTGCTGCCTCCAGGGCGCCGGGGACGGTCATGCCGTGGATCATGCTGCCGAGCACGGCCAGGTACATAAAATAGGAGGTATTGAACACTCGCCATTCTGCGCTGACCCCGGGTTCCACCAGCAGGTGGTGAGCCGAGGCGAGCTGAAGAAACAGGATGTAAAGGAAAAATGCGCCACGGCTGACCTTTTCCGAAAGCGGCTTGGCGCCGAGCAGGATCGCCATGATAGCGTACCAGATGGCAACGTGCGCCGACACGTTCACCTGCTGCGACCCGTGCCCCATCGCCCACCACACGAGCTTATACATCACCGTATTGATTTCTGAGATGTAGCCGATGGACCAGAGCCAAGTCGGAACCAGAACGATGGCGCCCGAGGCCAGCGTGAAGATGGCGATGATGCAGGCCGTCAGCGCACCGAACGTGACGAGCGGGACCGACCCTTCGTAGGTCTTCTCCTCCTTGGCGATGACCAGCGTGCCGAGAAACACGAAGCAGCCGAGCAGGGCGCCGACGGCAAACAGGATCAGGCCCAGATAAAAATTCGGCTCCGCCTGCATCGGTGGATAGCTGGTGAACATGACGCTTGATTGGCCCTGCAGCACCGAATAATTGGTGAGCAGACCACCAACCATCATCAGGAGAAAGCCGACCCAGGCCACCTTCGGCGCCGCCAGGCGGCAATTGAGCAGCACGGCCGAGGCGAAATAGAGCACCGCCATTTCGAAAAACACGATCCACAGCAAAAGCACGTCGAGGCCATGTGCGGTGAGCACCATGTAGAATGCGTCGGCCGGCAGCAGGTGCACCGCCTGCCAGCGTGTCAGCGCCACCATCAGGCCGAACAGCCCGCCGACGGCGAGCCACACGACCGCAGCGACGGCATTTGCCTTGATGAGCCGCTCGGCAGCCAGATCGATTTTCAGCCCGCTGGCCGGACAGGCGCGAAACCTGGCTGCTATGCCGCCGATCACACGGGTTCCAGCAGTTGCGATTGCCATGACCTGTCCCCCTATTGCGGCTTGGCGCTGGCAGCCGACCCCGGCTCGACCACATGGATACGGCCGACCATCGTGTGATGGCCGAAACCGCAAAATTCATTGCAGACGATACTGAACGTCCCCGTTTCGGTCGGAGTCATGGTGAGGACGTGCTCGATCTCGGGGTGGACCTGAATGTTGATGTTCACCGGCTGCAGGGAAAGGCCGTGCTGCCAGTCGAGCGAGGATAGGTGCAGGCGATAGCTGCGGCCTTTCTCGAGCTCCAGAACCGGCCACCACTCCCACAGACGGGCGAGCATATAGACATCGCCGCCCGCCGGCGGGCGCACGACGGGAATGCCCGTCATCCCTTCCTCGCGGACTGTGAATTTCTCCGCGAATTCCTCTGTCCGTTTTTCAAAAACCGCAGGGTCGATGCGATAGGCCTGAGTGGATAGATTCTGCCGCCCCTCGATGTGCCAATAGACCATCATGCCGAACATGAGGAGACCCCAGAGGAAGGCGATGACGATCCAGATCAGCTCGTCTTTTTCGATGGGCTCGTTCCACCAGACCCGCTGCTCGGGAGGATGAATGGCCATACTTTCACCCTCCTATTTGGCGATCGGGATCTGCGTAAGCTCGATCAGGCCCCACAGGATATAAAAGACGGTGGGGATCGTGACGCCGAGAAACAGCAGCAGGAATGGATTGTCGAGGGCCCGCTGCATCGCGGGGATGCGTTCAGGGGCGGGAGATGGCTGTTCAGGCGTATGCTGGCCGGTACTCGCCATGGCGGGCACCTTGCCGAGTATGGTCGCTTCGATGTCTAAGCAGGCCGCTCGGGAGAGCCTTGACCTCGGTTAAGCATGTCCAGCATCTCTAATTCTGTCGTCCGGATTTCAGGTGTTGAAAAATCAGCGCCAAGCGGCTGAAATACATGCAAAAATCTGCTGCGCGGCCTTTTCAACTGCGCTGGAGAGTTAATTCCGGAACAGGCCGCCTTCTGCTCTTGACTTCGGTTAAGTCCTTCCGCGGGCCTGCTCAACTATTCAGCCTGAAACAGACCACCTGAAACTCCGGAGCTATGTTTTTGCAATACCTGCGAAATCTGTCGCAGCACCTTGTCTCTCTAGCCGGCGTGCTGGCGATTATCGTCGCCGCGGCTTCCTCACTTCTGATCTGGCAAGCACGGCGGGATGCGATCGATGAAGGAAAGGTCAAGGCGGAGCTGGTTGCGCGGTTGGCCAGCGAGCAGACTGCGTGCCTTCCAGACGACCGAGCTTGCTCTCCAAAGACTTGAGTATCTCCTCGAGCACGGACCACGACTACCCGAGAACGACGAAGGATTTCGACGAGAAATGCGGTCTGTTATGCGCGATCTGCCACATATCCGCGCAATCCACGTCGTCGCCCCGGATGGCTTCGTTGTTCATGACTCGAATTTCCCGTATTCACTCCGGATAAGTGTATCCGACAGAGATTATTTCGTTGCTCAACAGGCCCCGGATGGCAAGGCCACAGCCGTTTACATTGGGCAGCCGATCAGAATCCGCGGCTGGGAGGGGTGGTTCATTCCGGTGAGCCGCCGTCTGGATCGACACGATACCGGATTCAGCGGTGTCATCGTGGCCGCAATCGAGCCTAAGTATTTTGAAGATCTCTTCCGCGACTTGAAGCTCGAGAGCGGCGACGCACTCGCACTATTCAACACAGATGGAAATTTGATCGCGAGATTTCCTCGCGCACCGGGTCTGATCGGTAAATCCTGGTCGCAAGTGAAACCGTCTGGAGGCAACGAGCTTTCCGTAACACGCGCCGGTCTCCACCTCGGCCAGAGCCTCGAGAACAAACCCGTCGTTATCAGTTATCGCCGCCTCGCAGCATATCCGGTCGTCGCGGCCGTGCTTCTCGGCCAACGGGAGCTACTGGCACATTGGCGGCAGTTCGCATTGGAGTGGGGTGTGGCAAGCATGGCGCTGATTGCGCTCTTGCTGGCGCTCGCCGTTGTGCTGGAACGCCGCCGGCAGGAGCGTCAGACCACCGAGGCCCGCGCCCTCGCCATTCAACGGTTCGAGACGGTCGGGCACATGACGAGCGGGATCGCGCACGATTTCAATAAGGTCCTCGCCGTAGTTGCCGCCAGTCTCCGGCTGGTGCGGCATGGCAAGCGCCGGAGCAGGTATTGGCCGCCGCCGAGCAAGCGCTCGAACGGGGGCAGCGCCTGACTTCGCAGCTCCTCGGGTTCGCCAGAAGCCACAGCCTCGTGATCAAGCCGCATGACATCGACCAGCTGGTTATTGCTCTACAACCGATGCTGAAGCAGGCTGCCGGTCCGAACTGCTCTGTCAGGTATCGGCTGAACAGTGGTGGCACGCTATGTCTCGTCGATCAGGCGCAGTTCGATGCCGCGGTGCTCAATCTCGTCGTGAACGCGGCCCAGGCAATGGACAATGGTTCGATCGAAGTCAGCACTGAACCAGTGATGCTCGATCGCGCCCGGGCAGAGGACCTCAAGCCGGGCCGCTACGTCTCGGTCAAGGTCAAGGATAATGGGCGGGGGATCCTCGCCGATGTCCTCGGCCGGGTGTTCGAAGCCTTCTACACGACCAAGAAGGCGGGCACAGGACTCGGCCTGGCGCAGGTCTACACCTTCATGCACTACATGGGGATGTGGGAATAGAAAGCGAGGTTGGCGTGGGCACCACCATAGAGCTGCTGTTTCCGTGCGCGTAATATCCAAACTGCACTTAATGGTGAGCAGCAGCTCCATCACGCCAAGTCAGCCGTCTATTCACAGATGGGCGGGCCCATCACCGTGCCCTGTCGGTGAGGTGTGCAGTGCTGCTCCGCTCTTGCTGGTAGAGTTTCAGGCGCGCGGCCGCATGACGAAGGTGGCGTTCCGCGGCCGCTTTGGCCGCGTCGGGGTCGCGTGCGACGATCGCCTGATAGATCGCCTCATGCTCCTCCTGCACCTTGTAGGCAAGGCCCTCGTACCGGGCGGTGTTGGTGCGCGCTATGCGGATGAGATTGCGCACGCGGCTTTCCAGGAAGCTTACCAGCGCAATGAAGAACGGGTTTCGGGTCGCCTCCACAATGGTGCGATGGAAGCTCACGTCCTCATCGACGCCATTGCGTCCCTCATCGATGGCTGCGGCCATCGCATCGAGCGCCTTTTTGATTGCCTTGAGCTCCTGTTCGCTCCGGCGCCCTGCGGCAAGTCCCGTGGCCGCGCCTTCGATCGCGACGAGAAGTTCAATTATGTGGGCGAGCTCGTGCTGATCATTCAGATTCGGGTCATCGATCCGGAAAGACGAGCCGCTGCCGTCTCCCCTCACGAAAACGCCGCGGCCTTGGAAGGATTCGAGCACACCGTCGTACTTGAGCCTGGAGATCGCCTCACGGATCACCGGCCTCGAGACGCCGAACATGCGGCAGAGCTGTTGCTCCGTCGGCAGCTTGTCGCCAGGCTTGAGCGTGCCGTTCAGGATCTGATGGCGTACGAGCTTCGCGATCTCATCGGGCAGGCCCAAGGGCCGGACAAGTGGAACGGGGCCCGTTCCCTCGAGGTCTTTCGGCTTTTTGACTGTCATGATCACTTATCAGCTTGCAATGTAGAGCCCACCATTTATGTGCAGCGTTTCGCCGTTTATGAAACTGGCCCAATCGCTGCACAGAAAGGCGATCGCCCGCGCAACCTCCTCTGGACGCCCCAGGCGCTTGAGCGGCGTCGCGGCGATCAGCTCCTCGCCCCGGGCCGCAAGAAGCGGCCGGACCATGGGCGTGTCAATGAGCCCGGGCGACACGGCGTTGACGCGAATGCGTGGGGCGAGCTCGAGCGCGAGGCTGCGCGAAAAGGTCAGAACCGCACCCTTGGCTGCCGCATAGTGCGCGTGCTGGAAACTGCCGCGGTGGCCCGCCATGGAGGCGATGTTCACGATCGCTCCGCCGTCGCGCAGGAGCGGTGCGACGGCGCGGCAAGTATAGAAGACGCCGTCGAGATTGATGCCCATCGTCTCGCGCCACTGTTCATCGCTCATGGTCGCGGCGAGCTGATCGCGATAAAGGCCAGCGCCTGTCACGAGGTAATCGGCTCCGCCGAAGCGCTCCCGGCAGGCAGCAGCGAGCGTTGCCGCATCCGCAGAATTGGACGCATCCTGGCGCAGGGAGAGGATGCGGCCATCGTCCGGGTCGAGCGTTTTCACGAATGCGGCAAGCCGTTCATCTTCGATATCACTGAGAACAAGGCTTGCACCAAGCTCCAGGAACGTCGTTGCGACCGCGCGCGGGATGGCGCCGCTTGCGCCCGTTAGGACGAGCACCTTTCCTTTGAAGTCGAACATCCCTTCCTGCCACCACCCGCTGTTGCGCCGAGAAGCGCGCTCATTCTCAAGCCGGGCTCGCTGCAAAGCATTGCGTGGATCGAGCTCGCATCGCAACTTGTCAGATAAGCAGATAAGTGGCAACATGGCCGGCAACTAAATGGGGCCGTGGGACGTGCGGCCACCAGGCGCTGCCGCATGCGCGATAAAGTGACCAGGGAGGAGTAATGATCACCGGCAATACGCGGGTTTTGGGCATTCTCGCCGATCCGGTTGCCCACGTCCGCACGCCGCGGATCATGAACGCCTATTTGGCCGAGCACGGCGTGGATGCCGTGATGGTGCCGATGCACGTCTCGAGTGCCGGCCTTGCTTCCATTCTTGCCGCTGCGCGGCAGCTGCAGAATCTCGCGGGTATCATCGTCACTGTGCCGCACAAGACAGCGGTCGGGGATCATTGCGATGAGGTTCGCGATCAGGCGCAACGCGTCGGCGCGGCCAATGCGATCCGTCGCGCGCCGGATGGACGGCTCGTCTGCGATATGTTCGACGGCCAGGGCTTCCTGGGCGGGCTGCTCGCGCAAGGCATCGAGCCCAAGGGGCGTAGGGTTCTGCTTCTCGGTGCAGGCGGCGCAGCTTCTGCCATCGCCTTTTCTCTCGCCAGTCGCGGTGTGAGTGCGCTGACGATTGCCAATCGGACGCGGGAAAAGGCCCGCGCGCTGGCGACCCGCGTCGCCGCGGCCTTCCCGGCCTGCCAGGTGACGGACGGTCCACCCGATCCGACGGGCCACGACATCGTTGTGAACGCGACCTCACTCGGGTTGCGGGCGAATGATCCGCTGCCGCTCGATCCCGATCTGCTGCGCGCAGAAATGACGGTGGCGGAGGTCGTCATGAAGCCCGAGCGCACCGCGTTCATCGAAGCCGCACGAGCCAGGGGCTGCCGGGTGCATCTCGGCCATCACATGCTGGATGCGCAGGTCCGCCTACTGGCGGATTTTCTCGGGGTGGCGCCTGAAGCCGCCGATATTAGGGAAACGTAGCAGGGAGGATAGCATGAAAGGAAAATCGCTCGGCCTCGCCCTCGGCGTGGCAATGGCTCTTGGGCTGCCCGCTGGTGCGGCGCACGCGGAGGGGCTCAAGATCGGCATCATCGAGTCGATGTCCGGCGCGCAGACCTCGACCGGCAGATTGTTTGCCGCGGCCGCGAAATTCGTCATAGATGACATCAACAAGAATGGCGGTTTCAACGGCGCCCCGATCGAGGTCGTCGAATACGACAATGCGGGCGGCACGACGGGCGCGGCGGACAAGTTCAAACAGGCCGTGGCCGATGGCGTTCACATCGTGCTGCAGGGGGCCTCGTCGGCTATTGCCGGGCAGGTCACGGAGGACGTGCGCAAGCACAACATCCGCAATCCTGGCAACGAGGTGATGTTCATCAATCTCGGCGCCGAGGCGCTGGAGCTCACCGGCGACAAGTGCCACTTCTATCACTTCCGGTTCACCACCACCGCGCCGATGCGCGTCAATGCGCTCGTCAACGCCATGAAGAAAGCGGGCGAGCTCGGCAAGCGTGTTTATGCGATCAACCAGAATTACTCCTGGGGCCGCGATATGGAGGACGCCACCAAGGCAGCCGCCGAGAGCGGCGGGTACGAGGTGGTCGAGACGGTTTTGCACGAGGTCAACAAGATCCAGGACTTTTCGCCCTTCGTCGCCAAGATCAAGACGGCGAACCCGGATACGGTGATCACCGGCAACTGGTCGAACGACCTGCTGCTCCTGATGAAGGCGACGGGTGACGCCGGTCTCCAGGTGCGGTTCGCCACGACCTTCCTGGATCAGGTCGGCAACATCGCCAATGCCGGTCAGACCGCGCTCGGGCACTATCTCGCCCATCCCTACAATATCGAGGCCGACAATTCGGGCTTCCCTGAGGCTTACAAGGAAGCCACCGGCCATCTGCCCGTCTACATCGAGCCGCAGACGGTCAACGCCATCAGGACGTTGGGCGAGGCGCTGAAGACCGTCGACTTCAAGGGCGGCGAGATCAGCGTGACCGAAATCGCCAAAGCGCTGGAGAAGGCCTCGATCGATACACCGATGGGCAAGATCACGGTGCGCGCAGAGGACCATCAGGCGGTGATCCCGGTCGTCGTCTCGAAAGTCGTCGAGAACCCGAAATATCCGGTCGACGACACGAATCTCGGTTTCGGTGTCGTCGAGATCATTGCGGGTCCGGACGCGATCTACCCGGCTCAGGACTCCTGCAAGATGGACCGCCCATCCTGAGACGTTAGTCTCGAGAGACGAGAAGGGATGCGGGAGGTGAACCTCCCCGTCCCGCCGCTTATGTGTTCCGCGCCAAAGGAAAATAACAATCGGGGCCTTATCTCCGGTATCCAGCTGACCACAGGCGCTGGAGCGAGCAGAAAGGTGGATCCCGGCGACGAGCGCCGGGATGACCTGTGGGGGTGGATTGTCAGGTGACTTCTTTCTTTCTTTTCCCGAAGGGGAGGGGCGTTGCGTGCCAATGGAAAAGTACCGGAATGATTTCGGGAGCGATCTATCAGGTGCGGAAGACTAGCCTGAGGCCCACTCCATGGAATTCCTGATTATTTCCGCCCTGAACGGCGTCATCTACGGCTTATTGCTGTTCATGGTGTCATCTGGCCTCACGCTCATTTTCGGCATGATGGGCGTGCTGAACTTCGCGCACGCCAGTTTCTACATGTTGGGCGCGTATATCGCATACACCGTGACGACCACGGTTGATTTCTGGCTTGGACTGCTGGTCGCGCCGATTTTGGTGGGGTTGCTCGGCGTGTTTGTCGAGCGCTATCTGCTGCGTCGGGTTCATATCTACGGCCAC
>JAWLCO010000053.1:22614-24527 GCA_041687075.1 Hyphomicrobiaceae bacterium | reverse complement strand
AAGCCAACACTCTTCTGCCCAAGCAGGACCAAATCCGGCTGTCGCTGGGCCTGAGCTGGCATGGCCAGCAGCATCAGGCAGAGCGCGAACAGTCCTCCAACCCGCATCGTCCACTCCTCCTCGTCTGGGAAAATCAGGTCTTTGCGGCCAAACGGCCGCGCCTTCGATAGAACGGAAAGTAAACACTTGAAAAGTGGTTGTCTGACAGATTTCGGGCTTTCCCATGGCGGATTGCGGCCGAAATTGCTTCTGCGGAGCGCCCTGGCCGTCCGCGGCTGTCGCTGATTTCCCGGTACAAAATGGCGCCCCCGCCTGCACCAGAACGTGCGGACGAGAGCGCCTGGGGGGCGAAGTGTCAGGTGAACTTAGAGCCTTTCTGCCGACCGGCCGTCTCGAATGGCCCAATCGATCTCGCTCCTCGAGATGCCGATGTCCCGCAGAATGCGGTCGTCGAGCTGGTGCAAATGGTGCTTTGCGGCGCGCCGCTCATACCAGCGCAGGTAGGCCCGCCAGGCCGAAAAGGCTCTCGAGAGAATCCGGCCCGCGAGGCTCCGCCGAACAGAGGGATAGAAGGTGACTCCGCGCGAAGCTGCCATCTTTTCTGCTCCTGTCATCTCATTGCTCTGATGCCCTGCAATATGGATGGCAGCCCCTGACAGCGTGGCGTCAGGAGGTGTGACAGGCTCCTGACATCGCGTTGTCAGGAGTGGTACCGTAAAAGGCCCGGCAATCAGGCCCTGCCATACGGGACAGCTAGCGTGCGCCGCGCCGATCGACTGTTCGAGATCATCCAGCTCATGCGCCGGAAGGCGCCCGTGCGCGCCCGTGATCTGAGCCTTGCACTGGAGGTCTCGGAGCGGACGATCTATCGCGACATCCAGGACCTGATCGCCAGCGGCGTCCCCATCGAGGGCGAGGCCGGCGTCGGCTATGTGCTAAAATCGGGATTCGACCTTCCACCGCTGATGTTCAAGGAGCAGGAGATCGAGGCGCTGGTGCTGGGCGCGCGCATCGTCGAGTCCTGGGCCGACGCGGAGCTCGCCGAAGCAGCCTCCCATGTCATCGCCAAGATCGAGGCCGTTATCCCGGATCGCCTGCGGGGCTACATGGCCAACACGGCGCTGTTGGCACCGTCGAACCATTACATGGAACCCATCCGGTTCGACCTTGCGGAGCTGCGGAAGGCTTTGCGCAGCCAGCTCAAGATCCATTTCCGCTACAGTGATTACCTCGCCCGAGAAACGGTCCGGACCGTCAGGCCGCTGTCGCTCGCCTATTTCGGGCCAGTCTGGCTGCTCGCCGCCTGGTGCGAGCTGAGGGATGATTTCCGCACCTTCCGCCTCGACCGGATCAACGACTTCGAGATTCTGAGTGAGCGGTTTCGCAGCGAGCCCGGCAAGACCCTGCACGACTTCCTGAAGCGCGATCAGGCCTGGAACCGCAGATCGGAAACGGTCGCGAGCATGGAGAGCGGGAACGACTGACTATGCGGCCGGGTTCAGCGGCGCAAAGTGTTCACGCACGGCGGCTTCCTCCAAATCGCGCGTGATGAAAACGATCCGTGAGCGGCGGTCGTCCGTGGGCCAGCGTTCGAGCATCTCTACGGGATAGAAGACGTGCTGGACTCCATGGATGACGAACGGCTGCTCCTGCCCGCGCACATTCAGCACGCCCTTCAACCGCAGAAGCTTGCTGCCCTGAGTTGCGCGCAGGATCTCGATCAGCGCTTCGAGCTTACTGGCCTCCAACGGCTCATCGAACGTCAGGCAGAACGAGCGGATGCCGTGCAGGTGGCCGTGATCGTCATGCTGGTGCTGGTGATCCGGATGATTGCACCCCTCCACTGAGCAGCTCTCATCATGAGTTGCATAGCGATCTGCCGCGAGCCATCGGCCCACATCGGCTTCACTTCG
>JAWLCO010000053.1:0-22514 GCA_041687075.1 Hyphomicrobiaceae bacterium | reverse complement strand
CTCGTTGACGATGACCGCCGTGCCAGCGAGCTCCGGCCGCTTCAGCAGCGCCTTGAGAAGCGTGGTTTTGCCGGAGCCGAGATAGCCGGTCAGCACAGTCAGCGGGATGGGCAGGTTCACGGGGTGTACTCGCGATGGCTCGAACTCGTCAGGTCAGCGCTGGCACACGCTTGCGCCGAGATCAAGCCTCGCCCCGCCGGGAGATTTCACTCGGGGCTCTTGACCGCGCCAGAGCCTCGAAGTCGCGGACGAAGCGGTCGAGGCTGTCCCAGTCCGTCAGCTCCGTGTCACCGGACGGGTGCCGTTCGACTCCCTTGGAGTCAACGATGGCATGGAGAACTGCCCGCTCAATCGGGTTGAGCTGCCGGTCGTGAACGGCGCCGGCCACGTGAAGCACCGCATCGGGCATCCACCCGTGCTCTGCCACGAAGCGCTGCGCGATCTCATCGATGGCGGCACGCTCGCTCTCCTCGTGCGATGCAGCCGACAGACTCACTGGCAGAAAGGCCGAGGGGCACCGCCGCAGGGCCTCGCCATGACGCATCACGAATGCGGACAGCTCGGGGTCGAACTGGCCGATGTGCACCGACCCGGCAATTACCATGGCGTCGCAGTCGTCGGCCCCGGCCTCGGTCTCGTGCGCCTTGATGTCGATCAGCCGCGTCAGCGCGCCATCGTCCTCGAGCCGGCGGGCGACGTGATGGGCGATTTTCTCCGTCTGCCCCTCGCGCGAGGCGTAAGCGACAAGGTAACGCAGCATGCAGCGATTCCGACTTCGGTGGCGGCAACCCACTCCAGAGACATCGGAAGCACCTTGACTGCGGTCAACCTTCAAAACGCTTGCGGCGCTCCACGAAAACCTTGCTGACGGCCGAGAAAACGAGCTCGTTGTTCTGATTTACGGCCTCGTTATCCGACAGGACCAGCCCGACATCCGGCCGGGAGCGGGAATCGACCTTCTCCTTCACGCGCGTGGTGAAGGTAAGCGTGTCGCCGACGTAGACAGGCTTCAGCCAGCGCAGCCTTTCGAAACCGGGAGACGGCCCGTAGCGCGCCGGCCGCTCGCCCCGGAAGCGGATCATGTCCGCCTCGCGGTTCCGGTAATCGATGAGGTGTCGCAGCCAGACCGCACTGGTGTGCCAGCCGCTGGCGCACAGCGCCCCGAAAAGCGACTTGCTGGCGGCCTCCTCGTCCAGATGGAAGGGCTGCGGGTCGTACTTGCGGGCGAAATCGATGATGGCCTCGCGCGTGAAAGTATACGAGCCGAGATCGATGGTCGTGCCGACTTCGAGATCCTCGAAATAGCCGCTCATTGGGACACCTCCGGCGCACGCAGGCGCAGAAGCTGAGCCGCATCCCAGGTCATGACCACTTCGCCGTTCTGGTTGAGCATCTCGAACAGCATCTGGCACAGGCCGACGCCAGGGCGCGACCTGAGGGCGCGCTTGGACGTGCAGGTATATCGGGCCGTCAGCTCGTCGCCGGGAAAGACGGGCTTCAGCCACTTCACCTCCTCCAGCCCCGGCGAGCCGAGACCAGCCGCCTTGGCCAGCACATCGTCGGCCAGCATCCGCATCAGCATGGCGCAGGAGTGCCACCCTGACGCACAGAGGCGGCCGATCATCGAGTCCTTCGCCGACTCCTCGCTGAGGTGGAAGGGTTGCGGGTCAAATGCCCGGGCGAAGTCGACGATTTCGTCCTCTGTGACGTGCTTGCGGCCAAACGTGACCGTCTCGCCCACAGTCACGTCCTCCCAGTGGAGGGACTTCACCGCGGTCTCCTGATCTGTGCTCATGCCCCCTCGTCTTTAGCTCCTTGCGCCTCGATTCTTGCCCTGCCTGATAGCGGCGCGAGGTCGCCGGGGAAAGATGCCGCGCGCAATTCTGGCCTCCGAAAGGCGCGCCGGAACGCCGCAAACCAACCACCAGATAGGCTCATTCGCGCCATAAACTCGCCAATCTCCAGTGTTCGATGAGCAACGTGACGCAGAAGCAAAGAAAAGGGGCTTCACGTGTTCAGTAACACTAAAGATCTATGTCAGACGTCAACCATTCGGCGCTTCGGAATCTCCAGCGTAGCGTCCGTGGTCATCTTATCGATGGCCGCTATTACTCCGACGTACGCCTTCCCTAAGCTCAGTGATCCAACATCTGTTCCTACTGAGCAGCCAAAGGATCAGGCACAGCCGGAGACGGAGAACGAGACCAAGGAAGCAGAGTCGGACATCGACGCTTACCTCTACAAGCTCATGATGGCGGAGTCCGCCGGCAAGGCGCACGCGAAGAACCCGCGCTCAACGGCTCTGGGTCCGTATCAGTTCATCAACTCGACCTTCATCGAGGTCGTCGACCGGCACTTCTCCGATGAAGTCGAGGGCATGAGCCGGTCTCAGATCCTGGCGCTGCGGACCGACATGGACTTCTCGCGGCGCGCGGCCATCGCATTCAACGATGACAATGCGAAATACCTCGAGAAGCGCGGCGTGAAGCCGACGTTCGCTCACCTGCGGCTCAGCCATCTGCTTGGGCCCGCCGCCGCCGTGAAGGTTCTGCGTGCGAAGTCCAACGCGCGTCTCACCAAGCTGTTGCCTTCACCGGTTATCCGGGCCAATCCGTTCATGAAGCGCATGACGGTCGGCGGTCTGGTACGCTGGGCCGAGCGCGAGGTCGGCATCGGCGTCTGGTCGACCCCGAGCGAGATCGCCAAGTCGGATGAGAACGAGACCCCGAAGGCTACCGAGGTGAAGGCCGAGGAAGAGGCCACTCTGCCGCTGCCCGAGAAGAAGGCCGAGGCAGAAACCGAGGCCGCCACGGTCGGCACGCTCTAAGCCGATACGCCACTCTCCCCCCAAAAGGTGTCATCGGTTCCGCCGCCCTCCTCGCCAGCGAGGAGGGCGGTTTGCGTTCAAGGGTTATGTGGCTGAGCTGGTTGGTGCCGCCCCGGTGCTTGCCTGCCCCGGCGCAGGCCGGGCTTGGATTTGGAACGCGTCAAGGCCTTCCCATCCTCCACGATTCCTCCATGCGGGGGTGGCGTGAAGGGCGTTGAGCATCGTCTCAGGTTGCGAAGCGGAAGTGCAGCACGTCGCCATCCCTGACGACGTATTCCTTGCCTTCGAGGCGCATCTTTCCGGCTTCGCGCGCCCCCACCTCGCCGCCGTAGGTGACAAAATCGTCATAGGCGATGGTTTCGGCACGTATGAAGCCTTTTTCGAAGTCGGTGTGGATGACACCTGCGGCTTGCGGCGCTTTCGTCCCCGCCGGAACAGTCCAGGCTCGCGCCTCCTTCGGCCCCACCGTGAAGTAGGTGATGAGGCCGAGCAGCCGGTAGCCCTCGCGGATCAGCTTGTTGAGGCCGGGTTCCTCCAGCCCGAGCTCGGCGAGGTAGGCTTCGCGATCCTCGAGCGGAAGGCTCGCGAGCTCCGACTCGATCTTGGCCGAGATGATGACGCAGCCCGCCCCTTCCGCCTTCGCGCGCTCTTCGACCTGGCGCGAGTACTCATTCCCCGTCCCAGCCGAAGCCTCATCGACATTGCAGACGTAAAGCACCGGCTTGGCGGTGAGGAGCTGGAGCTGCTGGTATTGCGGCTCCTCCTCCGGCGTGAGCGTGGCAAGCCGGGCGGGCTTGCCTTCGCGCAGAAGCGCCAGCGCCTTGTCGATGATCGCGAGCTGGGCTTTCGCCTCCTTCTCCCCGGACTTGGCCTTCTTCTCGAGAGGAAGGCGGCGCCGCTCCAGGCTATCGAGGTCGGCGAGCATCAGCTCGGTCTCGACCACCTCGGCGTCGGCCAGCGGGTCTATGCGGCCCTCGACGTGAGTGATGTCCGGGTCCTCGAAGCAGCGCAGCACGTAGGCGACTGCATCCACCTCGCGAATGTGCGCCAGAAACTGGTTGCCGAGCCCCTCGCCCTTCGAGGCCCCACGGACCAGACCTGCGATGTCGACGAAGGTGAGCCGGGTCGGCAGCGTCCTGGCGCTCCTGCCGATTTCCGCCAGCCTGTCGAGCCGCGGATCGGGCACGCCGACCTCGCCCACGTTCGGCTCGATCGTGCAGAACGGGTAGTTGGCAGCCTCGGCAGCCGCCGTCTGCGTCAGCGCGTTGAAGAGAGTGGACTTGCCGACGTTCGGCAGGCCCACGATGCCGCATTTGAAGCCCATGAAATCCGATCCTGTCCGGGGAAGCCGGCCGGGTGAACCCCCGTCTCGGCACGGTGGCATCTAAGCCCTCAGGGCAGACTTGAAAACCCCTCGCGGTGACGCACGACCATCAGGGATGTACGCAGCCTTGTTTTCAGGTCCGCCGGGACTTGCTATCCAGAAAATGTCTCGTACGCTCCCTTCGTTCTTTTTCGGCCCAACCGGATCGTCCCATGGACCTCAGCTCGCTCATCATCTTCGCGGGTGCATTGCTCATCGCGGCCGCCTCTCCGGGGCCGGGCGTCGCCGCGATCACGGCCCGCGTTCTGGGGCGGGGAATGCAGGGAGCATTTGCATTCACGGCGGGCCTCGCAACCGGCGATGTCGTCTGGCTGACGCTCGCCGCGCTCGGGCTGTCGGCCATCGCGCAGACATTCACCGGCGTGTTCCTGCTCATCAAGTACGCGGGCGCTGCGTACCTGCTCTATCTCGCCTGGCGGATGTGGACAGCTCCGGCCATTGCGCACGACCTCTCGGCGAAGCAGCCCGACGTGAAGCCGCTGCGGCTCTATCTGGCCGGACTGGCGGTGAACCTGAGCAATCCAAAGGCAGCGCTGTTCTACCTCGCGCTCCTGCCCACGATCATCGAGACGGCGACCATCGACTGGCTCGGCTGGCTGGAGCTGCTGGTCGTGACGCTCGCCGTGCTGGCAGTGGTGTTCGGCAGCTATGTGCTGCTGGCCAACCGCACCCGCGCCCTGTTCACCACACCGCGCGCGATGCGGCTGGTCAACCGGGGCAGCGGAGTTCTCATGGCCTCCGCTGCCGCAGCCGTCGCCAGCCGCTGAGAATTAAGCTCAGTCCTTCAGGATCTCAGGATAGAGCTTCTGCCAAAAATCGCAGTTGTGTGCAGCCCAGGCGTCGAATCCCTGGACCTTGCCAGGCTCGAGCCGGAGCGTTGCTTTGCTCGTGGCGATTGGCTCCCAAGCCGGCGCATTCGGCGCCTCGGGCTTGCCGTGCCAGGCAAAGCTCGACCAGTACGCGACCATCTGATCCGCCAGCTCCTGCGACGCGGGAGAAAGATCCGGCGCGTCCATTTTCGAGGTATTCGAGTAGTTCGGGAAGAAATAGTTCAAATCTGACGAATGCACGGCGCCCATTTCAAGGTCTACGCCGATGAACATTACCGGGACGTTTCGTGGCGTTCGGCTGCGGATACCGGCATGAGTGAAGGGCGCGCCGGCGATTTCGGCTTGGAAAGCGTTTGCTGTCAGATGACGCGAACGTGCAACGGCATGCCGCCTTTGGGCCGCAGCGTCACCCGGCTCAACGGCTCCGGCAGATGGCGGCCGTCCCACGCGAATTGAGCGCCTCTTACCAGCGTGGCCAACATGGCCGTCGCCTCGGCCATCGCGAACGACATGCCGATGCAGATCCTCGGTCCGGCCCCGAACGGCATGAACTGCGTCCGCCGATATTGCGCTTCCCGCTCCGGCAGAAAACGATCCGGGTCAAAACGATCCGGGGCCTCCCAAAGGCGCCTGTGACGGTGGATGGCAAAAACCGGCATGACGATGTTGGTGCCCGGTTTCAATTCGAGCTGCCCGACCTTTGTCATCTTCGACGGAACTCGTGAAAGCACAGGGGCCGGCGGATAGAGCCGCATGGCCTCCTTCAGCACGCGCTGCGTCATCGCGAGCCGGTCGATGTGCGCGCCGTCGATTGGCGCTGCGCCTGCGATGGCGATAACCTCCTCCCGCACACGCTGCTGCCACTCGGGCGCACGCGCCAGCAGGTAAAGGCACCAGGTGAGCGCCTTGGCTGTCGTCTCGTGCCCCGCCTCGAGGAGCGTCAGCAGGTTGTCGACGAGATGCTCATCGCTCATCGGCTCGCCCGATTCGGGATCACGAGCCGCGAGCAGGCGGCCGAGCAGATCGTCATCCGCCGTGGTTGTCGAACGGCGGCGCCGCTCGATGATTTCATGCACGGCAGCCCTGAGCCTTCGCGCGGCCTTGCGCATCTGCCAGGTGCCCGGATGCGGGACCCAGGCCGGCAGGCGCAGCAACGCGTAAGCAATTTCCCAGGAAATGCGCTCCAGAAAATCGCCACCGGCCGCCCGAACGATTTCCGCCTCCTCTGCCTCGCCGCCGGCCAGCATGGTGCGCGCGATGACGTTGAAGGTCGCCTCCGTCATGGCCCGGTCCACCCGTTGCATGCTGCCGGGCGGATCGCCACGCCAGCGGGCGAGCTGCTCCTCCGCGGCGCGTGTCATGGCCGGCACGTAGCGCAGGATTTCGGCATGCCTGAAGAGGGGCGCCATCACCCGCCGCTGCCACCGCCAGTGCTGCCCGCCGGACGTCAGAATCCCGCTCCCCAGAGTCGCGGCGAAAATGCGCTTCTCCATCGGGCTTTTCGGGAAATCCTCGTGCCGCGACAGCAGCACCTCCTCAGTGAGCCGGGGTTCGGTTAGCCACACGATGGTGCTGCGCCGAGTCTCAAAGACGACGAACGGCTCCTCGTAAACCTGCCTGGGCAGGCTCGACAGCGGATTGCGGACGAAACTGGCGACGAAGCGGTGGATCG
Source organism: Hyphomicrobiaceae bacterium (assembly GCA_041687075.1). Taxonomy (GTDB): domain Bacteria; phylum Pseudomonadota; class Alphaproteobacteria; order Rhizobiales; family Hyphomicrobiaceae; genus ZC4RG25. The sequence continues at coordinate 15,801 of JAWLCO010000053.1, read as the reverse complement.
GCAGCAGATCTGGCGCCGGTGCGACGGTCGGAGGATAGAGGGCGGGCAAGGAGGCGCCGGGCTCAACAATCGATCGCATTGACGTGCTCCAGGGAGTGCCGCTCATCGGGACATGATGAGAACGAAGGCGGACCGGGTATTTCGCCTCTCTGCATGAGAGCTTCCTCTCATGCCCCGCCCGCCATCACAGTTCCCCAGGGAACCGCTCCGAGAAGTCGCCCGGCAGCCCCATAGTTCCTGCCACGCAAGCAGCAGTCCGTTCAGCCGGCAGGAGCTGCAGCATTCCGGGCCTTGCCGGCCTCCTTCTTCAGCCGCTTGCGTACACCTGCGGTATTCCCCTGAACGCGCGTCAGCTTCGGCCGGGCGATCGCCCGCCTTGCCTTCTTCTTTCGCGCCTCGACGTTTCTCATCGACCGCTTGGACATGCGTTCTCCTCCGCTCGAACCGTTGTGCGCCAAGCGGCGTGTTTTGTCCCGCTTGGGCCCAGCACTGCACCAGGACCGGGCAAAGGGTGCCCAGCCCCACTCGCTAGTTGAGCATGAAGTTAACGCCATATCCGGGCGCAAGGAAAGCACCGGCCCAGATCAGGCACGACAGCCCGCTGGATGGCAGGAAGAGCGCCCAAGGCATGCTCAGCATGCCGGCGACGACGGGAATGAACGGTCGCAGACCGCCGATGAACTTGCCTATTACGATGCCGAGAATGCCCCATCGCTCGCAGAACATCTGGCCTTTCGGGATGAAGCCAGGAAACTTGCGGATGGGCCAGACCTTTCCGGCGTCGTCCTTGAAATAGCGCCCCAGGCCATAAGAAATACAGTCCCCGACCCACGCGCCCGTCGCGCCTGCGACCCACACGGGCCAGAACTCTCCGCCTGCAGCGCTGTGGATGGCGCCGATGCCGAGGAACAGGACCGTCGAGGGGACGAACAGTGAGACGAGCGCAATGCTCTCGGCCATGCCAAGGACGAACACCAGCGCCTCGATGAAGCGGCCGTCCTCGCCTGCGAAAGACAACAGGTACTCCGTCCAGCCAGAGGCCGAAAACAAGGTTAGCACTTTGGGATGACCGTCAGTTGAAGCTTCCTTGGCTATTCAAACGACGCGACAGAGCCTGCCGGTTCCTCGACTGATACATCAAACGAAATGACGCGCACCTGAACTTAAAGCCGGTCACGCCCCCATGAGCCATTTCATGCCGAACGTGCTGGGCGCCAGCACTCCGGTCGCCCACAGGAACGCGGAGCTGACGTTCGCGATCTGAAACGGCAGTTGGCGCATGGCATACATGCCGGCCACCACCGGAATGACGGCGCGGATCGGCCCGAAAAAGTGACCGAGGAAAACGCCGAAGGCACCATACCTGTCGAAGAAACTCTGCCCCTTGGGGATCATTTGCGGATAGCGCGTGAACGGCCAGATCTTGTGAATGGAGTCCTTGAAGTAGAGCCCGATCCAATAGGAAACCGCATACCCCAGTGAGCCGCCGATTCCCGCGGCGAGCCATACCGGCCAGAAGCTGATGCCGCTTGCGCCGAAGAGCCCGCCGATAGCGACGAGGAAAACCGTCGACGGGAGAATCAGTGAGAGAAACGCAACGCTTTCGCCGAAGGCGAGAAAGAAGACGATCGGAACGGCCCAGGCCTGGTTTGCGCGAATGAACGCTACCGTCGGCTCCACATACTGCGTGAAATCCATCGTCTGGTGCCCTGTCCCGCCCCTTAAGCCTGCGTTGAGCTAGGTTCCTTTGCCGCCGGACGCAAGCTCTTTGGGCGCGCAGGGCCGGTCAACCCGGCGGCAGGCGCTCGCACCAGAAGCGATACATGGCCTCGAAAATGCGGGGCTGGTCGCGTTCGAAAGCCTGCCAGTCGGCGAGCGGGCCCGGCCATTTGCTTTCCGGATAAGCCCCGGCGAAGGCCGTCAGCACCAATGGATCGAGCGTAAACCCCCGGAACGCAAGCCCGTTCTCATCAAGGAAACGGCCGATCTCCTCGAGGGTCACGTGCTGCTCGGAGGCGTGCAGCGCCAGGTCCCGGAACTCGTGCAGCGTATAGAAGTCACGCGAGATGACGAGCTCGGCCCCGGGCGAGCCGGCAGGACGGTCGAGAAGTTGAGCCCGCCACGCCCGCGCGGTGGCATCGTCGCAATCGGGACCGGGATAGCCGGGCTCCTCACGCAAGGCGCGGATGTCGGCGCGCGCGGTTGCGCTGTAGAGCCCGATGTACATCAGCCCGCCCGGCTTGAGCCGAGAAAGCAGCTTGCGCCAGCCGGCCCACGGATCGGCCATATGGTGCAGCACGCCGACGCACTCGATGACATCGAACTGCCGGTCCAGGCGGTCGAGATCGAGGATATCGGCGACCACGAAGTCGATATTGCTCACGCCGTAGCGTTTGGCCGCGCTTTGTGCGTAGCCGAGGCTCGCCGCGGAAAGATCCGCTGCAAGCAGCCGCGCCTTGGGGCCATACGCGAATGCGGACTGCAGAGCCTGCTTGCCGGTGCCGGCGCCGGCGATCAGGACGTCGAATTCCCCGTCCATGAAGGCGAGACGCGACGGCTCGAAAAAGCGTGCCAGCATTGCCTTCATGGCGCCCGGTGACGAAACATGCAGGCTCTGCCAACGCGGATAAGGGCTTGCCTCGTACTGGCGGGCAACCCGCTGCGAGGTTTCGTCCACGAGGGGAGCAAGCCGCGAAACACTCTCGGCGGCGCGCCTTTCCTCCAGGCGGCGCTCCAGGTGCTGCCGTACAGCCTCGCGCAGCGGCTTGGGCTTCAGGTCGCGGCAGGCATCCGAATTCTCGGCGGCAAGGACCCCTTCCAGCGGCCGGTAGAGGGCGAACAGCAGCAGGCGGCGCGCCATCTCCAGATCACCACCGAGCAGGGCCACCCTGTCGATCTCGAGCCGGTTCAGCGCTTCGGTTTCAGCCTCCGACTCCGCCCAGACGTGATCGTTGTTCCAGGCCTGCCCGAGGAGGCCCAGTGCAAAGGCGTAGAGCGCGCGATCCTCGAAGCGTTCCGCAGCCACCTCGAGCAGCAGAACGCGCCGCAGCGCCGTCAGCAGCCGCTCGAAGCCCGCATCCATGACGACGCCGGCCTGCAGCGCAGCGATCAGCAGGTCAGACCTGAGGACATCGGACGTGCGGTTGAGGATCAACCTGCGTGCCGCCTCATCCGCCTGCCCGTCCCGTGCCGTTGCAAGCGCCTTGGCGAGCTCCGGCATGGCCGCTGCGAGATGCTTCAGGGCAACCTCGGCGACCGGCTGCGCATCGATGCCGGTCGTAGCGAGCGCTGCCTTGAGGCCGAACGGCTCGAGCCGGCCCGCATCGCTGACCGCAAACCGGGCCAGCAGCCTGGAAAGCCGCTTTGCCGCTTCCTCGTGCTGCGGCCTGAGACGCAGCGCCTGCGTCAGGTGAATGACAGACTCCTCGATCTCGCCCAGCGCTGCCAGCACGGCGGCTTGCTCGAAATAAAGCTGCGGGTTGCGCCGGTCATGCCGCAAGGCCTCGATATAAGCCGCGCGCGCGCCCTTGAGATCGCCGGAGCGGAAGGCGCGGGTTGCGAGCGCTACCCAGTCCTGTCGGGCGGCGGACCTGCGGATCGGAGCTGTCATCGTGGGCACGTCATGTCTGTGTCTTGACTGATGTCATTCATGCTCTGCAGCGCCGCTTCATCTCGGCTGCCAGCTCGCGAGAAACCTCCGCGCCGAGCATCAGGCCACGGGAGACCTGAGCCGGTGTCAATCTCGAGGCGTCAGAACCGCGGAGCACGGCTGGCGCATTCTCCGCCTCGCGGCGGCCAACCGCCAGTTCATCGCACGAAAGGTCTTTCTTGCGCGTCTTGAACGCGAACAACCGCACGCCCGAGGCATAAGCCTCCGGCGTCGCCGGCTCGCGCACCCAGGCACGGCTGTTGTCGGCCATGATGGCGTTCAGCGCCACGCGGCGCTGCTCGATGCAATGACTGGAATCGTCCACACAGCCCATGCCGACCTGCGAAGGGGAATTGAAGCCGGTACTGCAGGCAGCAGCCATCAACCCCATCAGAGCGCAGATCAGCCTGAAAGACACCCGCCGCGCGGCTCGCATGCGGCTCATGGTTGGCCCCTTGTGAAGATCCCGCCAAGCCCATAGAAGGCGGGAATGGCGGCGATGTGGCGTGGTCTCAACGTCATCGATACAGTATCGCCAGTCCGGCGCAAGCATCCGAACGCGCGGTTCACAACCCATTCTTCACGAGGAAACGAGCTCATGGTGCACGCAATCCGCATCCACCAGCATGGCGGTCCAGAGGTCATGACATGGGAGGAGATCGAGGTCGGCGAGCCGGGTGAAGGCGAGGTCCGTCTGAAACACCGCGCAATCGGGCTCAACTACATCGACACCTATCACCGCTCCGGGCTCTACAAGATCAGCCTGCCCGCGGTGATCGGGACGGAAGGTGCAGGCGAGGTCACCGCGGTCGGGCCTGGCGTAGCGGACATCAAGGTCGGCGACAGGGTCGCCTATGCGAGCCCCATGGGCGCCTACACCGAGGAGCGACTCATTCCTGCAGACCGGGTCGTCAAAGTCCCGGACACCATCGATGATCAGACAGCGGCGGCCATGATGCTGCAAGGCATGACCGTCCGGTATCTGCTCAAGGAAACGTTCAAGGTCGGGCCCGATACCACCATGCTGCTGCATGCGGCTGCGGGCGGCATCGGCCTGATCGCCTGTCAGTGGGCCAAGCACCTCGGCGCCACCATCATCGGCACCGCCGGCTCGCCAGAGAAGTGCAAGCTGGCCCAGGATCATGGCGCCACCCACGCGATCAACTACAGGACCGAGGACTTCGTCGCGCGGACGAAGGAGATCACGAACGGCAAGGGCGTCGACGTGGTCTACGACTCGGTCGGCAAGGACACCTTCCCGGGCTCGCTCGATTGCCTGAAGCCGCGGGGTCTGTGGGTGAGCTTCGGCAATGCATCGGGCGCCGTTCCGCCGTTCGACATTCTGACTCTTTCGAGCAAGGGCTCGCTTTATGCGACCAGGCCGACACTGTTCACCTACACGGCGACCCGGGAGGATCTGGTGGCGACCGCCAACGATCTGTTCGACGTGGTGAGCCGCGGCATCGTGAAGATCAGCGTCAACCAGACCTATCCGCTGAAGGAGGCCGCCCAGGCGCATCGTGATCTGGAGTCCCGCAAGACGACCGGCTCCACCATCCTGCTGCCCTGAGCCCGAACTCTCAGTCGAGGAGACCAAAAGTCATGCTGAAGATTTACGGGCGGGCGAACTCCATCAACGTCCGCAAGGTGCTGTGGACCGTCGAGGAGATCGGGCTCGCCTACACACGGGAAGACTGGGGGCGCGGGTTCCGTGCGACCACGGAGCCTGAATTCCTGAAGCTCAATCCGTTCGCGGTTGTGCCTGTGGTCGACGACGACGGCTTCGTGCTGCGGGAGAGCCACGCGATCTCGCGCTATCTCGCCGCGAAGCATGGCCGCACCGATCTTTACCCGGACGACCCCAAGCAGCGCGCCCAGGTCGAAGCGTGGATGGACTGGGCGCAGACGGACCTTTACCAGGGCATCCGCGCGCCGTTTCTGGGGCTGGTCGTGAAGATGCCTGCGTTCCAGGACCCGAAGCTCATCGACCACGGCATCGCCGAATGGACACGGCAGATGCAGATGCTCGACGGTTATCTCGCAAACAGCGGTCCCTACCTGATGGGCGGCAGCTTCACGCTGGCCGATGTGCCTGTCGGCCTTGTCGTCAACCGTTGGTTCTCGGTGCCGTTCGACAAGCCCGAGCTGAAGGCTGTGAGCGCGTACTACGATAAGCTGGCCGAGCGCCCAGCCTATCGCCAGCACGGCCGCAACGGCACGCCCTGATGGCATGGCCGTGGGGCGCTCGTCGAAAGCGCCCCACTGTCGCCCCGTTTTCCGTTTGAGATCGGAATGTTAACCGATCTTCCAGGGAGGCTTGCGGGAAACGTGAAACGGCAGGCTCTTTCCGCTTTCGGCATAGTGGTCGCAATGGCGGTGACGCCCGTTGCCGCTGCGTCCGAGGTGTGCGTGACCTGCTCCGGCCCGCCGGCCATCTACCGGTGCACTGTCGACGAGGCGAGCAGGATCGAGGGCTACCGCCATTCCAAGCGCGTCCTGCAGCTCGCCTGTATCACCGAGCTCGCCAGAGAAGGCGGCCACGAGAAGTGCAGCGTGCGGCGCACGAGCTCCGATGACATCTGCTTCGGCCAGGAACGGCAGATTTCAATCATCGGATCCCTCGATGCGCTTGCCGAGCGCGCGCAGACTGAAGCTGAAGTCGAGGGCGTGCCTCAGGCCCTCACCGGCATCGAGCAACCACCCCCGGAGCAGCCGAAGAAAGCCGGACCGCCGAAGACGGTGGAGGAGCTGGCGCAGCGCACGGCTTCGGCATCGAAGGAGAAGCTTGAAAAGACTGGTGATTCCCTCGGCAAGGCAGTCAAGAAGGGCTGGGGCTGCCTCGCGTCGCTGTTCCAGGACTGCTGATCGACAGAGATCAATGCCGCGCGCTCGTCCGTTGGCCGGCGGGCGCACACTTGCGCTCGCGCGAGGAAAACTGAACGGTTGTCAGTTTGGGCGGCGGCGTGTCAGAAATGTGCAATCGATCGGCGGTAAGGACCCGGGGCTGAGGCACTTTAACGCGCGGAACGCTCCAGGCTGCCCATTCAGGACCGGTTCAGACGCAATCTGTCCATAGTTGCGTCAAGGTTTCGATTGGGTAGAGTGTCGGGCCATTAACGAGACGCCCTGAGGGGCCCGAGTGGTCCTGAAGCGGGTGGATCGATTGAGAGGGGGGTTCCATGGTGTGGAGGTCTGCTGCGCTCGCCGCTGCCGCGCTGGCCATCTCAGGCTGCGCACAGGAGCGTGGGACGGCAGTCTTCGGCTACCAGGCCGCGCTGCCGCGTGAGGCAGCGGAGATCGACGCCGAAATGGAAGCCCAGCTCCGCAAGAAGACGCTGGCGAGCAAAGTGCTCGCGGCCATCGCGCTGGAGCGCGTCACGGGTCGCAAGCCCGACCCCGCCCGGTTGACGGAGCTGAACTGAGCCACTCCGGCCGTTTGCAGTGCCCTTGCGCTTCCTTCACCTCTCTCGTGGGGAGTTGCCGGCGTGAAGGGCCGATTGAGGGGCACCGTTCCGATCGACGGCCCCTTCACCCCGGCCCTTTCCCATTTGGGGCCGAAAGAAACGCTGGTCGCCCACCCTCTCGGGGAGATCTACCCTGACTTCCGCGCCCGCTGCCCGAACAGGATCTTCTGCGCATCCTTGTCCTGGGCGAGGTTCCACTTCTCCCGCTCCTCGGCGCCGACCTTGACGGCCCGCTCGACTGCCGGCCGATCGTGGATGCGCTTGAACCAGGCTTCGAGATTCGGGAACTCGGCGAGATCCTGGCCCTGGTTCTTGTAAGGCCTGACCCAGGGATAGCAGGCCATGTCGGCGATCGAGTACTCGCCGGCCAGGTAGGGCCGATCTGCAAGGCGGGTGTCCATCACGCCATAGAGCCGGTTCACCTCGTTGACATAGCGATCTATGGCGTAGGGAATCTTCTCCTGCGCGTAGTTGCGGAAATGGTGGCACTGCCCGGCCATGGGCCCGAGGCCACCCATTTGCCAGAACAGCCACTGATCGACGTCGACGCGGGCACGCTCATCTGATGGATAGAACTTGCCGGTCTTGCGCCCGAGGTACTGCAGGATAGCGCCCGACTCGAATACCGAAATCGGCTGACCGCCGGGGCCGTCCGGATCGATGATTGCCGGCATGCGATTATTGGGCGAAATCTTCAGGAAAGCGGGCTCGAACTGGTCGCCGCGCATGATGTTGATGTACTTCACCTCATACGGCAGCCCGCACTCCTCCAGCATGATCGTGATCTTATGCCCATTGGGCGTCGGCCAGTAGTAGAGCTCGATCGGGCGCTCGGCCATGTCATCTCTCCTCTGGAAGATTGTGCGACGTTTTCCGGGCCAACGCGGCTTGGGCCGGATGGCTCCACGTTCATTATCTGGCCGTTTTTCAGCCAGAACGCCAATTGCGTGTCCGTGAACGTCAGCTGTCCAGGAATCAGGCCCTCGTGAGCCGCGCCTTCAGCGCTTCCGGCACGCCGTTCGGCGTTGCGCACACGGTGACACCCGCTGCCTCGAGCGCTGATTTCTTGGCGGCATAGGAGCCGCGGTTGCCCATCACGATCGCGCCCGCATGGCCCATTTTCTTGCCCGGCGGCGAGGCGGCACCGGCGATGAATGCGGCGATGGGTTTCGACATGGTCCGGGCGTACTCGGCCGCCTGCTCCTCCATCGACCCGCCGATCTCGCCGACAAGTGCGATGGCCTTGGTGCGCGGATCGCGGTCGAGGCATTCCAGTGCGTCACGCGTCGTCGTGCCGATGATCGGATCGCCGCCGATGCCGACGAACGAGGAGATGCCCAGCCCTGCCTGGACGAGATTGAGGCAGAGCAGTGTCCCCAGCGATCCCGACCGCGAGATGACCCCCACCTCGCCCGGTTTGAACACGCGCTCATTGAAGGCCGGCATGAAGCCGACGAAGGACTCGCCCGTCGTCACCAGCCCGGCGGTGTTGGGGCCGATGACCTGACAGCCGCGCTCGCGTGCAGCAGCCAGGACGTACATGGTGTCGTGTACCGGCACATGCTCGGTGAGGCAGACGATCTTGCGTATGCCGGCACCTATGGCGTCCAGCGCGGCGGCCTTCACCCCGAAAGGCGGAATGAACATCACTGCGCAGTCGATCTTCGCCTCCTTGGCCGCATCCTGCGCGCCTGCCCAGACAGGCAGGTCCAGATGCGTTTGCCCAGCCCGCTTCGGGTTGGTGCCGCCGATGATCCGCGTGCCATAGCCGCGCATCTTCTCGGCCCAGAACGTGCCCTGCTTGCCCGTGATGCCCATCACGAGCACGGATTCGTTGCCGCTAACGATCATTGCGCCGCCCCCTTCGCGGCCGCCACCGCCGCCCGTACCGCATCGTCCATCAGGTCGTAAGGCTCTATGCCGAGGCGATCCTTCACCATGGCGATCGCCTCGTCCTCGCCCGTGCCGTGGATGGTGAAGACGATGGGTATGTCGGGCTTCAGCTCCTGCCAGGCGGTGACCACACCCTCTGCCATGACATCGGTGCGTGCGAACGCGCCGCAGAAGTTGACCAGCAGCGCCTTCACGCGCGGATTGGCGAGCACCAGCTCCAGCGCCGGCTTCGCCTTGGTGTAGCTCTCGCCACCGATCTCGAGAAAGTTGGCCGGCTCGCCGCCGAAGTGGCGCACGGCGTCCATGGACGTCATGGTAAGACCGGCGCCATTCGCCAACACGCCGACGTTGCCGTCGAGCTCGATGAATTTGAGGCCCAGCGCCTTGGCCCGCCCTTCCAGCTCGGTGGTCTTGTCGGGTGTCCCCGACCTGGCCAGCTGCTCGTGGCGAGGGACGGCGCTGTCATCCATCACGAACTTGCAGTCGAGGGCGATAAGCTTGCCATCACGCGTGACGACCAGCGGATTGATCTCCATCAGCTCGGCGTCGTTCTCGACGTAAGCACGGTAGAGGCTGGCCAGTGTCTCGACGAGGGCGGCGCAATCGGCGGGCAAGTCCTTCGGCAGCGCGCGACTGAGCGCATCGCGATCGAGGCCCTTGCGGATGTCGACGGCCAAGCGAACCAGAGCGTCGGGATGCTGCTCGGCGATCTCCTCGATATCCATGCCGCCTTCGGCCGAAAACAGCAGCAGCGGCCCTTTCGTTTCAGGATCGTTGAGGACGGCCGCGTAGAGTTCCTTCGCGATCGGCACCTGCGCCTCGATGAGAAGGCGCTCCACCGTGTGCTCACCGATGGTCATGCCGAGAATGCGCTCCGCATGGACACGCGCTTCGGCCGGTGCCGCTGCGAGCTTGATGCCGCCCGCCTTGCCCCGCTTGCCCGTCGGCACCTGCGCCTTCACCACGCAGGGACCGATTTCGGCAGCGATGCGCTCGGCTTCGTCCGGCGTGGTCGCGAGGGCGCCCTTTGGCGTTTCGATACCGACGGCTCTGAGCAGCGGCTTTGCCGCGTGTTCCTCGAAGTTCATTCGTGCTCCTTCAGTCCCCAGAAACCGGAGCGCGAGCCAGGACCCTGCGGAAGATTCGCCGGAAGCGCCCCCTCACCCCAACCCTCTCCCCGCCTGCGGGGAGAGGGTTGGGGTGAGGGGCATCGACAGACCGCAGCGCCGGTATCTGCCCCTCACCCTAACCCTCTCCCCATTTCGCGATGCGCAATGGGGAGAGGGAAAAATTTACTTCCCGTACTTCGCCCAGTACGCCCCGAACAGCTCGCCCTCGTCCGGCTTATCCTCGGGGATGGTCGTCACGAGGTGGGTGATGTTCACGAAGCAGCGCCAGTTCAGATTGTCCGAGATCGAATTGCCCTGCCATGTCCCGCAGCCCATCGACAGCGTGAAGGGCAGCCCGTTATTGAAGCCGCCGCCGTTGCCGAACGTGTGCGCCTGATTGACCAGCACGCGGACGACATCGATGTCTTCGGCCAGCTCGCGCGCGTGCTCGGGCGTCGTCGTGTGAATGCCGCAGGAGTGGCCCTTTCCCTGATAGTCGAGGATTTCGCGGACGATGCGCTTTGCGTCCTGGAAGTCCCTGGCCCGGTAAACCGTCAGCACCAGCGACAGCTTCTCCCCGGAAAGCGGGTAAGCCTTGCCGATCCCCATCTCCTCGGCCATCACGAACTTGCAGCCCTGAGCCTTGGGCCCAAGCTCGAACACTTTGATGAGTGCCTCCGGCCCCTGCGCGATCACGCTGCGGTTGAGCTTCCCGTCCTGCCAAAGTCGCGCGACGATGCGCTCGCGCTCGTCCGGGGTCGCGAGATAGCCGCCCTGCCGCTCCAACGCCGAGATCGCCTGGTCGTAGACGGCGTCTAGGATCACCACGGAGTTTTCCGACGAGCAGCTCGTGGCATGGTCGAATGTCTTCGACAGCATGACCTTGTGCGCAGCGTCGTCGAGATCGGCGGTCGCATCGATGATCACCGGCACGTTGCCGAGGCCGACGCCGATGGCCGGCTTGCCCGACTTGTAGGACTGGCGCACGTTGACCTGACTGCCCGTGCAGACCACCAGGTCCGACAGCTCCATCAGGCGCGTGGTCGCCTCGCGGGTTATGGGTGACGGCAGAATCTGCACCAGGTCCTCCGGCAGGCCGATCTTCTTCAGCTCCGCCCGCATCAGATCGACGGTCGGCTTGGAGGCGCCCCACGCAGTCGGCGGCGGCGCGATGATGATGGCATTGCCGCCCTTCAGCGCCATCATCGATTTGTTGACCGGCGTGGCCGACGGATTGGTCGAGGGCGTGATGGCCGCCACGACGCCCACAGGCTTCGCGTACTTGACGATGCCCTTCTCGGGGATCTCCTCGATGATGCCGGTGGACTTCACCCGAAGCAGGTCGCGCAGCGTGCCAAAGGTCTTGCGCTGGTTCTTGATGACCTTGCTTTCGAGCTCGCCGATGCCCGTGACCTCGACGGCAATCTCAGCCATCCGGCGCGCGTTCTCAGGCTTGTAGAGCGACCACGCCAATGCGGTGACCGCTTCGTCGATGCGCGCCTGACCGCCCTGCTCGATTTCCTGGGCGTAAGCGGCCATGGCCTCGCGCGCACGTGCGACGTAGCCCTCCACATGATGCGTCGTTTGCGTTTCCTGCATCGCAGATCCTTGCGAGATAATCGGGATGTCTTGTCTCATTCTGGAGACCATCGGGCGCGTGGTCAATCGCTGCATCGATACGAGCGCCCGACGGTTACGCACAATTGTGTGAAAAGACGGGAACGCGTCGCATTTTGCACAGGCGCCGATCTTCGGCTAACTCTGTCGCAAAACAAGACAATCGCGGCGGCACGTTGTGGTGGTCAGGGTAGAAGCGGGAGGCTCGGGTCTGATATGCGGGAGCAAGGTACGGTCCAGGAACGCGGGTCGGCGCTCGAGAAGGCTCTCGCGGTTCTCGAAGCGATCACTGCGCAATCTCAGCCCATAGGGCTCCCTGACCTTAGCGCCCGGCTCGCCCTGCCGCGGCAGACCGTTCACCGCGTGCTCGTGCAGCTCGAAAATGCGGGCCTCATCGTCCGCGATCCGAGCCGGGACCGCTTCTCCGTCGGTCCGCGCCTTTCAGCCCTGGCGCTCAACGCATTGCAGACGCATAACCAGTCGGCGCCGATCCGGGCGATCCTGCAGGCCCTGGTCGACGACATCGAGGAAACCTGCAACGTCGGTGTGCTCGACGGCCCTGACTTTCTCTACCTCGAACGCATCGAATGCCACTGGTCCCTGCGGGTGCACCTGCAGGCGGGAAGCCGCGTGCCGGCGCACTGCACGTCGGGCGGCAAGGTGATGCTCGCACACCTCGAAGACAACGTGCGGGCGAAGCTGCTTCGCAGCATCAAGCTCAAGGCCTTCACCGAGCATACGATTACGCGGATTACCGATCTCGAGGCCGAGCTGACCCAGGTGCGGGACCGCGGCTATGCGGTCAATAATCAGGAGTTCACGGTTGGGATCATCGGCGTCGCCGTGCCCATTGCAGACCGACAAGGGCGCGTGCTGGCGGCACTGGCAGTGCACGGGCCGGCACCGCGCCTCGATTTCGACCGCGCCATAAACTTCGTCCCGCGCCTGAAAGAGGCAGCAGCCGTCATGGCCGACAGCTGGGCCGGATACAACGGAGCAATGCCCAGGTCCAGCAGCCCCTCCACCCGCCCGGCGAAGCGGCCGGCTCCAGCACGAGTCGGCGATTGACACGCCGAGCGCTCGCGTGCCACTGATCGAGACAACATGTCCTGTATTGTGAGACGTCTATGTGCCGCCGGGACGGTACCGTGCGGCTTGTCCCCAGGGAGAGACCGCCCATGACGAGAATGACTCCGAGCGAAGCCTTCGTCGAAACTCTGGTTGCCCATGGCGTCACCGACGTGTTCGGCATCGTCGGATCGGCGTTCATGGATGCGCTCGACCTGTTCCCCACGGCCGGCATTCGCTTCATCCCGACCGTGCACGAGCAGGGCGCCGGCCACATGGCGGACGGCTATAGCCGCGCCTCCGGCAAGCACGGCGTCTGCATCGCGCAGAACGGACCGGGCGTGACGAACTTCGTGACGTCCACGGCCGCAGCCTACTGGGCCCACTCGCCGGTCGTCGTGATCACTCCGGAAACCGGCTCGAACACCATGGGCCTCGGCGGCTTCCAGGAGACGGAGCAGCTGCCGATCTTTTCCAAGATCACCAAGTACCAGGCCCATGTCTCACGCCAGGATCGCATGGCGGAGCTGACGGCGCGCTGCTTCGATATGGCCATGAGCGAGCGCGGACCGACGCAGCTCAACATTCCACGCGATGTCTTCTACGGCGAGGCCGACTACGAGATCACGGTGCCGAAGAAGATCGCCCGCGGCCCCGGCGCCGACGAGGCTTTGGACGAGGCTGCGGAGCTGCTCGCCTCGGCCAAGTTCCCCGTGATGGTCGCCGGCGGCGGCGTCATTTTCTCGGGCGGCATGGAGGAGGCAAAGGCACTCGCCGAGTACCTTCAGATGCCGGTCGTCAACAGCTATCTGCACAATGACAGCTTTCCGTCAGACCACCCGCTGTGGTGCGGCCCGCTCGGCTATCAGGGCTCCAAGGCCGGGATGAAGATCATCGCCGAGGCCGACGTGGTGCTCGCCCTCGGCACGCGGCTTGGGCCGTTCGGCACACTGCCTCAGCACGGCCTCGACTATTGGCCGAAGAATGCCAAGATCATCCAGGTCGACACCGACCACCGCATGCTGGGCCTCGTGAAGCAGATCTCGGTCGGCGTTGTCGGCGACGCGAAGGCGGCAGCGAAAGCGCTTCATCACCGTCTCGCCAACCGCGATCCTGCCGCCCGCAAGAACGCCTCCGAGCGGCTGCAGAAGATCAAGGCCGAGAAGGACGCCTGGGAGGCCGAGCTTTCGGAATGGACGCACGAGCGCGATCCGTGGAGCCTTGAGGTCTCGAAGAGCTCGCCGAACATGCACCCGCGCCAGATGCTGCGCGAGCTCGAGAAGGCGATGCCGAAGAACGCCATGGTCTCGACCGACATCGGCAACATCTGCTCGGTCTCGAACAGCTACCTGCGCTTCAATCAGGCGCCGAGCATGTTCGCCGCCATGAGCTTCGGCAACTGCGGCTACGCGCTGCCGACCATCATCGGCACCAAGGTCGCCCAGCCGAACCGCCCGGCCATCGCCTACGTCGGCGACGGCGCCTGGGGCATGAGCTTCGGCGAGATCCTCACCTGCGTGCGCGAGAGCATCCCCGTCACCGCGGTCGTCTTCCATAACGAGCAGTGGGGCGCGGAAAAGAAGAACCAGGTGGACTTCTATAACAACCGCTTCGAGGGTGTGAACCTGAAGAACCCCTGCTGGGCGGACGTGGCTCGGTCGCTCGGCGCTGAGGCGGTCACCGTGCGCAATCTCGGCGATGTGGGCGAGGCGCTCGAGAAGGCGGTCGATGCCCAGATGAAGCACGGCAAGACGACCGTGATAGAGATGATGGTGACGCAGGAGCTCGGCGACCCATTCCGCCGCGACGCCCTGAAGAAGCCGAAGCGGCTGCTCGAGAAGTACAAGCACACGAACGTCGACTGAGCAGGGGAGCGTCCTCTGCCCGGCGCGGCCGATAGGATGCAGACGGGCTGCCACGCGGGCTGACTGCGTGGAAGCCCGCTCTACATTGGCTCACCACTGAGCATTCCATCATGCCAGCCAGCGGCTTGCCCGCTGGAACCTCGGCTTCAGGCCTGAGTTCCTGGCCGGGGCAGTTCGACGCTGAGCTTAACGAGCCCCGTAACAGCGGCATCGTAGGCCTGCCGCCGGGCTCGACTACGAGCTGGCCCTGCGGCACACTCTCGAGCGCCGCCCCGTGCAGCTCAAAGCAGGGCATGCAGGCAGCCACCCTGAGCCGCTTGCCGGTGTGCCTCGCCGTCCCTGAATCCGATGTCAGCATCTGCTCACCGTCCTATCCGGGTACACGCGAGCTCGGCCGCTGCGGCGCCCACTTCGTCGGCCTCAACACGCGCCACATCCCGTGGAGTTACTACGGTCGCCCGGCCGACGAATGGATCGGGGAGCACTGGGCCAGATCGAGACCGGTGCTGGAGCGATTGGTTCAGGCTGGAGATCTTCCCGAAAGCCCGGGGGCGCTCGCGAACTGGGCTGAGATGGCTACCCGTCTGATCGGGTTACCCACTTTCGGGTTTGCCTGCAGTCGCCTACCATGCTAAGGGCCTGTTCCGCCTAGAGGGAGACGTGGCCGAGTGGCTGAAGGCGGCGGTTTGCTAAACCGTTATACGCTCTAAAGGCGTATCGGGGGTTCGAATCCCCCCGTCTCCGCCAGTCAACCAGCCTAAAGCGCTGAATTTTCAGTAGATATCACCATCCCAGGTGTTCGGGACGGTAGCAGAACGGCGGGAACCCCTTCTCCTCTATCGTATGCGCTCGGCGGCCCTCACCAGCCGCTTCGGAGATCAGGTGCAAGGATCCGCTTGCTGCCGGTGCGCACCTTCGCGCAACAAGCTCAGTCACAACTCCCCAAGCCCAGCGTATCGCGACAAGCGCTACAGGGTCCCGGCATACTCAGGTCCTGCGCTGGGCAGGTCATTGGCTTGCCGGGCGCTCCTTATCGAGAAGAGCGGGAAGCTTGTCGTCAGAAAACTGACGAACTTTCTGGCGATCGGCTATGGTGCTGACCTCCAACACGCAGGGAGAAGCGCCATGAGGGCGGG
>JAWLCO010000052.1:0-24853 GCA_041687075.1 Hyphomicrobiaceae bacterium | reverse complement strand
GCTTGGCATCGGTATTGCCCTTCTCGACCAGGTGCTGGCACGAGGCTGGCAAGCGGCTTCCGCTGTGCCGTCGCTTGCTGACGGCTGGAGCTGGGCGCAGCTTCTGGCTGGCATGCTTTACGGCGGTATCACGGAAGAAGTCGTGATGCGCTGGGGCTTACTCTCGGGTGTGTTGTGGGCACTCCTGCGGCTCTTCGGCAAGACAGGCAGAAGCTGGAGGATCGCGGCCGGCATCGCGCTGATCGTCTCGGCTGCTGTCTTCGCTGCCGGGCATCTGCCGGCGCTGCTTGCGGCAGGCGATCTTCCGCCGCTGTTGCTCGCCCGGACCTTGGGGCTGAATTTCGCATTAGGCATTGCATTCGGGCTGGCCTTTTTGCGCCATCACCTCGAAGCCGCCATCGTGCTCCATGCCACATTTCACATCGGCGTTGCGCTTGCCGCTTTGAGCCTCTCCTGAACCAGCATGCAACGCCCGCTGCGCTAAAGGTTGATCGGCAGTGCGTGCAGCGGGAGAACGGGCATCACCAGTTCACGCCGAAAGGATGAAGGTGACGTTGCCGAGAATAGCTATCATCCGCAGCAAAACTTGCACCGGCAGTTTGAATATAGGATTCAGGATGGAGACGTGATGTTGGGGATTGAACATGGTGTGTCTTGCACCTGATTGAAACGAGAGAGGAGTGCGAGGGATGGCGACGGTCCGGAAAGAGATAGTGACAAAGGCCCATCCCGATGACGTCTGGGACGCCATACGCGATATTGGCGCGCTGCATACCCGACTGGTCCCCGGTTTCGTCGTCGACACGCGCCTTGAGCCCGGCGTGCGCATCGTTACGTTCGCGAACGGTGTCACCGTCCGCGAGCCCATCGTCACACTCGATGAGGAAGCGCGGCGGCTCGTCTGGTCCGTCGAAGGTTTGCCGACGACGCACTACAACGGCGCTGCGCAGGTCTTTTCCGAACCGGGCGGCGGCGCCCGCGTCGTCTGGACGGCGGATTTTCTACCCGACGACGCCGCAGGCCAGATCGATGCCGCCATGAGCTTGGGCGCCCGGGCGATGAAGACGGCGCTGGACAAACTTGCCGAGGAGGCGTGAATGGGAATTCGGGCGCGCGGGGCTGGCGACAAAAGAGACTTCTTGACGGTCCGAAACGGCTGGCGCTCTCTCCTCCCCCTTTCTGGGGAGTGGGCTGAGGTGCCTCGATCAAGAACATCTGCGTTCGTGTGCCACCCACCCGCGCGACGGCGCCGTACCGCCAACCCCGTCCAGGGGAAGAGCTGACGCAAACTCAAGCCTTTACCACATGCTCCGCCCTGATACCGTTCCGCTCGCAGACGTTACGCGTATCGATAACGATACGGGCGTTGGCGACAAGGCCGGCCCAATCGATATCGTCGTGGTCCGTGGCGATCAGGACGGCGTCGTAGGCTGAAACGGCTTCTGGTGAGAGGGGCTGCGATCTCCGGCCCGCCAGCTCCGGATAGGCACGGGTCATCTGAATTGTTGCGATGAACGGGTCGTGATAGTCGGCACGCGCGCCACGCCGTTCGATCAGCTCCATCAGCTTCAGCGACGGGCTTTCGCGTAGATCCTCGATATTCTTTTTGTAGGCGAGCCCGACGATCAGGATGCGCGCGCCATTGAGGCCGCGGCCGCACCGCCGGTCGAGGGCTTCGGCGAGCCGCTCCACGACGTAATGCGGCATGGCGGTGTTGATTTCACCCGCGAGCTCGATGAACCGGGTCGTCACGTCGTGCTCGCGCGCCTTCCAGGTCAGGTAGAACGGATCGATCGGGATGCAGTGGCCGCCGAGGCCGGGGCCGGGATAGAACGGCATGTATCCGAACGGCTTCGTTTTCGCCGCTTCGATCACTTCCCAGACATCGATGCCCATCCGCTCGTAAATGACCTTCAGCTCGTTGACGAGCGCGATGTTGACGGCGCGGAAGATGTTCTCCGTCAGCTTCACCGCCTCAGCTGTCGCGGCCGAGGACACCGGCACGGTCCGCGCAACCAGTGCCTCATAAACCGCGTTGGCGGCGGCAAGCGAGCTGGCATCGTCCGCCCCCACCACCTTGGGAATGTTGGCGGTGCCATGCTGCGCATTGCCGGGGTCCTCGCGCTCGGGCGAATAGGCGAGATAGAAGTCCTCCCCGCACACGAGACCTCCTGCCTCCAGAATGGGCTTCATGATCTGCGCGGTGGTGCCGGGCCAGGTCGTCGATTCGAGCACGACGAGCTGGCCGCGGCGCAGGCGCTTGGCGATGTCGCGCGTGCTGTTTTCAACGAAAGTGAGGTCCGGCTCGCGGTTGCGGTTGAGTGGCGTCGGCACGGCGATCAGGATGGCATCCGGCGTGCCGAGCGCGTCGAAGTCGCTGGTTGCGCGGAATGTCCCTTGCGCCAGCGCTTCGCGAATGGCTGCGGTATCGATATGCTTGATCGCGCATTCGCCCCGCGCGACCTGTTCCGCCCGCTCCCGGTCAATATCGAAGCCGATGACCTTGAAGCCCGATTTCAGCGCAGCCAGAGCCAGCGGCAGGCCGACGTAGCCGAGCCCCAGAATGCCGATCGTGATCTCCCGCTTCGCAGCACGCTCGCAGAAACCACTGACGGCAGATTCGGGATCATCGCGCATCGCGATCACCTTCGCAGTTTCAATCCAAAGCTACTGAGGCGCAGCGGGCTATGAAGGTTTCGCACGTTCACAGCCGTCAGAAAATGACGGTTTGAACCGCTCCGGCAACCCAGAGCGGTTCGGGTTTGAATGTGCTTCTCGCATTGCGCGATACGCCCAGCCCTCCCACCACGGCAGACCTGCGGAGCTACCTGAGCTTTCTCATCCGCAAGAAGTTCTATGAACTCGCATATTACGTCTGGCTTCAGTTCCTGACACCTGACGATCTGGCCAGCACCGGGCTGCTTTTCAACGGCCGCTTTGAGCGATCGCTATCCGGTCTGCCGTTCGACTGGAACATCAGACGCGGAACCGGGGTGACGATCCAGGTCTCCCCGGCAGCGGGTCTGGAGCGGGGACGGGCACTGCAGATCGAGTTCGGGCACGGCCGTATCGAATTCGGCAGCGTCGGACAGATGACGCTGCTGGCGCCCGGTGCATACCGGTTCACGGGGCGCTTCAGAGGCGAGCTCGCTGGGCGCCGCGGCCTTGTCTGGCGCGTTTCCTGTGCCGGACAGCGCAACAAGGTGCTCGGGTCCAGCGAAATGCTGAAGGGCCTGGCGCCAGCGTGGCGCACCTTCGCATTCACCTTCGAAGTGCCAAATGACCGCTCATGCCGCGCGCAGAACATCAGCTTGACGCTCGACGCCCGGTCCGCATCCGAGCGCTTCGTGTCCGGCGTGGTCTGGTACGGCAATCTCGATATCGAGCGGATAGGGGGTGACGGTTGAGCGGTGATCCGTGCTGCACCTGCTCAACACGTGAGGTTCGCAAGCGATCGCGCAACGTGCTAAGTTTCCGCGCTCCAAAAGGTGCGGCAAGGTCTTGGGAGCCTGGTCATGAAGGTGGCGAGCAGAGCGTTTTTCTCGGCGGTGCTAAGCGCTGTCGCAGTCGTGGCTGTTGGCACTGAGACTGGGAGTGCCAAGATCGTCTGTCAGGGTGCCTTCCAGATCGTCGATGGCCAGCCGATCGCGACACCTTATTGCGAGGACAACAACGTCGCTGCAGTAGCCCGCGAATACGGCATCCACGTCAGCGCACGGGAGGTACGCTCCAATCCCGGCACCAAGGCACGCGTATGCCGGTTCATCGGCCATGACAATCGCGTCCGGTCCGCGTGTGCCGGGTATCGCGATTCAGTGCCGCGCCGGTGGTTCTAGACCCGCCCGGTTATCACTGCCTGGCTCTGGCCTCGCACGACAATCTCCGTCGACCGAAAATGTGGGCGACAGGCGCACGGAGGCGCGTGCGTGTGCTCTCTCACGTGATGCTGCTTAACTCTTCGTGCTCAAGCGGCAGCGCTCGCGAGCTGATATGACGTATAAGAACCACTAGCCGCCGACCCGGCTGCAACGAATTTCCGCACCGTTCGTTGATTGGCTGGGCTCTGCAAGCCGGCATGGGTGGTGGCTGTCCCCGGATCTGGGCCGGCTGCGACGCGCCCGCGCACAGAGCGCCTTCTATTCGACGCCCGGGATGCTCATGGTCAGGCGGCTCGTCGCGATAGCTGTACTCGGTGGCGTTCTCGCCTTCAGTGCCTATGCCTACCGGTTCGGCTGGCCGGAGCCTCTGCGGTCGATCGTGGTCGATCTGAGATCATCCCGGACAGAAACGATTATCACCCCGGCCCAACCGCCCGCACCGGACGTTGGAGTGATAGCGGTCAAACCCATCGAGGTCCCCTATCCGGTCGTTTACGCAGGTCGGGTTGCGGGTTTCCGGGATGTCGAGGTACGGCCGCAGGTAGGCGGCATTCTCCTGCGGCGGGCGTTCGACGAGGGCGCCAGGGTCAAGGAGGGGCAGGTTCTTTTCCAAATTGATCCCGCGACTTACGAAGTTGCGCTCGATCGGGCCCAAGCGCAGCTTCAGCAGGTGCAGGCAACACTGCGTGAAGCGGAAGAAAACTTCAAACGGACCCAGGAGCTCGAGCGCCGCGGTGTCGCCACGGGGCGGCAGCTCGACGAGGCCATCGCTGCGCGCGACCAGGCCAGGGCCGCCGTGAAGCTCGCCGAGGCGGAGATCCGGGCCGCGAAGCTGAACTTGAGCTATACCGCCATCAACGCGCCCGTCACGGGGGTGACCGCGTTGACGTCTCCGCCCGAAGGCACGCTGGTTCAGGCCCAGCAGACGCTGCTCACCACCATAACCCAGCTCGATCCGGCATACGTCAATTTTTCATTCACCAGCGAGGAAGCCGAGGAATTCCGCAGGTTGAATGAGCGGCGCGCGAAGCCGCTGACGGAAAAGGATCTGAGTGTCGAGCTGCATTTCGGGGATGAGCGCGTTTACCCGGAGGCCGGCCGCATCGATACCGCGGCGCAAAGGGTCGACGCGCGCACCGGGACCATTCAGGCGCGGGCCATTTTTCCCAATCGCGAAGGCAACCTGCTGCCGGGTGAGTTCGTCCGTATCGTCATCCGGGGCGTTACCTTGCCAGATGCCATTATCCTTCCCGATCGCGCTGTCAGCCAGGGGCCGCAGGGCCCTTCTGTGTTCGTCATAGGAGAGGGTAACACGGCTGAGGTTCGGCCGATCCGTTTGGGGCCGCAGCTCGCCGAGGGTTGGGTGGTGCAGGAGGGACTCGTTGCCGGCGAGCGCGTAGTTGTCGACGGCGTGATCCGCGTGCGTCCCGGATCGGTCGTTCATCCGGTCGAGCCCAAACAGGCACCTGATGCGCCAGAAGCAGAAGCGGGCGGCGCGGCGGCAGGGGGACGGCCATGATTTCAAAATTCTTTATCGACCGGCCGATTTTTTCCTCCGTTCTTTCGATCGTAATCGTGCTTGCCGGACTGGTGGCCATGCGTGCGTTGCCGGTGGCGCAATATCCGGAAATCGTGCCGCCCCAGGTGGTCGTTTCCGCCAGTTATCCCGGAGCGAGCGCTGAAACGATTGCCGAAACGGTCGCGGCGCCGCTGGAGCAGGAGGTCAACGGCGTCGAGGATATGATCTACATGCAGTCGACCTCGACCGGCGCCGGCACCATGTCGCTTTCCGTCTACTTCCAGACGGGCACGGATGCCGATCAGGCGACCATCAATGTCAATAATCGCGTGCAGCGAGCGCTGGCCAGAGTTCCCGAGGAGGTGCGCCGCCAGGGCGTGACGGTCGCCAAGCGATCGACGTCGATCCTGCAGGTTCTGACGATGTCGTCGCCGGACCGGCGCTTTGATACCATCTACATTTCCAATTACGCGCTGGTGAATGTTATCGATGAATTACGGCGCACGCCGGGCGTGGGTGATGCGTCGCTCTTTGGGGCGTCGGATTACTCCATGCGGATCTGGCTGAGGCCGGATCAGGTAGCGAAATACAACCTCACGCCCAGTGATATAGCCATAGCGATCCGGGAGCAGAATGCACAGTTCGCGGCGGGACGTTTCGGCGAAGAGCCCATGTCGGGCAAGCAGGCGTTCACCTATTCCGTCACGACGCCAGGGCGCTTCGCCGATCCCCACCAGTTCGAACAGATCATCCTGCGCTCCGATGAAAACGGGGCGGCGCTGCGCCTCAAGGATGTTGCTCGCATAGAGCTTGGGTCGCTCAATTACTCGACGGTGGCGACCCTCAACGGGGCGCCGACGGTTCCGATTGGAATCTATCTGCAGCCGGATGCCAATGCCCTGGAGGTCGCGAGCAATGTCGCGGCCACCATGGAGCGGCTGGCGCAAAGGTTCCCCGAGGGGATCACCTACGAAATTCCCTACAACACCACCCGATTCATCAATGCGTCGATCGAAGCAGTGATCTCCACATTCATAGAGGCGATCATTCTTGTCGTTCTCGTTGTTTTCATATTCCTGCAGAACTGGCGGGCGACGCTCATCCCAATCCTCGCGGTTCCGGTATCGATCATCGGGGCTTTCGCCGGGATGTTCGTTCTGGGTTTCTCGATCAACCTCCTGACGCTGTTCGGTCTCATCCTCGCCATCGGTATCGTGGTCGATGACGCGATCATCGTTCTGGAAAACGTCGAACGGATCATGACCACCGAACGGAGAAGCCCTTATGATGCGGCCGTTCAGGCCATGGATGAAGTGAGTGGCCCGATCATCGCCATCGTTCTGGTGCTTTGCGCGGTTTTCATTCCGGTTTCATTTCTCGGAGGACTGGCCGGCGAGCTTTACAGGCAGTTCGCGATCACCATCGCGGTATCCGTGATCATTTCGGGCATTGTCGCCCTGACGCTGACGCCTGCTCTTTGTGCGGCTTTCCTTAGCCCTGGTCATGGCCGGCCCTGGTTGCCGTTCCGCATCTTCAATCAAGGATTTTCCTGGGTTACGCGATTCTTTACGGCAGGAGCCGCGTTCTTCCTGCGCCATATCTTCGTTGCCCTGACGCTGGTCGTGGTCATGATCGCGGCGACCTGGTGGCTCTTCCAGGAGGTTCCGACCGGGCTCGTGCCGCCAGAGGACCAGGGCTCAGTTTTTCTTGTCACGATGCTCCCGCCGGCGGCTTCGCTGGACCGTACGGTCGACGTCACGCGCCAGGTGACGCAGGGCGCGTTGCGCAATCCTGCCGTACAGAACGTCGTCACCGTCGCCGGCTTCGATCTCCTGTCGTCAGCGCAAAAGACGAACGCCGGCATATCTTTCGTGAGCCTGACGGACTGGTCCGAGCGAGCCGATCCGCGCTTCGACGCACGCAATCTCGCACCGGCCTTCAGCGCCCTCAACGCGAATTTTCTCGACGGCATCGTCGTCGGTTTCAATCCGCCGCCGATCGTCGGCATGAGCACGACGGGCGGTTTCGAATTGTTCCTTCAGGACAGGTCTGGCGGCAGCCTGCAGACCCTCGCGCAAGCTGCAGAGCGCGTGGTCCAGGCTGCCAATGAGCGTCCCGAGCTGGACCGGGTCGCCACGACGTTCAATATGAATGTGCCGCAGTATCGCATAGATGTGGATCGCGGGAAGGCGAAAGCGCTCGGCGTGCCCATATCAACCATCTTCGATACGATGCAGAGCACGTTCGGCAGCTTCTATGTCAACGACTTCACCCTGTTCGGGCGTACGTATCGCGTGACGCTTTCGTCGGAGGGTGAGTTTCGCGAGACGCCCAACGATTTGCGGCACGTGTTCGTGAGATCGGAAACCGGTGAGATGGTGCCGCTCAACGTGCTGGTAACGGTTTCCCGCATCATCGGGCCCGATGTGGTGGACCGGTTCAATCTCTTCCCAGCCGCCAAGATTCAGGGCAATCCCGCTCCGGGATATTCATCCGGCCAGGCGATCGCAGCAATGCAGGAGATCGTCGCCGAGACGTTGTCGACGGACTATTCGATCGGGTGGACGGGGTCGGCCTATCAGGAGCTGCAGTCGGCTGGCACAGGGACGCAGGGTTTCGTTTTCGGTCTGGTTTTCGTGTTCCTGATCCTGGCGGCTCAGTACGAGCGCTGGTCGCTGCCGTTCGCGGTCATAACTGCCGTTCCGTTTGCAGTGTTCGGGGCGATTCTCGCCATTTATCTGCGAGGGATCGAGAACGACATTTACTTTCAGGTCGGCCTCGTGACCCTCATCGGCCTTTCGGCCAAGAACGCCATCCTCATTGTGGAGGTGGCGGCGCAAAGGCATCGTGCCGGAATGTCGGTCTATGATGCAGCCATTGAAGCAGCGCGCCTGCGTTTCCGGCCGATCGTGATGACATCTCTGGCTTTTATTCTGGGTGTCGTGCCATTGGCGCTGGCCACTGGCGCGAGTTCAGCAAGTCGACATTCGGTCGGCACCGGCGTCATCGGCGGCATGCTGGCGGCAACGTTCCTCGCGGTTCTGATCGTTCCGGTCTTCTTTCGCCTCGTCTCGCGCGAGCGCCCGCGGCAGAGGGGATCCGAAACTGTAGAACAGGAACATGCAACCCAATGACGGGCGAGGGGCAGGCCAGCTTTCGTCGCGTGACCCGCCCCGTCGATGACGTCAGGCGTTGCGCGCTTCCGCGATTGCCTCGGTCAGCGCCTTCTCGTTCATCAGGCCAGGATAGATCTTTCGGCCAATGATGAATGCCGGCGTGCCGTGAAGATTGAAGGCGGTGGCCTGCGCCATGTTGCGTGCGATAATCGCGTCGATGTTCTGGGAGTTTTTCTTGAACGCCGCGTTCAGGGCAACGGGATCGAGACCCGCCTTCTTCAGAGCCTCATCGACATCCGATTTTCGCAGCCGTCCCTCGGTTGCCATCAGCGCGTCCATCGCTTTCTCGTACTGCCCTGCCGCGTGCGCCGCCAGGACGAGGTTGGCGGCATAGATGGATACCGTGCCGAAGATGGGAAAGTCCTTCATCACCAGCCGGACATTGCCGTCCTTCTCGACGGTCTTCATCAGGTCCGGGTGGCCAAGCTTGCAGTAGGGGCATTGATAGTCGAAGAACTCGACAATGGTGACATCGCCTTGCGGATTGCCGAGCACCGGAATATCGGGATCGAAGAACACCTCCTGCGCCGTGGGGTAGCCCTGGGCACGCGGCATGATGAACGGCAGGCCAATGGCCGTTCCCGCGATTCCAACAGTGGCTGCGGTGAGCAGTTGACGTCGATTGATCATGTCAGCTTTCTCCCTGCTCTGATTGCCTGGGGCCGAGGACAACCACGCGCGCGCCTTTCGGCACGCGCTTGTAAAGGTCGATGATGTCCTGGTTCAGAAGTCGAATGCAGCCGGACGAAACAGGCTTTCCGATCGACCACGGCTCGTTGGTGCCGTGAATGCGATAAAGCGTATCCTTGCCGTCCTTGTAGAGGTAAAGGGCCCGTGCTCCGAGTGGATTGTGAAGGCCGCCGTCGAGGCCGCCTGCATAGGGGCCGTACCGCTCCGGCTCGCGCTTGATCATGTCCGGCGTGGGAGTCCAGCCAGGCCAGGATGCCTTGCGCAGGATATCGGCCTCCCCTTCGAATTCGAGCCCTGCCTTGGCGACCCCGACGCCGTAGCGCATGGCTTTGCCGCCTTCCATGACGAGATAGAGAAAGCGGGCATGCGGATCGACGATGATGGTGCCGACAGGTTCGTCGGTTTTGTAATCGACGATCTGGCGCAGATAGCGCTTGTCCATTTTCGATGTGTCGACGGCGGGGATAACGGTGCCATTGTCGTCCAGTTCACCGTAAACCTCGGAATCGTCGCCAGCCGGTCGGGCTTGGCTGGCTTCGGCCGCACCCATTATGGTCTGCGTGGTGGCGGTACACGCTGCCGTCATAAGCGGAACCGAGGCAAGCAGCATGATACGCAGCAGCGCGTGCCGCGGGTGGGATCTGAGAACGGACCTGGTCAAGCTTGCCTCCTTACTTTTCGCGGCTGAGACGCAACAAATGGGATTGCAGTGCTTCGCGAGAGATTTCACCCGTATGGGCGTGCTTCAGCGTTCCAGTCGCATCGATGAAAAGCGTTGCGGGAAGGCCGATTACGCCGTAATGCCGGGCGAGCTGACCAAACGGATCGAGGAGGACAGTTTCGAGCGTAAGCCCCTCGTCAGAAAGGTATTTCTCGATAGCGCCGCGGCTCTCGGATTGATTGACGAACAGGAATTCGACGTTATCCGATTCCAGTGCCAATTCTGCCATCATCGGCATTTCCCGGCGGCATGGGGGGCACCAGGACGCCCAAAGGTTCAGCACTCTGGGCCTATCGGTTTTTGCGTCAAGGACATACACGTCGCCGGTGAGGGTGGTGAAAGTCTTCTGCGGTAGAGGGATGTCGCGGGTCTCGCCGGTGAGCTGCCAGGCGGTATTCCAGATTATCAGGCCCACAGCCAAGGGCGCGAATGCCAATAAGCGCTGGCGGCTGGATTTCAGCAGCAAAAGCACGCTGAGCGCGATTGCAAATGCACCTGCAGGCCAGTAAAGGCCGCCATCCCAGAAGGCGAGTGCGCGCAGCGGCTCGTCAGCAAAACTGCGCCAATGAATGCCAACGTGACCGATCCGGGCAGTGACAATACCGCCGATAAGCGTCCACCAGGACCAGATCTCGAACCGCCGATCCAGACGTTGGGCAAGGATTGCGGACGCCGCCAGGAAGCCGAACATCCCGAGCACGACGGCCAACCGGTCGGCCGCCAGAACAAGCGGGCCAAGAGAAACCGCACCCATTCAGAGGGCTCCCGCAATGGACGCCGACTGGGACAGGCGATCCGCAGTCACCTCGCCGACGAGACGCGTTCCGGCTGCCTCCCGAGCCTGCCGGTCGAAAAACACCATCGTGGGCGGCCCGGCTACCTTGAGCTGCTGCATCAGCGCGGTATTGCTCTCGTCCAGCTTCGATACGTCCGCCTTGATCAGGTGAAAGGCTCGGAGGCTTTCACGCACACTATTCTGGCTCAGGACGGATCGTTCGATCGCATGGCAGGTGATGCACCAGTCGGCGGTGAAATAGACGAGGGTGGGAGTCTGGTCGCGGACCGAATGCAACCGACTTTGCAGTTCCTGTACTGACGTCACCGTTGCGAACTGCAGCTCGCCTTCGACCGCGGATCCGGACCGGCTGGAGATATTGGAAAGGGGTTTCAGTGGGTCTGTTGCTCCCGAGGCCGCGCCGATGATCAGGATCGTTCCATAGATCAGCGCCATGAGCCCCGAAGCGCGGGCGAGGACTTGCAGACCACTCCCGGCGCGAGCGGCGCCAAGGGCCCACGTTCCCGCGCCAATGAGGAGCGCTGCCCAGAGAACGAGATCGAGACCTGCGGGCAGAAGCGGGGTCGACATCCAGATCGCTGTGGCGAGGAAGCCGACGCCGAAAATGCGCTTCACGTTCTCCATCCACGCACCTGCGCGTGGCAATACGCTGCCGCCCATGGTCCCGATCACGATCAGGGGAATGCCTTTGCCGATACCGAGCGCAAAGAGTGCGGCAGCTCCCAAAACCATATCGCCAGTTTGCGCGATGTAGAGAAGCGCGCCGGCCAAAGGTGCCGTGACGCAGGGGCCGATGATCAGCGCCGAGGAGAAGCCGAGGACGGCAACCGAACGTTTCGAAATACTTATGCCGCCGGTTTTCCCTGCGATCCAGTTGGTCCAGCCCGCAGGCAACTGCAGCTCGAAAAGGCCGAACATCGCCAGCGCCAGAAGCACGAAGACGGCAGCCACGGCACCCGTGGTGAGCGGCGACTGCAGCACCATCTGAAGATTTTGGCCCGACCAGCCCGCGATGGCGCCAAGCAGCGAAAAGGCGAGTGCGAACGACAGCACGTAAATGGCGGAAAGCGTGAACCCTCGGCGCGCTGTAAGCCGGTCGCCTTCGCGCGCCAGCGTTCCTGCGAGAATGGGATAAATCGGAAAGACGCAAGGCGTGAATGCGATGAGCAGCCCGAATACCAGAAAGCTGCCGATCACCAGCAACGCGCCGCCATCGTGGAGCAGCGATTGAACTAGACCCTCATCGGCCGCGATATTGAAGCTGGCCGAAGAAGCCGCCGGAGATGCGGAACGCGCATTGACTGAAGTGGCATCGGCGTCAGGCGCTGGCACCTGATGAGCGGGGCTCGAAACCGCCAGTGTCACTGCATCGACGAGCCGCGTCTGAGGCACATAGCAGATGCCACCCTCCTGGCAGCCCTGATACGTGAGCTCGATGAGCCCGCGAGGTACATTGGAAATGGTGGCGGTGGCCTGGCGATAATAGATCTCGGTTACACCGAAGATCGGGTCGTCCTTGGCTGTCCCGGGGGATGTTTCAATGTTGATTTCCGCACCATCGGGGCCCCTTGCCGAGATGTGCGCGCGGTAAAGGTAATAGCCCTCTGCGATGGTCCAGTCGAAGCGCACGCCCCCATCGTCGCTGCGTGATACCGCGAGCTGAAAGGCGCTGTCTGCCGGCAGCGGATTGGATGCGACGGGTGCGGCAAAGAAACCGAGAAAAACCAGACTGAGAACGAATAATCTCATCCTCATCGCCCCCGATCAGTTGGATTTTCGGCCCGAAGGCACGTGCTCGCGGGGTGGAGGTGTGACTGCCAGCTTAAGTCAGCCTTAAGGACAGCGTGCAGGCTGGCAGGTGCGTCCGGAGCGACACGCATGCGCATACTGGTGGTGGAAGACGATCCGATGCTGCTCGACGGGCTCGCCGTCGGGCTCGGTCTTGCAGGGTTCACGGTCGATGCCGTTGCGACCTGCGAGGATGCGCTGTCTGCCGTGCACTCGCAGCGTTACGACGCGATCGTGCTCGACCTCATGCTGCCCGATGGTTCGGGGCTGGACGTCCTGAAGGAGCTGCGCCGAAACCGGGACGCCACCCCGGTGCTGCTTCTCACCGCGCGCGACCAGGTGCCGGAGCGCATCGCAGGGCTCGATGCCGGTGCTGACGATTACGTCGGCAAGCCGTTCGATCTCGACGAGCTCGCCGCCCGTCTGCGCGCCCTCGTGCGCCGCGGCGCCGGACGGGCAACGGCCCACCTGGAGTGGCGTGGAGTGATGCTTGATCCGGCACAGCTCACGGCCAGCAAAGACGGGGCGCCCCTCAAGCTGACAAGGAGGGAGTTCGCGGTGCTGCGGATACTGATGGAGCGGCCTACGGCAACCATTTCGAAACCGGCCCTGGAGGAGGCGCTCTATGGCTGGCAGGAGGAGGTGGAGAGCAACGCGGTAGAGGTCCACATCCATCATCTGCGCACGAAGCTCGGGCCGGATTTCATCAAGACGGTGCGCGGTCTCGGCTACAGGCTGGCGGAGGAGGGCGCGTGAGTTCGATCCGGAGCCGGCTGATCACCATTCTCATCGGCACCACGGGCGCCATCTGGCTCTCGGCGATTGCGTGGATCTACTTGAGCACGCAGGCCGAAGTGGAACGGGTCCTCGATGCACGCCTGACGGAAGCGGCGCGTATGGTGAATTCGCTTTTGACCGATCACCGCATCGAGCTCGCCGTTTCAGAGGGGCTTGCGATGGAGCTACTGGCCCGGCCCCAGGCCGTGGCCTCTTACGAGCGCCAGCTTTCGTGTCAGATCTGGTCGCTCGATGGCGTGCTCGTCGCCCAATCGGCCAGTGCACCGGATGCGCGGCTCACCGAGGCGAAGCAGGGCTTCTCGGAAAGCCAGGTCGATGGTGAACCCTGGCGGATCTACACGATCGAGAACCCTGAGCTCGGCGTACGCGTCATGGTGGGTGACAGCCTGCGCATGCGCGAGCGTCTCGTCGGCGATGTGGTGAAGGGGCTGGCGCTCCCGGCCCTGCTCATGATTCCGTTTCTGGTTGGGATCATCTGGTTGAGCGTCAGCCGTGGCCTGCGGCCATTGAGCGATATGGCACGCAGCCTCGCCGCGCGCCCTGCCAGCGATTTGAGCCCGCTGCCGAGCGGCGGAATTCCAAAGGAAGTCGCCCCTGCGGTGAACGCTCTGAATGATCTGTTCAGCCGCGTGGAGGCGGCGCGGGAACGCGAGCGAAGCTTTACGGCCTTCGCCGCACACGAGCTGAAAACACCGCTGGCGGGCCTCAAGACACAGGCGCAGATCGCTCTTTCGAGCAGCGATGGCGCGGTTCACGCGAACGCGCTGCGCCAGATTTCAGCCGGCGTCGACCGTACGAGCCGTCTTGTCAGGCAGCTGCTCGATATGGCGGCGCTGGAGGCGAGCGATGCTGAGCCGAGCCCGTCGCGAGAACCCCTCGCTCCGCTCATCGAGTCCGTTGTCGGCGACCTGCGTCCAATCTGTGGACATCGCGGCATTTCCATCCGGGTCGAGCCATTTGGGCAGGAACTGGAGGTCCCGCTCGAGCCACAATTCTTCATGCTCGCATTACGGAACCTGCTGGAAAATGCGATCGATCATTCGCCGAATGGCGGGACTGTGACCTGTCGTATCGAACAGCGGGAAAAAGAGGTTCTGGTCGTAGTCGAGGACGACGGGCCAGGCATTCCGGAAGCGGAGCTGACGCGCGTCATCGAGAAATTTTTCCGAGGCCGCAACAGGTCGGCTACCGGCAGCGGGCTTGGGCTTTCCATTGCCCAGATCGCGATGGAACGGATCGGCGGTGCCCTGAGGCTTCACAATCGCGAAAAAGGAGGCGTAATGGCCTTGCTGGCGATACCGGCGCAGTCCGAAAGAAGCCAGGCAGTTGCATCAGGCTGCTGATTTACCCCTTCTGAAGCACCAACTCCCCCGGTCCGAAAACCCTGGAAATGGTTCGTAACCAGACGGGCCATAGATCGCGCGCGCCTGACTGCCTGAATGGAACCGCAAAAGCACGGCGGGAGTTCTATCTGGCGGCCACGCAGGGGCTCGTCTGGGGCATGTACTCGATCCAACAAGTCATTCCAATTGGAGGCTCGCAATGGCCATCTTCGAAGACGCCATGAAGGGCGGCAACATCGTTACCGGCCTGGCGATCGGAGTCGGAGTGTTGCTGCTCTCGCCTTTGGTAAAGCCGCTTGTGCGGCCTGTTGCCAAATCGGTCCTGAGGGCCGGGGTGGCGGCTTATGACCAGGGCCGGGCGGCGCTTGCCGAGCTCAATGAACAGGCGGGAGACATGGTGGCCGAGGTGCGGGCTGAAATCGACCACGAGCAACGTCCGGGCGGAAATGGCACGCAGCGTACCGGGGTCGAAACGAAACCGCAGGGCTCCCCGATGTAAGCTCTCGGGTCCAGAGCCGACGCTGCGCATCCGCAGCAGAACTGAAAACGGACACCTCGGCAGGATTGAGCCAGGCGATGCTTCAGCAGACGCGAAGCGCCGGGCCCCAGTGCATTTGTCCCGGTGAGCCCGTGTGCGTGCGCCACGCGTGCAAAGGCCGCGTTCGCCTGGGCATCGCAGGCCTGAAGAACTCTCCTGAAATCGCTGATCTGATGCTTGTCGGGCTTGGCGAGATCAACGGCGTGAAGGACGTTCGGCCGAGTACGCTTACCGGCAACGTTGTCGTATGCTTCGATGCAGACGCCATCTCCTGCCCGACTTTGCTGCGCGTTGCGATGGCCCTTCTCAGCGGCGAGCTGACGCCCGGCGGCACCGGTCCCGGCGGCGCTCCATGGCATACGATGAGCGTCCAGGCGGTCGCACAAGGGTTGATGACCTCCGTCCAGACTGGCCTCACGACGCGCGCCGCAGGGGACCGTCTTGCGGAAACCGGCAGAAACGTCCTCGCCTCGCCTCACATGCGAACGTCTGCGAGCATCCTGGTCGACCAGGTGAAGAGCTTCCCCGTCGCCGTTCTGGCCGGGGCTGCCTTCATCTCGCTGGTGACGGGCGCGTTGCTCGAAGCCGCGGCAATCTCTGCCGTCGTGGCCCTCAACGCCGCCATAGGTTATGTGAGCGAAGCACGGGCCGAGCGCATACTCTCCGGCCTCGAAACGGAGCGCGCGCCTGTCGCCCGGCTGTTGCGCGAGGGGAAAGCGCGCGAACTGCCGGCCGAGCTCGTCGTGCCCGGCGACGTCATCATGCTCCAGCGGGGTGATGTCGTCCCGGCCGACGCGCGGGTGATCCAGGCCGCAGGCTTCTCCGTCAGCGAGTCGGCCCTCACCGGCGAAAGCTTTCCCGTAGCCAAAACCGTCGAGCCGCTGCCGAACCCCGCCCTTGCGCTCGCCGAGCGCAGCAACATGGTCTACCGTGGCACGATCATAACCGGCGGCAGCGCCGCGGCGATCGTCGTCGCCACCGGAGCGCATACCGAGGTCGGCCGGGTTCAGCAGCTCGTCATCCGGAGCCGGCCGCCACGAACCCCCATGCAGGGCCAGCTCGATCAGCTCGGGCGACAGCTCGTCTGGATCATGAGCGCTGCAAGCGCGCTGCTGTTCCTGATCGGCGTCCTCAGAGGGCAGAGCGTGCTCTCGCTGTTGCGTTCGGCGCTGACGGTGGCGGTTGCGGCCATACCGGAAGGGCTGCCGATGATCGCTACGACGGCACTCGCCGTAGGCGTCGAGCGCATGCGCCGGCGGGGGATGGTCATCCGGCACATCAATGCGGTGGAGACGCTGGCCTGCATCGATGTCGTGTGCTTCGACAAGACCGGCACGCTGACGCTCAACCAGATGTCGGTCGTGGAGTTGGCGAGCGGCAGTCGACGGATTCCGGGTCGCGAGCTCGGCACCACTTTACAGCGGCACACTCTCGGCAGCGATTTGCGGCGGCTGCTCGAGGTCTGCTGCCTGTGCAGCGAGGCCGAGCTGGAAGCCGACGAGCACGGAGGGCTGCTCGTCGAGGGCACAGCGACCGAGTCGGCACTCGTCAAGGCTGCCATGTCGGCCGGATTAGATCCGCGCCAGGTCCGCGCGCGTCACCCTTTGGTTCGGATTCAGCACCGCTCGGAAGCCTACCGATTCATGGCCACGCTGCACCATGCGCCGGCAGGATCACTGGTCGCCGTCAAAGGCGACCCGGTCGAGATCATGTCCCGCTGCGGCCGGGTTCTCGAGCCGGGCGGTCAGATCCGGCTCATCACGCGGGAAGACCGCGCAATCGTGGAGCAGACCAATCAGCAGATGGCGAGCCAGGCCCTGCGGGTGCTGGGCTTTGCCTATGACGAGTTCGCCGGCAAGTCGAATAGAATGGCGCTCGATGATCTCACCTGGGTGGGGCTTGCCGGGCTTTCCGATCCTGTTCGCCCGGGCGTCGGCGACGTCCTGAGACGGCTCGAAGCGGCGGGCGTACGTTCGATCATGCTCACCGGAGATGCGCCGGTGACCGCGCGTGCTGTGGCCGACGAGATCGGGCTCGCCAGTGGTCGCGACCTGCACGTCATGACGGCCGACGAGCTCAATGGCCAGAAAGAGTCGGAACGGGCGCGGAATGCAAGGAAGGCTGATGTCTTCGCGCGCGTGAGCCCTGCCCAGAAGCTCGAGATCGTGCGTGCGCTGCAAAGCTCTGGCGCCGTCGTGGCGATGCTGGGTGACGGGATCAATGACAGCCCGGCGCTGCGGGCAGCGGATGTCGGGCTCGCCGTCGGGCGCAATGGCGACAATGCTGCACGAGAGGTCGCCGATATCTATCTTGAAAACGAGGATCTGAGCCTGCTCCTTACGGGCATCGAGCAGGGCCGCGCCACGCAGGCGAGCGTCCGTCGTGCGCTGCGGTTCCTGCTCGGAACCAACAGCAGCGAGGTGCTGCTTCTGCTGGCCGGAAGTGCGATTTCCAGCAAGGAGGTGCTGAACCCGGCGCAGCTGCTGTGGATCAATCTCGTCACCGACGTGCTGCCCGGCATCGCCCTCACCATGGAACCGCAGGAGCCGGGCCTTATCGATCGCAAGCCTGCGCGGCGCGATGCTCCGCTTCTGGACGCGCAGTACATGCCCGAGCTGGTCGGCGAAGGCGCCATGCTTGCCGGCTTCTCGCTGGCCGCGGGGGGCTCCGGCTCAGTCCTGTATGGCAGGGACACACCGGAAACGCAGACGATAACGTTCGCGAGTCTCGTCGGTTCTCAACTTATGCACGCGCTCAATTGCCGGACCCGGCCTGCCACGACGCGATCGCTCGACTGTATCGTATACGGTTCCCTGGCCCTGCAGAGCATCGCTTCCGTGCTGCCGTTCACCCGCCTTCTGCTCGGCCTCGTCTCCGTCGGGCCGGCGGCCGCGAGCATCATTGTCGGATCTGTGGGGCTGTCGTTCCTCGCCATCGGCCGGACCTTGCGCGGCCTCGGGTCTCCTTCTCCTGCCCGGGCGAAATCGCGGCTCCACTTCGTGCGCAATCGCGAGACGACGGTCTGACGAGGCGGCCCGCTTCAGGCCCGCGCGGCGTTTGTCTCGAGCAAATCGTCGAGGGCGGACTGGATCGCCGTAGTAGCCATCAGCTCGGCGAGCTGCACGAGGATCTGGCCCGTGCAGGCTGACTTCAGGACCCATACCATTGCCGTCGCCAAATCGAGCTCGTTCGAGGTGTCAGCCGAGCACCGCGGGCAAGTACACGTACATTTCGAGCGGCGATCGGCAGGGCTCAGCCCCATGGCCTCGAATCGCACACTGCTCCAATCGAAATCCGGCGTATGGTGAACGACGATGCTGGCGGCTTCCGGCGTAACACTCACGGCCACAACACCACTCAACGCGCCGAGCCGCCGTTCCATGCCGGCGAAAAAAGCGGTGTCCCGGCGTCGCTTCGGCACTTTGAGCCGAGTGCGCCGCGGCAGACGATGAGCGAAGTAGAATGGTTCCCCTGAAGACATCTGGTGCGCTGTTCTTCTGACTTATCACTCTGTCACACGCGCTTCTCGCAGAGTTTCTTGCAGGGCTTGTGACAGTTGCCGCGCTGCGTTGACGCGCCTGATTTTCAGTCAATGGGCCAGTCCCAAAAGGTTGACGGTCACGAACAGCATCGCCCCGACGCCGGCCCCGACAAGCGTGCCGCTCATCCGGATATATTGAAGGTCGCTGCCGATCGCGACTTCGAGCCGCTCCGTCATCGAGCGCTCGTCCCATCCCTGCACGACGTCTGCCACGATGGCTCCGATCTCCGCCCGCCGCACCACGATGGTGAGCGCGGCCCGTTCGATGGCTGCTTCTATCTGGCCGAGGGCGGCTTTGTCCGACGCGAGCGCCCGCGAGATCGCCCGCAGCAAATTCTCGATGGAGGCCTGCGTCCGCGGCGAGGGTTGTTCGAGGTCACGAAGGGCTCCAGCAAGCGCGCTCCGCCACAGAGAGCCGAGCCAGCTCTGCACATCCGGGTGGGCGAGCAGCCGCGACCGGGCGGCGTCAATCTGCGCACGGCGTTCGGGCGAGGTGGTGAGCTCGTCGACGAGTTGACGGAGGGCGACCCGGAATTGGCGACGGGCATCGCTGTCGGGCTCACGGAGCTGACCAAGCAGATCACTCAGGCCTTCGATGATCGCCGTCGCGATGCGCCGGTTGATGGCCTTCGGAATCCACCACCGGTTCCGCTCCCCGACGATGCGGTAAATGTCCTCGCGATGCGCCTCGAGCCACACGAGCCCGGCGTCCGTTGCGCTGTCGAACAGCCGGTCGGCTTCGCCGGTCGTCGCCATGGCCTCGACCAGACGGCCCAGAACCGGAGCAATATCGACCCGCCCCATCTGCTCGCCGAGCGTACGGCGGGCGAAGGCGTGGAGTTCCGGACTGTCGAGCGCGCGGAGAATCTTCGGCAGCGCGCGCGTCGCCCAGCCTGCGATGACCGGCGCCGTTTCGGGGGAGGCGAGCCAGGCCACAAGCCGGTGCCCGAGCTGCGCTTCGCGCAAACGCCGCAGCACCACCTCGCGTGTCAGGAAGTTCTCCTCGATGAAGCGCCCGACAGCGCCGCCGATCCTCTCCTTGCTGCGCGGCACGATCGCCGTGTGCGGGATCGGCAATCCGAGCGGCCGGCGGAACAGGGCCGTGATGGCGAACCAGTCCGCGAGCCCGCCGACTGCGCCGCCCTCCGCGCCCGAACGGATGAGCAGCACGGCGTATCCCGGCTCCGGCGCCGCGTACGTACTGAAATACGTGGCGCCCATGAGCGCCAGCAGGCCTGTTGCCTTCATGCGGTTGCGCCGCAGCCTTGCGCGGCGCTCTGCGTCACGAGCACTGCGACCGGATACTGGATGACTGGCTGGTGTGTGCTGCCGCGAGGCAGGTTCGACGTCAGACATTTCGGCTTCCCTTGATGTCGGGATGTCTCGGCCGCGGTCCGATCCATTGCGAGGCAGATCGGACCATCGCGTCCGGAACCGGCCGCGGGATGGTGCGTTCCAGCTGAAGCTTGCCTTGGAAAAATCATTCCGTTCGGGGAGAGGTGCTCATGCAGCCCGCGACCATCGAGCACGTCGTTCCAGGCCGCATTCGACTGAAGTTCTCCGAGCAGCGCGGAAACACGCAGTTCTTCGAGCAACTCGTCTCCACCGTAAGCCAGCACCCGGCCGTCGAGGAAGCGCGTGCCAATCCGCTGACCGGCAGCGTTCTGGTCCGCCACACCGGCCCGTTGGAAGAGCTTGCGCGAGCCGCCGTTCAGCTGGGGATCATCAGTAGAGAAACGCTGACGAGCCTCATGGCCCAACAGCAATCTGCGACAGGATGGGGAGCGCTGTTGAACCGGAGCTCTGAGCTCCCCGCCTTGGCGCTCAGCGGGCTTGGTGCATTGCAACTGCTGCGCGGCCGGGCGCTCGGTCCCGCATCGGAGCATTTCTGGCACGCCCGCGAGATGTGGAGCAGGGGGATGCCCCAGGTGGCGGTGGGCCTCGCTCTCCTCGCACTATTTCAGCTCTCGCGCGCAAGCCTGTTAGGCTCTGCAACCTCACTGTTGGTCTACGGGCTGATGCTGCAGGACGAGCGGCAGGCGGGCCGGCCGCACCGCAGATGAAATGCATCATGGACGGTTGCCCCGCGCGGCGCTGCGGTTCGCCCTGATCACCTCGTCCAGGGCATTCTCCAGGTTGTCCAGCGTTACAGTGTCATGCTCGGCAGCGAGCCACCTCTTCAGGAACGGGAAGCGATCCAGGGCGTCGAGCTGAGCCGCGCGTCTCAGGGATGCCTCGTCGGTCACCCCGTATCTTCTTTCGAGCGCTGTCCGCAGGTTGGGCTGCGCAAGCACTTTCCCCGAAGCCACGTCCATGGCTTTGAGCTGATGCGCCTCGCGTGCAGCGCGTGCTCGATAAAGTGCCGCGAGAAACGGGTGGCCCGCCTGTCGATCGATTTCGACTGCATCCGCTGAGCGGTTCGAAAAATAGATCTGCAGTGCGCGCCGCCGCGTGTCCTCGTCACGAGAAAGATCGAAAAGCTCTTCTTCCGTCATCGTGGAAACGAGATTGCCCTGCAGACGTGACATGAGCTGGAGCCAAGCCGGCAGCTCGACTTCATATTTCACGTAGCCGACGGCGACCGCAGCACCGAATAGGGTGCCCAAAAGGAACTTGAGCATGAGCCCTCCCTGGCGGTGACGAAGCAATCATCACTATACCGCCGAATTTCAGGGCCGCTGGAAAAAGTCTCACCGCTGGAGAGTCGCAAAACCCGCGTTTACCGATGCGGCTCAACGTCAGGTCGCAACGCAGCGAGGTGGCCGGGGCCGGCAGCGCTTCATCATTCTGGGCCGGATCGATCGCCAAGCATGACGTGACGGCCTGCCTGGATGTGCGCGCGCATGACCGCGCCGGCCCAGACCGGATCGCGGTTGCTGATGGCCTCGATGATCTCATCGTGATGGGCGATCGATCGGCGCATGGCGTGGGCGTCGAAACGCGCGAAGGTGCGGACAACGAGCGGCAGCTCGACGACGGAGGCGATGAAGGCCGCGAGCCGTTTGCTGCCGGATGCGGTAACAATGAGCTGGTGAAAACGGTCGTTATTCGCGGTGACAGCAACCGTGTCAGGTGATTGCCCTGAAAACGCGGCGCGCTCCATTTCGCGCGTCGCCTCGCGCATGGCCGCGATCGTCGTTTCGTCGGCGCGCGACGCAGCGAGCTCGGCGGCATAGCTTTCGAGGCGGCTTCTGAGATCGAATATCTCGTCGAGGTCGGCCGCACTCCAGTTCGGCACCGTGGCGCCGATGTGCGGCTCGAACTTCAGCACGCCCTCGCTGGCAAGTCGCCTCAGCGCCTCGCGTACAGGTGTGCGGCTGACCCCCAGCTCCGATGCCAGCTCGACCTCCCGCAGGTGCGCGCCCGATGGCCAGCGCCCTGACATCACGCCCTGACGGATTACTCCGTAGGCGAGATCGGCGGCACGATGGCGAGGAAGCGTCTTCACGTCGTTTTTCCACTGGACAGGGTGCCTCATTGTATACAATCTAGCCGCAGAGGCGCATAGGGGGCTCATAAGAAAACTGACGGTGCCGGGCAGGCGCCGGCATCGAAGATCCCCTGCGCCGGGGATCAGTGCATCGCCCACGGAGGAGAGCAGCTCATGGCAATTTTCAAGAGGATTATCGCGGCAGCCGCGTTTGCCGGATCAGTCTTGGCGGCACCGCTTGCGGCACAGGCCGAACGCATCACTGTCACCCACTGGGGCGTGCTGATGTACGGGGCGCCCTACGCGGTGGCGATCGAGAAGGGCTACTACAAAGAGGCCGGTGTCGACATTGACGGTGTTCTCACGTCCAAGGGCGGTGGCACGACGATGCGTAACGTCATGGCTGCCGAGATGCCCTACGGTGAGGTGGCGCTCGCGGCGGTTATCGCGGCCATCAATCAGGGCATCGAGCTGAAGATTGTGCACACGGGCGTGCGCACGGCCGGCGAAATCCTCTGGGTGACGACGCCGGATTCGGGCATCGAGTCCGTTGCCGACCTCGCAGGCAACAAGGTCGCCTTCACTTCTCCGAAGTCGGTCACCGACATGCTGCTCACGATGGTGCTCGACAAGCACCAGATCAAGGCGGAAACGGTGTCGGCTGGCGGTATCGGCTCAGGGCTGACCATGCTCGATCAGAAGGGTGTTGTCGCCGCTCCGGTCATGGACCCGATCTGGTCGAAGGTGCAGAGCAAGTACAAGCAGGTCTTCGCCGTCGCCGATGAGCTGCCGCCGATGGTGCAGACGGTCGGAGTGACGACTGCCGAGTTCGCGAAGAGCAATCCGGACAAGATCCGCGCGCTCACGGCCGCCCGGAAGAAGGGCGTCGAGTTCGTCTACGCCAATCCGGAGGAAGCCGCGAAGATCGTTGCCAAGCACTATGAGATGGATGAGGCACTCGCGCTGAAGGCCATCAGGAACCTGAGTGCGCTCAAGTACTGGAGTGACGGCAGCTTCGAGTACGATGGCATGGACAACATGGTGAAGGGGCTCCAGATCATCGGCGAGGTCGATGGCCCGATGAAGTGGAGCGATGTCGTCGACGAGAGCTTCGTGAAGTAGCGTTGCGGTCAGCTTTCGTCCGGAACCGAGCCATGCCTGCCCAGATCCACGCCGAAATGCGCGGTGTCACCCGGATTTATCCGGCTGCGAACGGGAAATCGGGAGTGCATGCGCTCGGACCGGTCGACCTGATGCTCAGGCAGGGGGAATTCTATTCGGTTATCGGGCCTTCGGGTTGCGGAAAATCCACCCTGCTTGATGTCCTGTCGGGCCTGTCCCGCCCCACGGCCGGCGAGGTCAATTTCGAGGGAAAGCCGGTGGATGGGCGGGTGCCCGACGGAATTGGCGTCGTGTTTCAGGAAGATGCGTCATTTCCGTGGATGAACGTGGAGGACAATATCGCCTTTGGCCTGCGGCGGGCAGGAACAGACGGCACCGAAATTCGACGCCGGCTGGATTATGCGCTGTCGCTGATGGGACTTCGCGATTTTGCCAAAGCCTACCCGGCCCAGCTTTCGGGCGGCATGCGGCAGCGGGTGTGTATCGCGCGGACGCTCGTCACGCAGCCGCGGCTCATTCTGCTCGACGAGCCCTTCGGCGCGCTTGATGCGCAGACGCGGCTCATCATGGGGGACGAGCTTCTGAAGCTTTGGCGCGAGACCGGCGCAACCGTAATGCTCATCACGCACGCGCTCGACGAAGCGGCAATGCTTTCCGACCGCATCGGCATCATGTCAGCAAGGCCCGGCCGGATCATCGAGGAGGTTGAGACGGGCTGGCCCTCCACCCGCGACAGCAGAGTGGCGTCCGATGATCACTTCGGAACGATCACCAGCCGTTTGTGGGCACATCTCAGGGAGGAATCGCTGAAGGCCATCGGTCAGGGGGCGATGTCGTGAGCCGCGTCGCACTGCTGCGGCTTCTGATCGTGGCCGGGTTCGTACTGGTGCTGGAGGTGTTGTGCCAGTCGGGCGTGATCCGCCCGACCGTCATGATCCCGCCGTCCGCGATGGCAGTGCATCTGTGGCGGCTGCTCATATCGGGGCGGATCACTGCCGATATCCTCGAGACACTCGGAAACGTTGGAGCCGCTTTCGTCCTCTCCGTGACCATTGGGTTTGCATTCGGTGCGGTCATACACAGCCTGCCGCGACTGAGGCGCGCAATCGAACCGTTCCTCGCGACCTATTACGCCCTGCCGTTCTTCGCGTTCTATCCGCTGTTCATCGTCCTCTTCGGGCTTGGGCGGCCGCCGATCATTGCGATCGGGTTCCTGTTCGGTGTCGTCGCCATGATCATCGCCACGCTCAACGGGTTTGACCGCATACCTCGCGCGTTGCTCAAGACAGCGAATGTCTATCGGATGAATCCGATTTCGACCGCGATCAGAATCAAGCTGCCGAGCGCGGCGCCATATCTCTTTACAGGTGTAAAGCTCGCCATCGCCTACTCGTTCATCGGCGTGATCGCCGGCGAGTTCATCATGTCCTCTTCGGGGCTTGGCTATTCCATCGCGTACGCATTCAACAACTTCGATAACCGGACGATGTATGCGCTGATGCTGTTCGTGATC
>JAWLCO010000051.1:0-25296 GCA_041687075.1 Hyphomicrobiaceae bacterium | reverse complement strand
AAGCATCGCCCAAATCCGGAGGAAATACGAAACGACCGACCTGCGCCAACGACTCTCGAAGTACCACGCGCACGTCGACGACGCTTTCCTCGGCTGGGCGGACATCTGGCTCGATCCTGCCTTCCGCTCATGGGATATTCGGAGCGAGGTGCCGCGCGTCCAAGCCCCGATGCTCGTCATCCAGGGCGAGAACGACGAGTACGGCACACTGGCTCAGGTAGAGGCGATCCAGGCGACGGCGACAGTGCCGATCACCCGCCTCGACCTGCCGCGCTGCGGTCACTCACCCCACCGGGACCACGAAGCCGCAGTTCTCGACGCGATCGCCACGTTCCGGCAGCAGCTCGCCGTTGCCTAATCCGGCACGATGACGAGGTGCACACCGAGGGCTTCTGCCTCGTCAATCAGGAGATGGCCAGGATTGATCGCGCCGGGCCGCAGCCCCTGGCTCAGCAGGAAATAGCGCGTCTTGTCGAGATCGCTGGAGGTCAGCGTGACAGCGCCGACGGCGGGCATGGGCGGCTTCGAGATCCGGCCGAACCGCTCGGCAGCACTGCGCGCGTCAACGACGCGCAATGCCCCCCGATCCAGCTTGATGAGCAGTGAGCTGCCGTCCTTCTCGACCGGCTTGCCGAGAAAGCCGCTGAACCGCAGCGCTGCATCGTGCGGATTGCTGGTGACGATGGTGGCCTCGAGCAGCCCGACGAGACCGTTCTCGGCGGGCAGATAGCGGCTTTGCCAGACGTGCTCGGGCGTGTGATGCGTCAGCACTTGAACGCGCGTCTCAGGAAACTGCTCGAAGGCAGCCCGCACCACCGTGAAGGACGCCTCGGCCTGCTCTCCGTTTTCAGCTTCCACGGCGCGCTTCAGATGCACCGTCGGCTGCAGCTCGAAGTTGCGCGCCGCGATCTGGCGAGCGGTCTCAGCCGCATCATGAACGGCCAATGCGATGAGATGCACACCTGTGTGGCGGGCGAGCGCCGCGCGCATGTGCCGGGTCACCGGATTGTCTAGGTTTTCGACAGGCGTCAGAATTTCAAGATACCCGCGTTCCAGGATAGCCAGCCGGTTGGCACTCCCGACGGGGTTCAGCACGCCGCTGGCCGGATCGCGGTCGCCGTGCACGGCATACGGCGTCAACGGAAAGCCGAGTTGCTCGAACACCACCGCAGCCCGGTCCATGTCCGGCACCATCCATGCGACGTGATCGAGAAAGACCTGACCCGGTTCCGGCAATTGGGCGCGTGACGCAAGTTTGGGCACAGATGGCGGTCCTTTGCGCTGGAGAGGGAACGGCGGCGCCTGAAAGGCTGATTGGTAAACAGAAGATCCTGCGTTAGCGGATACCGCCCATGGCCCCGATACGCAACCCGCTCTGGCCACAAGAGCGCATCCTGGCCGAGCGGCGGCTTCCCTTTCGACATGTCTGATGTCCTTGACACGGGCTACTGGCTAGGACATCCTGCCGCAGTCGATCACTTGGCCGTGTTCAGCAATTCAACAACGGCCACCAAAGTGACGGTCCAAGTCTGGG
The DNA here is from genome assembly GCA_041687075.1 of Hyphomicrobiaceae bacterium. Classification (GTDB taxonomy): domain Bacteria; phylum Pseudomonadota; class Alphaproteobacteria; order Rhizobiales; family Hyphomicrobiaceae; genus ZC4RG25. The sequence goes on along the minus strand of JAWLCO010000051.1, from coordinate 23,762 downwards.
GAGACATGGTGCCGGGAACGACGTCCAACGTCGTTCCCGTTATTTGTTTTCGGCGCAGCATTCGTGCGTTGCCGATCGCGTGCTTCGATCTGCCGTCTCTCTGCGTTAACCAGGCTGCATCCGGTTCACCTCCAATGCCAGGAGGCACCCCGTTGACCGAGACGCCGAAGAAGTTCGCTTTGGTTGCCCACGATGCGCGCAAGCCGGTCATGGTCGAGTGGGTCGGCAGAAACCTCGACATTTTCCGGCAGCTCGATCTTGTGGCAACGGGCACAACGGGGAAGGTCTTGCTGGATCACTTCCCCGAGCTCCGGCTCGAACGGCTCGAGAGCGGTCCGCGTGGGGGCGATCAGCAGGTCGGCGCGTTGATCGTCGCGGATGTCATCGATGTGCTCTTCTTCTTCATCGACCCGCTCACGCCGATGCCGCATGACGTCGACGTGAAAGCCCTTCTGCGGCTGTCGATCCTCTACGACGTGCCGTGCGCCTGCTCCATCCGCTCTGCCGATATCATTCTGGATAGCGTCCGGAAGGCGCGGGCTGCGGCTTCCGGTGACACCCCACGGTCAGTCTGATTTGTTCGACCACTTCCGCTCGACAATGCGGCGGCCAAGCGCCCAGCGGTGCACCTCTGACGGGCCGTCGTAGATGCGGAAGGCGCGCACGTCGCGGAAGATGCGCTCGACGACGGTATCGCGTGTCAGCCCCATGCCGCCGAGGATCTGCAGAGACCGGTCCGCGACGCGCATGATCGCCTCCGAGCAGATGACCTTCGCCATCGAGCTCTCGGATGACGCGCGGTGCCCCTGGTCGAGCAGCCAGGCGCAGTGGCGGATGGCCAGCCGGCTGACATGCATGTCCATGACGTTGTCCGCCAGCATGAAGCTCACGCCCTCGTGCGCGCCGAGCGGCTGACCGAAAGCCTGACGGGTCCGCGCATACTCCGAGGCGATGTCGTGCGCCCGCTGCGCAGACCCCAGCCAGCGCATGCAGTGCGTGAGGCGGGCCGGGGCCAGGCGCACCTGCGCATAACGGAAGCCCTGCCCGATCTCACCCAGCACCGCGTCACCCGGCAAGCGCAGATCCTCGATCTCGACCACACCGTGGCCGCCCATGAACGAGGAATCGATCGTGTCGAGGGTGCGTGCGATCCTAAACGCCGGGTTCGGCAGGTCGGCCAGGAACATGGTGGCGTCGTTCGGACCATCGCCCGTGCGCGCCATGATGATCGCGAAGGCCGCGCCTTCCGCACCCGTGATGAGCCACTTCTTCCCACGAATGACGAATCCGTTGCCGTCCTTCTCGGCGCGGGTGGCGAGCATGCCGGGGTCGGAGCCCGCCCCCGGGTGGGGCTCCGTCATGGCGAAGCAGGAGCGGACCTCTCCGGTCGCGAGTGGACGCAGGTAGCGCTCCTTCTGCTCGGGATTGGCGACCTGCTCGAGCAGATGAATGTTGCCCTCGTCCGGCGCCTGACAATGGAGCGCCGCAGGGCCAAGCATGGAGTAGCCTGCCGCCTCCAGCACCACGGATTTTCCGATGTGATCGAGCCCCAGGCCGCCGTACTCCTTGGGGACGTGCACCGACAGCAGCCCGGCCCGGCGCGCCCGCTCGTTGAGCTCTAGGCGCAGCTCTTCGGTCGGGCCGTGCGCGGTCCATCGCGGGTCCGCCTCGAACGGGATCACCTCTTCCTTGATGAACGCGAGCACCCGCTCGCCGAGCGCTTCGATCTCCTCGGGCAAGGAAAAATCCATTGCTAAAGCCCTTTCAGCCGTTTGGCTGCAGGCTAACGGCTTCGGTCGCGGGCGCAAGTGACCAGGATCAATGACGATCGCACAAAGCTTCAGAGCCGCCATGCGCATCGATATTCGTGACAAGCAGGCCTGATGTGCTCTAGCTTCGCTCGAAGCCGGCCATGCGAGCCGGAGAAGTTCATCTGGGGGTTACGCATGGTCACGGTGGCTGCGGAGAATCTGCGCGAGCTCGTGCGCGACATCTTCGTTGCAGCGGGCTGCTCACGCGAGGAAGGGGAGCGGCTCGGTAAATCGCTCGTCAGCGCCAATCTGGCCGGCCACGACAGCCATGGCGTCGTCCGCGTTCCCCGCTATCTCCAATGGATGGCCGAGGGCGACTTTATTGCCGACCAGAAGGTTGAGATCGTGCGCGAGACGCCGGTGCTCGCCGTCGTCGACGGCAGGTATGGTTTCGGCCAAACAACTGCGCCGCAGGCGGTGGAAATCGGCATCGCCAAGTGCCGCGCCATGGGCCTTTCAGCCGTCGCGCTGAGAAACTCGGGCCACGTCGGCCGCCTGGGCGAATGGGCCGAGATGGCGGCCGAAGCGGGCTTCGTTTCCATTCATTTCGTCAACGCGGCCTCCAGCCTGCTCGTCGCCCCCTACGGTGGCGTCGACCGGCGGCTATCGACGGCGCCTTATGCCGTTGGCGTTCCGCGGCCGGGCGACGAGCCGCTGATCCTCGATTTCGCAACGTCCGTCGTGGCGGAAGGCAAGGTGCTGGTGGCAAGTCAGGGCGGCAAGAAGTTGCCGGATAATTCCCTCGTCGGCACCGACGGCACCATCAGCGGCGACCCGGCCTTGCTCTATGGCCCGCTGGAGCCGAACGGCCCGCGCGATTACCGGAAAGGCACAGGCGCAATCCGCGCCTTCGGCGAGCACAAGGGCTCCGGCCTCGCCTTCATGGTAGAGCTGCTCGGTGGCTCTCTGACCGGCACCGGCGCAGCGCAGGAAGACCGCCGCTGGGCCAACGGCATGCTGTCGATCTACATCGACCCCAGACAGCTCGATCCTGAGGACTTCTTCCCGGCGGACGTCAAGCGCTACGTCTCCTTCTTCAAAAGCTCGCGCCCGATCGAAGCCGATGGCGAAGTGCTGGTGCCGGGCGAGCCCGAGATCCGCACGCGCCGCAAGCGTCTCGCCGAAGGTGTTCCGCTGCCGGCGGATACCTGGGCGCGGATTGTCTCGGCCGCCCGCAGTGTCGGCATAGACGAGGCCCGCATCGAGCGGGCAGGGGTGCGCGAGTGACCCGCATACACTTGGCTCCCGTCATCCCGGACAAGGGAGCGAAGCGATCGCCGATCCGGGATCCAGCACAAAGATTGTCCAAAGGACACGAAAGCCGAGGAACTTCAAATGCTTAAAGCCGACCTCCTGGAACAGCTCAAAAGCTACGACACCCCCACCATCTGCAATGCCCTGGAGGTTATCGACGGCTCGCGGCGGCTCACGGGCTTTACGACGAAACCGCTTGTCGCGCCCTTCCCGGACCTGCCGCCCATGGTCGGCTATGCGCGGACGGCGACGATCCGGTCGACACACCTGCATGAGCTGGACGCCAAAGCGGCGCGTGCCCAGCGGATCGGGTATTACGAGTACGTCGCATCCCAGCCCGGCCCGCAGATCGTGGTCATCCAGGACCTGGACGGCCCGGATTGCGGCTTCGGGGCCTTCTGGGGCGAGGTGCAGAGCGCAGTACACAAGGCGCTCGGCTGCGTGGGCGTCATCACTGATGGCTGCATTCGTGACATTCCGCAGTGGGCGCCCGGCCTGAACGTGCTCGCGGGCTCAGTCATGCCGAGCCACGCGCATGTGCACCTGGCCGACTTCGGCAAGCAGGTGCGGGTGGCAGGGATGGTGGTGCGCTCTGGCGATCTCATCCACGCCGACCGCCATGGCGCCGTCGTGATCCCGCATGAGCTTGCCGAAAAGGTGCCCGCGGCCTGCGAGCTGATGGCCCGCAAGGAAGCCGTCATCCTGGACATGGCGCGCCAGCCCGGTTTCACCGTCGAAATGCTCAGGGAAGCACTGGCGAAGCAGGACGAAATCCATTGAGGCACAAGGTCGTCTGCATCCAGCCAATCCATCCGGAAGGCATGAAAATCCTGCGCTCGCGCGAGGACCTGGAGCTCATCGTCCCTGAAAGCCCCGAGCCGCAGCACTGGGAGCAGCATCTGGCCGACACCGAGGCACTGGTCGTTCGCATGCCGCGGATCGAGCGCTGGATGATCGAGAAGGCGCCGCGGCTGAAGATGATTTCTCGGCACGGCGTCGGCGTGGACAACATCGACATCGAGGCGGCGACCGAGCGCGGCGTTATCGTCGCCACAGTCGGCCTGGCCAACGCGCCGTCCGTCGTCGAGCACACGCTGGCCATGATGTTCGCGCTCGCCAAGCGCCTGCGGGAGTTCGACCGCGCGGTGCGGACGGGCGAGTACATGGTCAAGATGAACCTGGACGCGGTCGACCTCGCAGGACGTACCATCCTCATTGTCGGGCTTGGCCGCATCGGCAGCCGTACTGCCCTTGCCTGCAACGCGCTCGGGATGCGCTGCGTCGGCATCGACCCGGCCTTCACTGCGGATGAGATCCGCGCGATGGGCTGCGGGCCTGCCAGCAACCTGCATGATGCGCTGCCGCAGGCCGACTTCGTCTCGCTCCACTGCCCACTGCAGGCCGATACACGCAACCTGATCGGCGCGCGCGAGCTGGCCCTGATGAAACCAACGGCCTTCCTCATCAACTGCGCCCGCGGCGGCATTGTCGACGAAGCCGCCCTGCTCGCCGCGCTCGAAGCCGGCCGCATCAAGGGAGCCGGTCTCGACGTGCAGGCGACGGAGCCACCCGCGCCCGATGATCCGCTGCTCGAGTCGGACCGCATCATCCTGACCCCGCATTCTGCTGCGACGACATCAGAAGGCGTGGTACGGATGGCGACGACGGTGGCGCAGAACGTGCTCGATTACTTCGACGGCCGTCTTCCGGCCGCACATATCTTCAATCCCGAGGCGCTGTCGCGCGCCAGGAGCTGAGCTGGAGAGACCAATGCGCAGGAATGCGATCAAGAAGCTGCTGGCCGAGGGCGGACGCGTCGTGAACGCGTGGTGCTCGATCCCCAGCTCCTATTCCGCCGAGCTGATGGCTCACCAGGGCTGGGACAGCGTCACTATCGACCTGCAGCACGGGCCTGTCGACTATCAGGTGGCATTCACCATGCTGCAGGCCATCTCCACGACGAATGCCGTGCCGATGGCGCGCATTCCATGGAACGATCCGGCGATCACCATGAAGCTGCTCGACGCCGGCGCTTACGGTCTCATCTGCCCGATGATCAACAGCAAGGCTGAAGCCGAGGCGTTCGTTGGTGCGGCGCGCTACGCCCCGCAGGGCTTCCGGTCCTTCGGCCCTAACCGCGCGGTTCAGTACGGCGGCGCGGACTACTGGCAGCACGCCAATGAGGAAGTGCTGCTGTTCGCCATGATCGAGACGACGAAGGCATTAGAGAATCTGGATGAGATCCTGTCCGTGCCGGGCCTCGACGGCATCTACATCGGCCCGTCGGACCTGTCGCTGTCCATGGGCCGCACGCCGACGCTCGATCCCACTGATCCCGCCGTGCTTGCCGCCATGGAAAAAATTCTGAGCCAGGCCCGCGACAAGGGCCTCATCGCCGGCGCGCATACGGACAGTGCCCAGACAGCGCTCAAGCGATTCAACGAAGGCTTCCAACTCTGCACCATTCTGAACGATGCGCGGCTGCTCGCCATGGCGGCCCAGGCTGCCGTTCGCGAAGCCAAAGGCGAAGCGCAGGCGCAGGCGGCGAAGACCTACTGAGGGGCAAGGGCGGGGTCTGGCGCGTCGCGGCGCCAGGCCGCCAATAGCGCGGTGCATTAATCCTGACGCGGCATCAGGAGCCGCACCTCGGTACCGGGACTCCGGCGGTGAAACTCGAGATTCGCGTCGAGCCTCTGAGCAAATGACTTCACGAGGCGCATGCCCAGCGTGCGCGAGTTATCCGGGTCGAAGTCGTCGGGCAGCCCGATGCCTTCGTCGACGACCGAGACCTGGATCATATCGCCAGCCGCCGGAGCGATCCTCACCCACACGGCGCCCTGTTCGTCACCCGGATAGGCATATTTCATGCAGTTGGTCACGAGTTCCGAGACCAGCAAGGCCAGCGGAATGGCGCGATCAGTTGCAATCCGGATGCCATCTGCCCCTTCGTAATGAAGGACTCCGCCATCGAGGTCCGCACAGACTTCACCGAGGTAGAAGCCGATATCCAGGTGCGTGAAATCCGTCGTTCTATAAAGACGCTCGTGCGCACGGGCGATGGCCATCACCCGAGCCTGTGCGTCTCCCAGGAACCGCCTGACCTCTTCGTTATCGACGCTCGAGGACTGCAGGCGCAACAAGCTGGCCACGAGCTGCAGGCTGTTCTTGACGCGGTGATTGACCTCTTTCAGCAGTGCCTGCTGATGTTCGAGCAGGCCCGTGAGCTGCTCCTCATAGCGCCGCCGCTCGATGGTCATGCCGACCAGGTTGGCAGCGCTTTGTAGAAAATTGAGATCGTGCTCGCTGAACTCGCCGGGGTCCCGGCTGTCGACCTCGAGAATGCCGAACGGCTGCTTCTCACCGTTCAGAATGACGTTGATTGCTCGCCTTATGCCGTACCGCTCCAATAGTTCTGGCGCGTGGAAGCGGCTTTCGCCTTCGAGATGGTTCGAAATGACGGGCTGGCCGGTCTTGAGCGCATAGCCAGCGGGTGAACTGGGGTCTGCGCTGATCGTTGCTCGGCCGATGACATCCTCTCCCCAGCCACAACCCGCTAGGATCCGCAGCGAGTTCTGGTCCGGCAGGAGCTCCAGGACATTCGAGAACTCAGCGTTCAAGCCCTCGGCTGCCGTACGTGCAGCCGTACGCAGGAGTTCGTCCAGTGAACCGCCCTGGAGCGCGAGAACACTGAGCTTCGAGAGAAGCTCCTGTTGCCTGATCCGATAGCGCAGCTCGTCGGAACTCCCTGCCGACATCGCTGGCTCAGATCTCGGCTCGACAACGGGCTTGCCGTTTTCTGAGGTTTCCGACACGTCGCCTCAATCGCGTGCGGCTGCGCACGGTCAGATTCGCCCCGACCCAAATGGCGAAACTGTGATTTGGGGAGCGCGCCAGAGCCGCGCAAGGCAGTTCCATGTGCCTACGTTGCGCGATTTCAGTTGCGAACATCGATGCGAACCGCGCAACAGCACCAAAGTCAGGTCGACGCGAGCAGGGTAACTCCAGCGAACAGCAATAGGCACAGCACAATAATGTGATAACTCTGGTCGTTGAGCCGTCGATAGGTGAGATAACCTGTCCAGGTTCCGATCAGCGTTCCCGGAATTGCGGTCAGCACGAGCCTGCCAAAATCGGCCGTCAGCAGGCCTGCAAACGCGTAGGCGATCAATGCAGAGCCAAGAACCGTCAGGTTGAACGCCTGGAACACGCCACGCCGCTCAGGCTTGCTCCAGCCGCGAATGGCAGCCCAGATCGTGGGGAGGACGCCGGAAAGTCCGGCAAATCCGCCAAGTATGCCGCCGCTCAAGCCGATGAAGCCATCTGCGATGCGCCCGCCCCACGCTATGCGGAAGTGCGGCTTCAGCACCAGCATTGCAGCGGAGTAGCAGATCAGAACCAGCCCCATGGCGGCCTTGAACGTCTCGGGTTCGATCTGCGTCAGCAGCTGCGTGCCGATCGGAACTCCGATAAGGCCGCCGGCGATAAACGGCATCAGGCGCCGCCAATCGAGCTCACTCCAAATCTGCGGCAGCGTCTGCAGCTGCGCCATCACCGAGCACGCGATCACGAGTGGCGCCGCGAGCATCGGGCCGATCACATGAAGCCAGAAGGCGAGCGCCGTCAGGCCGGTTCCGAAACCGGTCAGACCGTTTACGAAACCGCCTGCGAACGCGCCGAGCAGGATGAAGACTGTTTCCGTGGCCACTCAGCGCTGCCGTATGAGATGATCAGTAGGTTGCCCGGCCGCCGGAAATGTCGAGCACCTGACCGGTCGTGAAGGAGCACTCGGCCGACGCCGCCCATGCGACGAGCGCCGCCACCTCTTCCACCGTAACCAGCCGGCCGCGCGGAATCTTGGACAGCATGAAATTGATGTGCTCTTCGGTAACCTGATCGAGGATCGCCGTGCGTGCCGCGGCCGGCGCGATGGCGTTTACGGAGATGTCGTAGGTCGCGAGCTCTTTTGCGAGTGACTTGGTCAGGCCGATGAGGGCTGCTTTCGAGGCAGAATAGGCGCTCGCATTCGGATTGCCTTCCTTGCCGGCGATCGAAGCGATATTGACGATACGGCCGTAATTCTGCGCGATCATTCCCGGCACGACAGCCTTGCAGCAGAGCCACGGCCCCTCGAGGTTGATCCGCATCGTCATCTGCAGCTCTTCGAGCGAATAATCCCAAACCTTGGCGGTCGGCCCGGCAATGCCGGCGTTATTGACGAGAATGTCGATTTTGCCGAACGCGGAGAGTGTCGCATCCCGCGCCGCTTCGACGGCCTTCGGATCGGTCACATCGCAGGCGAACGCCTTTACGCTGCTGCCGAGCTCGTCCGCCGTTTTCTCTGCAAGAGCGATATCACGATCCCAAATCGCCACCTTCGCTCCTGACGCAATGAACCGCTCCGTAGACGCCCGCCCGAACCCCTGAGCGCCGCCAGTGATAACGGCCACGCGATTTTCAAGATCGATCTTGTTTGCCATTCTTTCTTCCTTTCCACTCCTGAGGAGTTTTCATTTCCGCTTTTGCTGGTTTCAAATCCTGCAACAATCTCCCAATTCCACCCGTCATCCCGGATGCGTCGCAGCATGGAATGGTGCGGCGCTGATCCGGGATCTTGCCTGGCGGGTCGTGGGAGTGCCAATAATCAGCAATTGTTTTTACCTAATTCGGAAAACGCCGGCGGAGATCGGCGACTTGTGACTCGGTCAGAGTGCGAATTTGCTGGTTGCGAAGCATCAGGAAAAGGCGCGCCGTTTCTTCGAGCTCCTCGACTGCATCCATGGCCGCTGACAAACTTGAGCCGGCAACGACCGGACCGTGATTGGCGAGCAGCACCGCGTGATGCTGGCTGGCGAGCTTGCCAACGGCTTCCGCCAGGCTTGCATCACCGGGAGGATAGTAGGGAACCAGGGGCAGCGCGCCGATCCGCATGACGTAATAAGCCGTGATCGGCGGGAGGCAGTTGCTGTCGTCGATGCTGTCCAGGCAGCTCACGGCGACAGAGTAGGTCGAATGCAGGTGCACGACGGCGCCGGCGGAGGGGCGCTCGGCGTACATGGTCGTATGCAGGAAGGCTTCCTTGGTCGGCGGATCGCCGGAAACCAGGTTGCCCGACGCATCGAGCTTCGAAAGCCGCGCAGGATCGAGCGTGCCGAGCGAGGAGCCCGTCGGCGTCATCAGCCAGCCGCCATCCGCGAGGCGAATGGACAGGTTGCCGGTCGAGCCGTGCGTGAGCCCGCGGTTGAACAGCGACGCCCCGGCCGTGCAGATCAGCTCCCGCAGCTTCGATTCTGCCGTCATCCGACAAGGTCCCACGCTTTCAGGAAGAAATCCGGTGCGCCGAAGTTACCGGATTTCAATGCCAGCACGCGGCCGCGTCCGTCCATGCTGCGCGTCCACGGTACGCCCGGGTCGATCTCGGGGCCGATTTCCAGTGCATTGACACCAAGCGCGCCGATGACTGCGCCAGACGTCTCACCGCCAGCAACGATGATCCTCGTGAAACCTTTGTCGGCCAGCGCCTGCGCCGCCGCCGCAAGCTCGCGCTCCACAAGGGCGCCCGCGGCCTCGCGCCCAAGCTCCGCCTGAACGGCACGGACATTGGCGGGCTCGTCGCTCGAGTAGATCAGGACCGGCCGATCGGCGGGTTGTTTCAGCGCCCATGCGACCATTTCAGCCGCACCGAGCGCCCCTCGTGCGATCGCGACGGGATCGACCTTGTACGCGGGCAGACCGGCCTGCTGGGCCGCGCGAACCTGCCCACGGGTCGCTTCCGAGCAGCTCCCCGAAACGATGAGCGCACGCCCGCTGGCGGCGCTCAGCCGCGCGCCGGGCGCAACCTTCTTCAATAGCCCCTTACGGGCGAAATTGTCCGGCAGCCCCATGGCGACACCAGAGCCGCCTGTAATGAGGGCGTGGTCTGCGGCGGCCGTGCCGATCTCGATCAGATGCCGGTCGCTCAGCGCATCGACGATGACAAAGCGCGTGCTGCTCGCGGCGGCGGCGTCGAGTGCAGTGCGGATCGTGTCCGAGCCCTGCTCGACCACTGGATATGGGAGGAGGCCGACCTTACCCTGCGTCTGGCGTTGCAACACGCGGACCAGATTGGAATCTCGCATCGGGGTGAGCGGGTGATCCTTCATCGGGCTTTCGTGCAGCGGCACATCACCGACGAACAGATGGCCCATGTAGACAGTGCGCTTGTTGGCCGGAAAGGCGGGGCAGACGGTCGCGATCTCGCCTTTCACCTTTTCGAGCAGGGCCTCGGCGACGGGACCGATGTTGCCCTGGTCGGTCGAGTCGAACGTGGAGCAGTATTTGAAGAAAAGCTGCCTCGCGCCACGGGCGAGCAGCGCGTCCGCGCTCGCCAATGACCAGCGGATGGCCTCGTCGACCGGATTGGTGCGCGACTTCAGCGCCACGACGACGGCATCGGCGCCGTCGAGCGGTGTGTCGGGACCCGGCACGCCGATAGCCTGCACGGTCCGCATTCCGTTGCGGGTCAGCATGAGCGCAAGATCGGTGGCGCCGGTCAGGTCGTCGGCGATGCAGCCCAGAAGCACGGGAGGGATCTCCTGCGGGTCAGTTCACCCGCAGAGGTATACATCAGGACGCGCGAGAGAAAAGCCTCGGCGCTCGACTATCGACGCGCAGGCGCCGTCGACAGCGCCAGACTGGCCCCGCCCCGCACGTCTACTCCACCGCGAGTCCCGTGCTCCTCGCGCGTGCTGCGCGGGCAGGCTATGCCTGATGGATCTTCACGTACTCGAAATCACCCGGCTTGTTGTCGATGCCGACCTTGGGCGGAGCGATCCAGCTGGCGAACTTGCCGCGTTCCCAGCATGGTTCCATGAGGCTTTCGATGAATTCTCCGTCCTCCCTGGAGGGGAGCCACTGATCCTTGCACTTGTCCCACTCGGCCTCGGAGAGGAGTTGCCCGTCGGGAGATGCCTGCACGTTACGGAACTCACCGATGTGGCGGTGGAACGCGACGCTCGGCAGCTTGAGTTGAAAATTCACGCCGGCCTTCTCGATGACCTTGTTCCAGCGGTTCACGCCGCCCTGGCAGTCCCGCACATAATCGTCGCGGAGGCGCATATTGATCGCCGTCAGTGCCGGCTCGTCGACCATCCTGATCTCGCCGTTCACCAGCTTCAGCACCGGGTAGGCGGCGTTCGTCAGGACGTGATCGTCTTCGATATGGGTTTCGCGGAAACGGCCCTTTAGGCCGCTATTGTAATAGTTGGCGGCGTTCGTCGACACCTCGGAGCCGAACAGGTCGAGCGAGAGCGAGAAGTGCAGGTTGGCCTTCTTCTGGATCGTCGGCAGGTCGATGACGCCGAGCTTGCGCACGGCATTGATGTCGTATGGGTCTTCGATGCCGGCCTCCTTCATGGCCTGGCAGGTGCGCTCGATGGTGCGGCCCACGCCCGTCTCGCCGACGAACATGTGGTGCGCCTCCTCGGTCAGCATGAAGCGGCAGGTGCGCGAGAGCGGGTCGAAGCCTGATTGCGCCAGGCTCTCGAGCTGCATCTTGCCGTCGCGGTCGGTGAAGAAGGTGAACATGAAGAAGGACAGCCAGTCCGGCGTGGACTCGTTGAAGGCACCCAGCATTCGCGGCTTGTCCTCGTCGCCAGAGCGCCGCTGCAGCAACTGCTCGGCCTCCTCGCGGCCGTCCTTGCCGAAATACTTGTGCAACAGGTAGACCATGGCCCACAGATGACGGCCTTCCTCGACGTTCACCTGGAACAGATTGCGCATGTCGTAGAGCGAGGGTGCGGTCTTGCCCAAATGGCGTTGCTGCTCGACGCTCGCGGGCTCCGTATCCCCCTGCACGACGATGAGACGCCGCAGCATGGCGCGATATTCGCCCGGCACCTCCTGCCAGGCCTTTTCGCCCTTGTGCGCTCCGAAATTGACTTTTCGCTCCTCGTCCCGATGCGCCAGCAGAATGCCCCAGCGATACTCGGGCATGCGCACGTAATCGAACTTCGCCCAGCCTTTGGGATCGATCGAAATTGCCGTGCGCAAGTAGACCTCAGACGTCTGGAACCCCTCCGGCCCCATCGTCATCCACCAGTCGATATAGCCGGGATGCCATTGCTCCAGAGCCTTGAGAACGCGCTGATCATCCAGAAGGCCGACATTGTTTGGGATTTTCGTGGAGTAATCGACGTGGGTGGATTCGGACATTTTGGCGTTTCCTCGATTTGGGCGAATAGTGGGATAAATAGCGAATAGCGAATAGCGAATAGCGAATGGGGAATATGGTTGGATCTTTGACTTCTCCACCATTCGCTACTCGCTATTCGCCATCTCGCTCATCTTCAAATCCGTTCCGGATCGAATGCGGCCTTTACGCCGCTGCCATATCGCTTCAAGGCGCCCTCGGGGCCGGCGGCGTTGGGGCGTTGGAAAATCCAGTTTTGCCAGGCGGTGAGGCGGCCGAATATTTTCGTTTCCATGGTTTCTGGGCCGGCGAACCGCAGGTTGGCTTCGAGGCCGGTGAGGCCATCGGCGGAAAAGCTGGTGCGTTCTTCCAGGAAGATGCGCACCTCGTCTTCCCAATCGATGTCGTCGTAGGCGGCGGTGACGAGGCCCATCTCCTCGGCCTGTTCTGCGTCGAGGTTCTGGCCGATGCATTCGCGGGCCGCCCCGATGCTTTGCGGCTCGCCGAGGTAGCGGGTTTCCAGCCGGGAGAGCCCGTTTGCCATGGGATAGCTGCCGAAGTTGCGCCCGCCCAAGGTGAGCATCGCGGCTGGCCGGTTGTCGCCTGGGAATGTGCCGGACAGCATGAAGGAGCGGTCGCAGGCAAACGCGATTTCGGCCAGCGTTCCAGCGAAGCAGCTTCCAGGCTCGATGAGTGCCACCAGAGAGCGTGAGGTCACATCGATGCGTTTCAGAACGCGTTTCCAGTTCAACAGAATTTCGCGCGCTAGCCAGTGATCGCGGTTTGCCTCGAGAAATGCGTCGTGCGCGAGTACCTGGGCTGCATCACCGGCCGTTTTGAAGATCAGAGTGCCGATTTCACGCTCGTTGAGCCGAAGGTGCAGAATGGCATCGTCCAGCTCGCGCGCGACCCGCAGCGGCCATGCTTCAGCGCCCTGGCCAACGAGATCGTCAACGGAGGCCGGAGGTGGCGTATCGGGCCCAGAGACAGTAATGGTGGCGCGGCGCGACAGCCGGTCGATATCGACCTTCACGCTGGAATAGATCACAGCATCGGTTTCAAACGTCCGGCGCAAGGGAGTGAGCACGATGCCCTTTGCATCCGCAGGACGATCCGAGGTCGCGGCCAACGTTTCGACGGTGCGTGCCACAGCCGCATCGAAACGCGAATTCGGAACCACCTCGTCGACAAGCCGCCACTTGACGGCGCGGCTGCCCTTCACGCCCTCTTCAACCGTGCAGAACGCATCGGCGAGGTCGCGGCGGACTCTGCGCTTGTCCGTCACGCGTGTAAGGCCGCCGGTCCCGGGCAGAACGGCCAGCAGCGGCAATTCCGGGAGTGACACGGTGGAGTTGCCGTCGTCGGCCAGAATGATGTGATCGCACGCCAACGCCAGCTCGTAGCCGCCGCCCGCGGCCGTGCCGCGAATGGCGCACACATATTTCTGTCCCGAGTGCGCGCTCGCATCCTCCATGCCGATGCGCGTCTCGTTGGTGAACTTGCAGAAATTGACTTTATGCGCATGGGAGGCGCCGGCCAGCATACGGATGTTGGCGCCGGCGCAGAACACGCGATCCTTGCCCGACCGCAGCACGACCACCCTCACCTCGGGATGCTCGAAGCGCAGCCGCTGGACGGCATCGGCGAGTTCGATGTCGACGCCGAGATCGTAGGAATTGAGCTTCAGGCTGTAGCCCTCGAACAGCCCCCCGTTCTCGTCGACATCCATGATGAGGTGCGCGACGGGTCCATCGAATTCGAGCTTCCAGTGGCGGTAGCGGGAGGGATCGGTCTGGAAGTCGATTCGTTCGATCATCGCGCTCAACCTGAAACGGCGTGAAGTTCATTACCCAGACCGGCACCCCCTGACCTGCAGAACAGGAGCACTCCTGCATGCATTATCTTGTGACTGAGGGTCGCGTCTCATGCAATATACTGCATGCTGACCTGGTGTCCAGCGGCCAACGTTCAACACGAGCTGTTGATCGACTGGCTTCGGTTCCTCGCAAAAATCAAAAAAAGGGTGAGTGCACCGATCGGTGCCTCACCCAGTTCACCGCGATCGCCCCTCCCCGTCGGACGTCACCGCGGATCCAAGAAAGCTCAGTAGCAGAACTGCTTGAGAGTCCAGTTGACGATCTTGCAGCGCTCGCGACCATCGGCGGTGTACGTGCACTTGCGGTTCGGAATCCGCTGGTAGTCGCAGTAGAAATTTCGCGCACCGCCACGGACGAAGCCGGAATAACCCTTCACCGGGCCGTCGGTTATGAAACTCTTCTCGATGACAGAGGGGCCGTAGCCCTTCCGGGCGTGCGCGCCGGCCGGCATGAAAAAGGATGACACCAGGATGGCAGCCGCAACGGCGCCGAATGAGAGGGCCTTGAAAGAGCTCGTCGATGTCATGGTGACCTCCATTGGCGGGGAGGCGGCGCCGCCCACCGGCAAGCCAGCCTCGATGGGCGCAATGTAGCCTTGGCTGGTCGGGCCGAACTGTCTCGCAGGTGACACGTTGAGCGTTTGGCGCCCGCCAGGGCTCACCTCGGCAGCTTGCCAGGCTGGCCGCGAAACTGGCCGGGTGACTTTGGAGTTCAGCCGCCGCTCATCCCCTGCGGCTGCGGACCGTAACCTTCACAGTCTGCGGGTCGCCCGATGTCGCGCCGGACGCGTCGGTGACCACCACGTCGAAGCTGGCCCGATCGGTCGCCGAGCCGTCGTGGTGGAACAGGACCTTGTCCGCCTCCAGATCTGCCTGAGTGAAGCTGGTGATGGCCTCTTCTGGCGCATCGGACAGGGCCACGAAACCGTTGCTCGCGTTCGAGACGGAATAGGTGAGATCCTTGGCATCGTCATCGGGATCGATCGCCGTCAGATCCTCCAGCGTGATGCCGACGGACCGCCCCCTGTAGACCGTAAGGTCGAGATCACCGCCAATGACCGGAGGCACATTGCGAACTTCTGCGACCAGGCTGCCGCCAACCTCCATGGCCAGCTGACCGTATTGCACGTTACCGCTGACCGAGCCCGAGCTGCGGATATTGATCAAATTCCGGACGATCACGTTGCCGTGCAGCGTGCCGTGCACATCCGCATTTTCGGTGCGCGCCTTTCCCTGAAACCGGCCGCCCTCGTGGATGAGCATGGCCTCAGCAGTCAATTCACCATGCACCTGGCCGAAGATCTCGATCCGGCGGCAATTGCGGATCTTGCCCCTGACGAACGTGTCTTCACCGATGATGAGTACGCCTTCGTTCGCAACCACTTTATCCGTCCCCCCACAAATGCCTGATCGCTTTAGGCCGGGATTTCGGCATGACTGAGACTAAGTCTGCAGGAATAACACCGTATGGTTACTTCACCAGCGCCAGCACCTCGCGGAAGCGCGGATGATCGGAGGTGGCCAGCCATTCGAAGATGACCATCTCCGTCGTGACCAACTCGGCGCCATGCCGCCCGGCGCGATCCAAGGCCGCCTCGCGGCTCTCCGGCTTGCGTGAGCCGACCGCGTCGCGAACCAGCCGAACCCGCATCCCTTTCTCCAGCATACCGAGCACTGTCTGCATCACACAGACGTGCGCTTCGCAGCCCGCGACGACTACGTGAGGCCGGTTCTCGGGTAGAAAGCCTGCCCACGCGGCTTCGCGAGTGGCATCGAAGGTGCGCTTGACGAGCGTTTTTTCAGCGAACGGCGTAAGCTGATCCACGTTGTGACCGAGGCCAGCCGGATTCTGCTCTGTGGCGCGGATCGGCACGTCGAGGAATCTGGCAGCCTCTGCGAGGCGCCGGGCATTGGATACCGCAAGATCAGCATCGCAGATGGCCGGCATCAGGCGGGCTTGGAAGTCGACAAGCAGCAGTACGCTGGTTTCCGGGGCAAATCGCATGCAAGGTCCTTGGGCCGGCTACCGGTTATTGCAGTACTCTAGCACTGATGAAACAATTCGCGACCGCCCGGTGCGGAGGAGGACGCCCATGCTCATGTCGGCAGCCGAATACCGCGAGAGCCTGCGCCGCTACAGGCCGCGGGTATTCGTCAATGGACAGCGTGTCGAGAGCGTCGCCGATGAGCCGCGGCTTGCTCCCGGCATCAACGCCATCGGGGTTACGTACGATTTTGCGACGGAGGAGCAGCACGAGCCGTTGATGCTGGCGCGCCAGAGCACCTCAGGGAAGGTCGTCAACCGCATGCTGCACATCAACGAGACCTCGCAGGACCTGCTTTACAAGCTGGAGGCCGTGCGGCTCGTGTGCCGCGAATCCGGCTGCGCGATGCGGTACCTCAGCCACGACTCGCTCAATGCCCTCTTCCAGGCGACGAGACGGACAGATCTCAACCACGGCACGGACTACCACCAGCGCTTTCTGGCCTACCTCCACCGCGTGCAGGACGAGGACCTGACCGTCGGCGTCGCAATGACCGACGCGAAAGGTGACCGCTCGAAGCGTCCGGGCGCCCAGAGCAATCCGGACGTCTACGTGCACATCAAAGAGCGCCGGCCGGATGGCATCGTCATCCGCGGGACCAAGGCGATCGTTACCGGCGCCCCTTACGTGCACGAGTTCCTCGTCATGCCCTGCCGCACGATGACGGCCGAGGACCGCGACTTCGCCGTGTGCTGCGCCGTTCCCGTCGACGCCGAAGGCGTGACCATCGTCGCCCGGCCTGCCGGACGGCCGGGAGAGAGCGCGGCGAAGTTCTCGGCCAAGTATGGCCAGTCGACGGGCGTCGTCATGTTCGATAACGTGTTCGTGCCGTGGGATCGGGTGTTCCTGGCCCGCGAGCACGAGGAGGGCGGCTTCCTCACCACCTCTTATGCCAACCACCACCGCCATTCCTGCATCGGCGCCCGTGCCGGGTTTGGTGATCTGCTGATCGGTGCCGGGGTGCTGATGATCGAGTCGAATGGACTGGATCCTGATCGGCACGGTCACATCCGCGATGCGATGGTGGAGCTCATCACCATCACAGAGAGCTTCTTCGCCTGCGGGGTGGCCGCATCCGTCTACGGCATGAAGGATCCTGCCGGCTCGATCATGCCGGACGCGGTGTTCTCGAACATCGGCAAGCTGCTGCTCGCGACCAAGATCTACGACATGCACCGCCTTGCCCATTACGTCTCCGGCGGCCTCGTCGTAGCGCTACCGGGGCCGGACGAGGATCACAACCCGGAAACCAGGGCGTCCCTCAGTGCCGTTCTTGCAGGCCGCCCCGATGTCCCGGCGGAAAAGCGCCTCGAGGTCTCCCGGCTCCTCGAAGATCTGACAGCCTCCCATCAGGGTGGCTGGTACTCGCTGATCTCGCTCCACGGCGGCGGCTCTCCGGAAGCCATGAAGCGGGAGATCTGGCGCAATTATCCGTTGATGGACAAGCGCGAGCTTGTCGAGCGATTGCTGGACCGCGGTGTGCTGGATGTCGGGCAGCGCGTCTCCAAGCAGCCCGGCCGGTGTTGTGTTACGGGCTGCGAAGTGCCGGAGGTGCCGAAGGCGGCGGGGTGAGCCGGTATTCGGCCAGACGTCTTTCCTGCCGCCCGGGATCGAAGAGGTCCCTTACCCCGCGGGAGTTCCGGTTCTTGCGCAAGCAGGCGAGCTTAACGCAGAAAAGAGCAGCTGCGAAGCTCAGCGTCGATGTGCAAACCATTGCCAGGTCTGAAAAAGAGCAGACCAGCATCCCCGGTGCTGTTGACGCTGTGATGCGTCAACTCTGCGCCATCTCCCTCCTGCCGCCGGAGCGCCGCGCGGCTGCAGCTACAGCTGTTCTGGAAAAGCTCGGTGAACGTGAAGAGCATGCCGCTGGTGCGAGGTACTTTCGCCAAACCTCCCGTGGATGGGACGCCAGCCTCCAGTAGCCACGCCGACCCCTGGACGCACCGCTGATTCACCCCCGCTCCCGCGGATTGTACGCGTTGCGCTGGCGCCATTCGGACATGAAGTAGGCAAGGCTGTCGTCGACCTCTTCCGGCAGGACGATGCGGACGGTGACGAGCTGATCGCCCGTCGTGCCGGCGGCGACGTTCCGCACGCCCTTGCCGCGCAACCGGAAAGCCCGGCCGGAGCTGGTGCCCTTCGGAATGGTGAGCTGGACACGGCCGGAGATGGTCGGCACCTCGACCTTGGCGCCGAGCACAGCCTCGTCGATCGTGATCGGCAGATCGAGCGTGATGTCGTCGCCGACCCGCTTGAACTGGGAATGCGGACGCACCTTGATCTCGACCAGGGCATCCCCCGGCTCACCGCCGCGGAAGCCAGGACCGCCCTTGCCCTTGAGGCGCAGCACCTGCCCGTCGCTGACACCCTCCGGCACCGTCAGGTCGAGCATTCCTCCTTCGGGCATCGTCACGCGCTTGCGGGCGCCCTGCACGGCCTCCAGGAAGTCGATCTCCAGTGTATAACGGACATCGCTGCCGCGGATACCGCCCGTAAAGCGCGTGCCCCGGGCGCCACGCGCGCCGCCGAAGATCTCGGAGAAAATATCGGAGAACCCGACGTCCTCGAAGTCCGGAGGCGGACCTCCCGGCCGCGCGCCGCGCCAGCCGAATGGACCAGCACCTGCCGCGCCCTGTTGCTGATAGGCCCGGCGCGGCTCACCCGAGGCGTCGATCTCGCCGCGATCATAGCGCTTTCGCTTCTCGGGATCGCCCAGCAGCTCATAGGCTGCAGACACCTTCTTGAACCGCTCGACGGCAGCCTTGTCGCCCGGATTGAGGTCCGGATGCAGCTCCTTCGCCAGCTTGCGGAACGCGCGGCGAATGTCGTCGTCGGAGGCGTTCTTGGGGACGCCCAAAAGCGCATAGGGATCTTCTGCCATGGCTTACAAGACTAGCGCTGTCTCATGTCATCTCACGAGAGCTTAGCATCATTCACCGGGGGCTGCGCAGCGTGGCTTTCGCTGTGCACCGCTGCATCAAGCTGTAAAGCGCACTTCCCCGGGCATGTCGAGCAGGGCGGCGAGCGCTGCAAAGCGACGTCGCAGACGCTCACCATCCAGCGCTGCATAGGCCGGCGGAATGCTCAGAACAAGGCGGCCGTCCTCGTACGACAGCGGCGTTTGCGGGATGATGCCCGGCCTTCCTATGGAAAGCATGTGAGCCGTCCTCAGCGCCGCGCCCAGCACGCGGGCGCGCCGCAGGGAGCGTTTGTCCATCATGCGCTTTATGCGGGTGGACAGCTCGTCCGGGGCCGCTCCGCTTCCGCCGACGTGCCGGAAGTAGATGGCCATGGCGAGGAACAGGCGCCCGGGATGGTCGATGCCGGCGAGGGCCGAGTGCGCAATGAGGTTGAGGCTCTGCTCGCCGCGATAGTCCGGATGCGCACGCCAACCGACGTCCGAGATGAGGCAAGCGGCATGGCGCAGGCGCCGCTCCTCGGGCGCCTCGGCCGGCCCCGGCGCGTTGAAGATCGCGTCGGTCCAGCTCGCGAGCTCGCGGCCATGCTCCGCCGATCGCGAACGCAGCTTTGCGAAATCCTCGCAGAAGCTGAGCAACGGGTCCTTGCCACGTTCGTCCTCCGGAAGCAGATCGAACAGCAAGCCCTCGCGGATGCCAAAGACGGAAAAGACCACCTTTTCCGGCGCCAGGCGATGCAGCAGGCGCTCCATGACGAGCGCACCGAGCGGCAAGACCTCCCGCCTGGCCCGAGCGATCTTGTCGAGGCCTCTCAGACTGTTGCCGCTGCGCACGGCCGCGCAGAAGGCCATCGCCTCGTCGGCGGGCAAAGCGTAGCCCTGCATGACCCGCAGGGGATAATCGCGCTCCTCCATGTGCAGGCGCGCGAGCGTTCGCCAGGTACCGCCAACGGCATGGAACGTACGCGCGGGATCGGCGGCGAGCCACTGGTGCTTGCCGAGTTCCGTTTCCACGAGCGCGAGCGCTTCATCCATGCGGTTGCCCGTCACATCCAACAGCCGCAAGCCGCCCAGCGGCAATGTCGCCGCATGCCGGAGGCGCGCATCTGCGATATCGATCAGCTCCAGGCTGCCGCCGCCGAGATCGCCGGCGATGCCATTCACGCCGCCAAAGCCCAACAGGATGCCATGCGCCGCAAGCTCCGCCTCGCGGCGCCCGGACAGGACCTGAACGGTGCAGCCTGAGGCTTCCTCGGCGCGGGCGATGAAGGCCGGCCCGTCATGCGCTTCGCGCACGGCGGCCGTCGCGACTGCACTGAGCTGTTTCACCTCGAGCACGTGCGCGATGGCGCGGAATCGCCTCAAGGCGGCCAGCGCCCGCTCGACCGCTTCGTCACCCAGCACGCCTGTCGTCGCGACGGAACGACCAAGCCCGCAAAGGACTTTCTCATTGAAAATCGGCGTCGGCGCCCGCACCGCACCCTCGTAGATCACGAGGCGCACCGAGTTGGAGCCGATGTCGATGACGCCCACAGGCTCCAGCGCAACGCCCCGCAGCTGCCCATCAAGGCCCCGCGTCCGCTCCATTCCGCCCTGCCGCATCTAGATTGTTCCGGTTGAGTTCGAAGCGGTAGCAGGCATCGCACCTTCACCTTTCCGAGTTGTGAGAGGTCGGCCCGCAGGCCCGGGCACGGGGGTTACGACACCTGCAATCACGGGCCACCTCACCCCAGCCCCTTCCGTCCGGGATCGGGAGAAGCGGTGCGCGCCAAAGGTGTTTCCATTCAATTCGGAATGTGTCTAGTCCCTGAGGGCGAGCCGCACCCTCGGCGGCATGTTCTCCTTGAGCGCCTGCCCGCGACCCGAAAGGCTCGGGTTGGTCATGAAATACTGGTGCGCGTTGAATGGTTCCTCGCCCGGCGCGGGCTTGATCCGCACCGAAGAGCCGTCCGGCATGATCTGCCAGCTCTGCTGATTGTCCTTCAGGTTGGCCAACATGATCTGTCCCAGGATCTGCTCGTGGACGGTCGGATTCGTGATCGGCGCCATGGCCTCGACACGACGGTCGAGATTGCGCGGCATCATATCGGCGGAGCTGATGTAAACGGCAGCATTGGGTGACGGGAGCCCTTCCCCGCGCCCGAAGCAATAGATGCGCGAATGTTCGAGGAAACGCCCGATCAGGCTCTTCACCCGGATATTCTCCGACAGCCCCGGGATGCCGGGCCGCAGACAGCAGATGCCACGCACCACCAGATCGATTTCGACACCCGCCTCGCTCGCCTCGTAAAGAGAAGCGATGATCTGGGGGTCGACGAGCGCGTTCATCTTTGCCCAGATCGCCGCCGGCCGGCCGGCCTTGGCGTGCCGGATCTCATCGCGGATGTGCTCGAGAATGCGTGCGCGGATGCCATTCGGGCTTGCCGCCATCACCTCCAGATCCTGCGGCTTGCCGTAGCCGGTAACGAAATTGAAGATGCGCGCGACGTCGCGGCCGATGGCACGATCGGCGGTGAAGAACGACAGGTCCGTGTAAACGCGCGCCGTCTGCGGGTGATAGTTGCCTGTGCCGATATGGCAGTAGGTGGCGATGTCATTCCCTTCGCGGCGCACGACGAGACCCAGCTTGGCGTGCGTCTTCAGCTCGACGAAGCCATAGACGACGTGGACGCCTGCCTTCTCCATATCGCGGGCGAGATTGATATTTGTCGATTCGTCGAAGCGCGCTTTCAGCTCGACAACCGCAGTGACCGATTTGCCGGCGTCCGCAGCCTCCTTCAGCGCCTCGACGATCGGGCTCTTGTCACGCAACGTCCGGTAAAGCGTCCATTTGATCGCCATGACGTTCGGGTCCGCGACCGCCTGGCGGAGATACTGCAGCACCGCGTCGAACGACTCGTAAGGGTGGTGGACCACGAAATCCTTGGCGCGGATCGCTGCGAACACGTCACCGCTGAACTCGCGGATACGTTCGGGGAAGCGGATATTGAACGGCTTGAACTGCAGATCCGGCCGGTCGCGGACGATGAGCTGACTGGTGTCAGCGAGGCCCAGCAACCCCTCCTTCAGAAAGGTGGCCTCCTCGGCGATCTCCAGCTCGTCGATGACGAACTGACGGAGGTCCTCCGGCATCTCGGCCTCGATTTCGAGCCGGATGACATTGCCCCGGCGCCGCCGCTTGAGCTGCGTCTCGTAAGCCCGCGTCAGGTCCTCGGCTTCTTCCTGAAACTCCACGTCGCTGTCGCGCAGCACTCGGAAGGCGCCCTGCCCCGTGATGGTGAAGGTCGGATAAAGCTCTTCCAGATAGAGGCCGATAACGGTCTCGATCCGCATGAAGCGGATGCTTCCGGAATCGTCCGGATCGGCGGGAAGGCGGATGAAGCGATCAAGCTGCGCCGGGATGGGAATGAGCCCCTTCATTACCCGGCCTTCCGGATGCAGCATCTTCACTGCCATCGTGAGCGCCCGGTTCTGAATGAACGGGAAGGGGTGCGCGGGATCGACGTTCATGGGCGTCAGGATCGGGAACAGCCGCCCCATGAACTCGTCGTCGAGCCAGGCGCGGTCCTCCGGCCTCAGATCCTTCGCCTCGATGAGCCGGATGCCGACCTCGGCAAACTCGCCTCGGAGCTCGGCCCAGCAAGCCTGCTGGTCTGATACGAGATCGCTGACGAAGCGATTGATTTCGTCGATCTGCTGGGAGGCCGTCAGCCCATCCGCACTGATCGTGGCGACACCCGCCGTCACCTGCCCGTAAAGACCGGCAACGCGGACCATGTAGAACTCGTCCAGGTTTGAGGCCGAAATCGACAGGAACCGCAACCGTTCGAGCAACGGATGGCGACGGTTCAGCGCTTCCTCCAGGACGCGGCGGTTGAATTGAAGCCAGGAGAGCTCACGGTTGTAGAACCGAGCCGGCCCCTTCGGCGGCTCCGACGGTTCGCTCCTGATATCAACGGCGTTCTCCACCGCAGTCATCGATTTCTCCTGACGTGTGCGCCGGCGATAGGCACCCCGGCGCGGAAGTATGGCGCGCTCGTCATGATGCGGTGATGGCGAAGCCGTCTGGCGCGAGGCCTCATGCTCCGGCTTCATCCCCCGCAAGCCGAGCCAGCACCTCGGCCACCAGAGCCCGTGTCACCTTGCGGCGGCTGGCCAGCGCGAGCCGGTCCACTTCGGCCACCGTACGCGCAACCGCCTCCGTCGACCGCTCGATGCGCAATGCGAGATACGAGACAACGTGCGGTTCGACGACGAGCTGCCGGTCTGCAAAGAGCTTCACCAGCAAGGCCCTGAGCAGCGCCTCGTCCGGATTGGCGATGCTCAGCAACGGAACGGCCCTGAGGCGCGACCGCAGGTCCGGCAGGCTGATCGCCAACTCGCCGGGAGCTCGCCGGCTGGTCAGCAGCACGGACAGCTTCTGCTCGGCGGCCATATTCAAGATATGGAATAGCACGCGGTCGTCGGCAATGCCGCGATCGATATCCTCGACAGCGATGGCGCGGTGCTCTCCGAAGCGGAAGGCGCTCAGCTCGCTCAGCTCTGCTGCCGGCAGCACGATAGCCCCGGAACGGGTCCGCCAGACGTTGACGAGGTGGCTTTTTCCAGACCCCGCTGGCCCGACCACGGCCATGGCGGGATGCGGCCAGTCCGGCCAGCGGTCGATACCGGCGACGGCGACCTCGTTGCAGCC
>JAWLCO010000050.1:3581-25749 GCA_041687075.1 Hyphomicrobiaceae bacterium | reverse complement strand
CAGCGAGATAGACGGGAGCCGGCGAGAGCGCCGCTTTGATGCGCCTGAGCTCGGCCTCGAAGCTTTTCTCCCCTCCTCCTGGCGGGGAGGGGGCGGGGGGCCTCCCGCCGGTGGCGTCACCCCAACCCTCTCCCCAGGGAGGAGAGGGAGTCTGATGTCCGGGGGATGGCTCTTCTTTCACCACTTCCGGGATGGAAGAGACCGGCATCCGCCCGCGTGCCGGAAACGGAAGAACCGTTGCGCCAGGGCTGCACTCCTCCCGCTGCTGCACCGGTGCCTCACGCCAGCTCCAACCTTCCGGAGCCAGGGCAATGAAGATCTGCCCCTGTCCGTGCGCAGCGACATCCTCCAGAAACAGCGTGCATTGGCCCTTTTCCGCCCGCCTCTGACCGAGTGTAAGAAGTCGGCAGAGGCGGCCGTAGGCGGTGCGGTCGGTGGGCAGGCAGAGCAGGCTCGGAGCATCCTGCAGGTCGAGGCGGGCGCCGATGATCAGCTTCAGCCCGGCTTCCTTCGCGGCGGTGTGGGCCCGCACCACGCCGGCGAGCGTATTGCGATCCGTCACGGCTATCGCAGAAAGGCCGAGCGCCTTGGCCTGGGCGACCAGCTCGTGCGGATGCGACCCTCCGCGCAGGAACGAGAAGTTCGTGGTGACCTGCAGCTCGGCGTAGGCGGGTGGGGGGGAAGACATGCCGGCGCTCCTCACCCGAACAGTCCGTGCATGTACCAGACCGGCGGCCCGGCCTCGGAACTGCGGTCGTAAAGCCCCTCTCGGAAAACCCAGTATCGGCCGCCGCGATCATCCTCGATCCGGTAGTAGTCCCGAGGGCCCGGTGGCTTGGCGAGGGGGCCGAGCGCACGCCACCACTCGGGCTCGATTCGCTCCGGCCCTTCGGCCCTGATCACGGTATGGCTGACACGCCGCCACGTGAAGCGCGCCGGCGCGCCTTCCGGCACTTCGGCGAGAACCGTGATCGGCTCGGGAGGCGCAAGGAGGAGCGGCGGGCGAAGTTGGGTGGCGGACCCGTATGAGCGGAGAGCTGCAGCAGTCCCGGATTTTGCGCCGGAGCACTCCTTTCCATTCAATGCAGAAATGCGAACCTCGGCCCGTTCGGGGATATGGCTGCCGCAAGGGGCAAGGCGAACCACGCGGTCCGCCCCGAGGCGGTTGGCAAGCTTGTCGATAAGTTGCGCAGGATCGGCCGCAGCGTCGGTCTCCAGCGCGGCACTCAGGGTCACCTGCATGGGATCAAGTGGTTCGAGGCTTGTGGCCTCGAGCGTCAGCGCATCGATGCCGAACCCGGCATCGATGGCCGAAATCTTCGGTGCCAGGAGCTGCAGGAGATGCGCGGCTTCGCGGCAGGGCCGACTTGTGCCCGTTCGCACCTCGGCCACGGTTCCGTCGACGCGGTAAAGGCAGAGCTGCAATCGGCGCACACCGTCGGCGCTCTGGTCGATCATCCGGCACAGGTCCGCGGCAAGCTCTGCGACGGCGCTTTCGATTCCTTCCGATGAAATCAGCGGCTCTGAGAAAATGCGGCGGGTGAGGGGGCGCGGGGCCTCGACCAGCGCGTTTCTGGCTTCTGGTGCCCGCCCGAGAGCGGCATCGAGACGGGCCAGCACCACGCCGGCCAGGCCGGCAGCGTTCTTTATCCGGCGGCGCGCAGGCCCGAGATCCCGGAACCGGCGCGCCAGCGCTGCACGTGGCAAACTGTAAAGCTGGCCGATACGGCGCAAGCCGAGCCGCTTCAGAAGCAGCACGGAGTCGTCGTCCAGCCCGAGCGCTTCGACCGGCAGGCCGGCAATCGCGTCCTGCATCCGGCCGGCGGGTGCAATAGCGAAGCCCTCTCTTCCAACCGGGGCAAACCGTGCCAGCGCGGCAGCTGCGAGGGTGGTATCGGCGAGGCCGGCGCGGACAGTCAGTCCGAACGCGCGGAGGCGGCCGACGAGATCGGCCATCAGGCGGTGTTCGCCACCGAAAAGATGAGGCACGCCGGTGATGTCGATCCAGAGCCCCTTGTCTCCATCGCTGTTCCGGGCAGGACCGTAGCGTCCACTCCAGCGGGTGAGGGCCAGAAGCGCGGCCCGGTCCTTGTCTCGCTCGATCTTGCGCGTCAGGAGGCCTGGGAAAATCGCCTTGGCATCAGCGAGGGATTGGCCCGGGCGAATGCCTTCGCCACGTGCCAGCAGGTTGACGGCAGCAATGATGATGCCATGCGTGCCCGCTTCGACGAGCGCGAACGGACGGTCATCGGGCACCGCGTCCGGATCTGCGCGCCGCATCCGTTCGATCGGCCACGCCGGAAGCCAGACGGAAGCAAAGCGCCTCATCACACCACTCCAGACTGAAAGAGGCTGTCTCAACCGAAAGCGGCTGCGCGCGGCAGCGCTCGAGGTCGGCTGTGAATCGGGGAGCACCCGGGGCGTGCTGGTCGAAGGGGTGCGGCGCGCTCGGCGCCGGCCCGACCCGCCACCGCGTCGCCGTTGCGGCCGTCGCTTCGGCGCGGGGGTGCGTGAGAAGAAGGCAGGGCGAGCGGTGCGCAGCGGCTGCCAGGGCGAGCCGCCGAGCGGGCGTCAACGCGACTGTATGGAGGAGCCCCACGACGAGTGCCAGGCTCTCCGACCTCAACCCTTCCTCCATGACCCACAATGTGTCTGCGGCGTTGGCCGTCTCGACGATGACGAGGCGGTCTGGTGCAAGGCCCAGGGTTTCGAGTCCCGGGCCGTAGAGGCCGCCAAGCTCGTTGCTCAGGGCTGCAGGCCGGCAGAACAGGATGGGACCACGCGCTCTGCCGCTGTTCATCGCACTGCGGCGGATGCCGAGGGTCAGGGAGAAGACGAATGCTGCGGCCCAGGTCGCCGCCCAGCTTACGCCCGGTTCGCGGAGGGCAGGCTTCACCTCGTGCACGCCGCCGATCTCGAGGCCGTCAGGGCCGATCAGGGCATCGGCTTCCTCAGCGCCGAGCTGCCAAATGGGGGCAGTCTCGTGATCTGCAATTTGATGCGAGGGGGAGGCACGGGGCGCTGAGGCTACAGTGCTTCGGGCGGAGGGCGACAGCACCGGCTCCTGCAGGGTGACGCCGGCATCATGCTCGATCCTGCGGATCCGCTGCCGCAAGTCATCGATCCTGCTCTGACGCAGGCGTGCCGCAGTCTGCGCCGGATCGCCTGAGCGCGCGCCGGCAGCTGGCCTGTCGGGCGCCAATCCGGAAGAAATCCAAGGTTTGACAAAAGCTTGAACCATGGCGATGGCTGCGCCGCATCATTTGTTGTTCCTGTTATGTTCTATCGAATTGCACCAGAGTGGTCAACCCGCACAAGTCCCGCCCGTACCCCTCGGACAGATGGCAACCTGAACCAGATCCTCCAGTCCAGGAGATGCACCGTCCGATGCGGACGACGGTCCTCTGGAACTCCTCAGCTGTCCAATCGTTGAATGCTCAGTCCACCACCGACAATCTTGTCCATAGTGTGGCTTTCATGTGCCGGTTCTTGGGTGGAAACTGCTGTATAGAGACTCCTCATCATGACCTTATCGACTGATGCACCCGGTGGGGCGAGCGGCCCATCGGACTTGCAATCGTGAGCCAGCAGCGGAGTACGAGATGGTCCTAGTGAAGATCATGAGTCGGGTTGTCGTTATCGCAGCGCTCGCCGGCATGCTGCCCGCCGCTGCGGTTGCAGCGCCCGGGTATCAGTCCAACTCGCTTTGGGGTGGCACAGCGGAATGGGGCGGCGGCCGTCAGACCGTCCCGTTCAGCACGAAGTACAACCCGGGCGAGATTGTCGTCAGCTTCGGCGACCGGCGGCTTTATCTCGTCGAAAGCCGCGGCAAGGCGATCAGTTATCCCATCGCGGTTCCGCGCGAGGAGAGCCGCTGGCAGGGCGTTACGAACGTGTCCATGAAGCGGGAGAACCCCTCCTGGACGCCGACGCCTTCGATGCTGCGGGAGAATCCGCGCTTGCCGCGCTGGGTGCCCGGTGGGCATCCGATGAATCCGCTCGGCGTGCGGGCGCTGTATCTGGGCTCGAGCCTTTACCGGATCCACGGCACGGATGCGCCCTGGACCATCGGTCAGGCTGTCTCGAAGGGCTGTATCCGCATGTACAACAAGGATGTGCTCGACCTTTACCCGCGGGTGCCTGTGGGCGCGAAGGTCACAGTCACCTGGCAGCGCTTCGCGACCACGGCTGATGCGGGCCCGTCCGGTGAGCGCAGGACAGCGGGCCGCTCCCTGTGGAATGCAACCCGCTAGCCTGCCGACTTAGTCTGAATCATGTGAAGGGCGGCCTCGTGCCGCCCTTTCTGCTGCCTCACTGACCTGCGAGGCAGTCTTTGATGTTCCGGGCCAGATTGCGCATGAGCACGTGGTAAAGGTCGGGACTGGGCTCGAGCGCCGTGCCTTCCGGGTCGAGGAGGCCGGTCCGCGCCGAGGTGCCTTCCACGATCACTTCGGTGACGCGTGGTGAGAGATAGGGCTCGGCGAACACGCACAGTGCTCCGGCGGATGTGATCAGCGACCTCAGCTCCTGAAGGCGCTTCCCGCTGGGCGGGAGATCAGGGCTGACGGTCAGTGAACCAACAGCCGTCAATCCGAAGCGGTTCTCCAGGTACTGATAGGCATCGTGATAGACGATGAATGGCTTGCCGGCGACCGGGGCCAGCTCCTGCGCGAGCTCATCGGCAAGTGCGGCAATTCTGCCGATCTCGGCCTCGGCATTCGCCCTGATCTCAGCTGCCTTTTCCGGCATGACCTGCGCCAGCACGCCGGCGATGTGCCTGACCATGGCTTCGGCATTGTCCGGGTCGAGCCAGACGTGAGGGTCGTGCGCTGCTCCGGCATGGTCGTGATCGTGCTCATGCCCGTGATTGTGCGCGGCATTCTCATGGTCGTGGTGCGATCCGTGCGTCGCGAAGGCGCCGCCATCCCGGCGCTCGAGCAAGGTCAGGCCGGGCGCTTCGGCGAGGCTGACCACGCGAACGGATCTTGGCAGAGATCTCACAAGCTTGGCCGTAAAGGGCTCCAGTTGCTCGGAGACACGAAAGAAGACGTGAGCGCTGTGCACCTTCTGCGCGTCGGAGGGTCTCATCGCGTATGTGTGGGGGGATGTCTGGCCGCTGACCAGCAGCTCAGGCGCTCCAACACCGGCCATGACGCTGGAAACCAGCGCGTGAACCGGTTTGCTTGTGACGATCACATTGACCTCGGCCCGCGCAGCTCCCGAGAGGAGCAGCAGGATCGCCGCAGGCAAGGCCGGTAACATCATCCGAACGGCAGACATCGCTCAGTTCACCCCTTGTGATTGATCTCGTCAGTGCGGCCACAAGCTGATGGCTGTGGTGGTGAATGTTATAACATAGCATTTTACATTGGAAGGCTGTACCTGTGTCGGGCCCATCTCCGCGGGCTTCAGGGGAGATGGTCCTTCGGTCGGCCAGGCTGGCCTTTGCCGCACTGCCGCTAAACTCGTGGTCTAATTTGAAAGCAACGAAACAACCGTTTCAGCCCAGCGGGGAACGACTGATGTCGAGGCGAGTCCGTCTACCACTCGTCATAGCAATCACCTGGGCATTATCAGGCGCTATGGTGCAGCCGGCCCGCGCCCACCCACACGTCTGGGTGAGCGTCGAAACAACGGTCCTCTATGACAAGGGCACCATCACCGGGCTTCGCCATCGCTGGTATTTCGACGAGATCTACAGCTCGATGGCGATTCAGGGGCTAGACACCAATAACGATGGTGTCGTGGATCGCAGCGAGCTTGCGGAGCTCGCCAAGATCAATATGGAAGGACTACAGCAGTTCAACTACTTCACGGTCGCGAAGCTCGGAAACTACCCGCTATCCTTCGAGACCCCGAGTGACTTCTTCCTGGAGCATACCGAGACGGCTACGCTGCCGGGGAAGCAATTCGCAGCTCCGGACAGTGCTGAAAGCGCGCCGGCTGAGCCGAAGGAGCTCAGCGGGTTCTGGAGCCGCCTGGCCCAGAGCCTCACCGGCTCAGGCGTTGAAGAAGAGCCAAAGAAACGACGCGTGCTCGCGCTCGAGTTCACCCTTCCCTTCTCCCAGCCCGTGCTGGCCGAAGCGGAGGGTCTCAACTTCGCGACATACGATCCCTCGTTCTTCATCTGGTTCGACCTCGTCGAGAGGAATCCGGTCAGACTGGCAGACGGCGCGCCGCCGGGCTGCAAAGTCCATGTTGCTGCTCCGAGGCAAGGTGAGTCTCAGGTTCAGCAGCTTGGCGAGGCCGCATTCGACAGCGGCGTGAATATCACCTTCAGCTACGCAAGGACGGTCAGGCTCTCATGCGCGAAATGACGGCGCAGCGGCAGCTCCTCCTGGGGGGTGTGACAGCAGCGGTTCTGATGTTGGTGGACCCGGCCCATGCAACCGAAACGAGTGCTGGGCCGCTAGAGAGCCTTTGGCTCTGGGTGCTCGAAGGCCAGCGTGAGATGATGCTTGCCATGACGACAGCGGTTCGTCAGCTCAAGACCGGGGATGCGGTCAGCCAGGCTGCAATCCTCGCGATCATCAGCTTTATCTATGGCGTGCTGCACGCGGTTGGTCCGGGGCATGGCAAGTTCGTTATTTCATCCTACGCGCTGGCGAATGAGCGGACGGTACGCCGCGGAATACTGCTGTCATTCATGGCGGCCTTTGTTCAGGCGGTGTCGGCCATATTGATCGTTGGTGTCTTCGCTGTCGTGCTCCAGGCGACGAGCACGCAGGTCCGGGTGACGGAAAGCTGGCTCGAGGTCGTGAGCTGGGGCCTCATTGCGTTGCTGGGTGCCTGGCTGCTTTATCGCCAAGTGAAGTCACTGCTGATGCAGCGACGCGCTCACCACCACGACCACGTACACAACGAGGACGGCTCGTGCTGCGGCCACGCCCACATTGCGGCGCCGAACCAGCTGCAGGGCCAATGGTCCTGGGCAAAGGCGTGGTCGCTGGCGTTGTCGGTGGGCATTCGCCCGTGTACAGGGGCCATCGGCGTGCTCATCTTTGCGCTTGGACTCGGCATTTTCTGGGCCGGCGTATTTGCGACCTTCACCATGGCGATCGGCACCGCTATCACCGTTTCGGCGCTTGCTTCGATCGCCGTTGGCTCGCGGGATATCGCAACGCGCTTTGCAGGTGGAAACGGCGTGTGGACGGCCCGGGTGCAGACCGCGGCAGGAGTGCTGGGCTCGGCGCTGGTCTTCCTGCTGGGTGCATCGTTTTTCCTGGCCTCTTTGAGAGGCATGGGCCCGATCTAGCTGGAGGCAAACGGTGGCCCGCGTCGCGCTGATTGAGCACTGCGCCAGTTCACCGGTGGTGTGACTGAGCTTCCAGGTCGAAGCTGGGACCGTTCGGCAGCTGTTTGCCCGGCTTGGAAAGCGCTTTCCCGAACTCGCGCCGCACCTCGCGCAGGGGCTCGCAGTCGCTATTGACAGCCAGATCTATCAGGACGCTCTTTTTGAGCCGATCGGTCCCGATGCCGAGGTCCACATCCTGCCGCAGATTGAGGGGCGCTCGCCGTGGCGGCTATATCGTACGAAGCAATCGACTTGCTGATGTCCAAAGTCGTAGCTTGGCTGAAACGCTGGCGAACGTGATCGCGCCCTGCCGGCAGACGCAGGCGCTTGCGGTGAGTACGGCCTGTGATCACGCTGCTTGCCGCTGCCGCATCGCTTCGCCCCGATAGCTGAGCGCCTCCGCGATATGGATGCGCCCGACCGTCTCCGCGCCGTCGAGATCGGCGAGGGTGCGGGCGACGCGCAGGGTGCGGTGGAAGCCGCGGGCGGAGAGCTGCAGCGTTTCTGCGGCCTGCCGAAGCAAGGCGATGCCGTCAGCGTCGGGTCGCGCAATCTCTTCGAGAATTCGTCCCGATGCTTCCGCATTCGTGCGCGCGCCAACGGCGCCGTGCTTCGCGAACCGCTGCCGTTGCCGATCGCGGGCGGCCGTCACGCGGGCACGCACCTGGGCGCTGCCTTCGGACGGAGCTGGAAGCACGAGATCGGCAGCGGTGACTGCGGGCACCTCGATCTGAATGTCGATGCGGTCCAGCAGCGGACCTGAGACACGGGCCTGGTAGTCGGCTGCGCACCGTGGGCCGCGCTTGCAGGATTGACCCGGAGCGCCCCCGCCGCACCGGCATGGGTTCATCGCGGCAACGAGCTGGATGCGTGATGGATATGTGATGCGGTGATTGGCGCGCGCGATGACCGTCTCGCCCGTTTCCAGTGGCTGGCGCAGCGAATCCAGAACCTGCGGAGAGAACTCCGGTAGCTCATCGAGGAACAGGACACCGAGATGTGCCAGCGAAACCTCGCCCGGCTTGGGCCGCGTTCCTCCGCCGACGAGAGCGGCCATGCTGGCGGAATGGTGCGGTGCCCGGAACGGGCGCTCGACCTTCAACCTGCCGCCCATCAACTCGCCGGCGAGCGAATGAACCATGCTGACTTCCAGCATCTCCTGCGGGTCGAGAGGCGGCAGAATCGAGGGCAACCGCGCCGCCAGCATCGATTTGCCCGACCCTGGCGGACCGATCATCAGCAGGTTGTGACCACCTGCGGCCGCCACCTCCAGTGCGCGGCGGGCTGTCTCCTGACCTTTGATGTCCGCGAGATCGGGGAGGGGCTGATCATCCTTCGCCAGGTTCGGTTCGGGCCGGCGCAGTGTCTGCAGGCCCTTGAAGTGGTTGACGAGGGAGAGCAGATGCGGGGCGGCGATGATGTCCATGTCGGCAGCGGCCCAGGCCGCCTCCGGCCCGCTGGCTGCCGCACAGATCAGCCCCTTGTGCATGGCGTTGGCGCCGATGGCAGCGGGCAGGGCGCCCGGCGTGGCCCGGATCTGGCCATCGAGCGCCAGCTCGCCGATTGCGGCGAACCCCTCGATGGCATCCGGCGATATCGCCTCCATGGCAACCATCAATGCCAGAGCGATTGGCAGGTCAAAGTGGCTGCCTTCCTTCGGCAGGTCGGCCGGGGCGAGGTTCACCGTAATGTGGGTCCACGGAATGCCGAGCCCGATGGCATGCAGCGCATTGCGTACGCGTTCGCGACTTTCCGCAACGGCCTTGTCCGGCAGCCCGACGATCGCGAAGACGTGCTGCCCAGGGCTGATCCTGACCTCCACCTGCACCGGGCGCGCTTCGATGCCCACGAACGCCAATGTGGAGATCCGACCGTACATGATGCCCCCGCCCCGCAACTCCTCTCTGGGCGGAGGTTAGCGAGCAGGGCGGGGC
Organism: Hyphomicrobiaceae bacterium; assembly: GCA_041687075.1. Taxonomy (GTDB): domain Bacteria; phylum Pseudomonadota; class Alphaproteobacteria; order Rhizobiales; family Hyphomicrobiaceae; genus ZC4RG25. Next base: position 16,521 of record JAWLCO010000050.1, on the reverse strand, counting down.
CGCGTCAAGAACATTATGGGAACATTACGTGCGCCATCAACGGAACGGCGCGGTGGGGCGGCACGTTCTCTAGGTGCAATGAGCAGAAGGCTCGCGCATGGTCAGGATCGCTGGATCGAGTATCGTCATCACGGGCGCTTCGAGCGGCGTCGGCCGCGCGACGGCTCTGATGCTTGCGGAGAACGGCGCGCGTCTGACCCTGGCTGCACGAGGCCGTGAGCCGCTGGAGGCCGTGGCTTCGGAATGCACTGCAATGGGCGGCCCTGCGATCGCTGTTGCGACCGATGTCACGGATTCAAGCGCCGTCAGCGAGCTGGCCGAGACGGCCGTGCGCACGTTCGGGCGTCTCGATGTCTGGATAAATGCCGTGGGGGTGGGTGCTTTAGGCCGGTTTGAGGAAACCCCGGTAGAGGCGCACCGGCGGGTGATCGAGGCGAACCTCATCGGCGCTGTCAACGGCGCCCATGCCGCGCTGTCGCATTTCCGGGCGCAGGGCCAGGGAACGCTGATCAACGTGAACTCTCTCGGGGCCTGGGTGCCTTCGCCCTACTCTGCGGCATACGCGGCCGGCAAGTGGGGCCTGCTCGGCTTTTCGAAGAGTCTCAGGGCCGAGCTTGCCGATTCCCCGGAGATCGCCGTCAGCGACGTGTTCCCTTCGTTTCTCAACACGCCGGGGCTCGAGCATGCGGCCAACTACACCGGGCGCGAGCTGGCCGCGCCGCCGCCGGTCTACGACCCCGGAACCGTCGCCAAGGCCATCGTGAAGCTCGTGCGGCGGCCACGTCCGGAAGTGACCGTTGGAATCCCGGCGAGATTTGCCTGGTTGGCGGGCACCGTCGCTCCGGGACTGGCCGGCTGGGTGGCAGGACGCGTCATCGCTTCATACCTGCGCCGGGCTGCCGAGGTTCCGATTACGGACGGCAATCTGTTCCAATCCGGCGGCGCGGCCAACCGGCTCCACGGCCATCAGGGCGAACAGAACGCAATGTTGCTGGGCGCGGGTCTTGGCACCCTGGCGCTGGCTGCGCTGATTGGCATCGCACCGCGACTCCTTCGGCAGAAGGCGGCGGCAGGGCCACAGCGGCTGGGCACGCAAGCGGCCTCCGGCTAGGCGCGCGCCGCCCGCACCTCCACCGCATCCCAGAACAGGGCCGCGATATTCGGTCCGCCGAAGGACTCGATCTGGCGGATCCCCGTCGGCGAGGTCACATTGATTTCCGTGAGATAGGGCCCGATCACGTCGATGCCGGTGAAGATCAGCCCGCGCCGCTTCAACTCGGGCTTGAGGCGCTCGCAAATTTCGATGTCGCGCGCGGTCAGCTCGGTCGGCAGGGCTTGTCCACCGACGTGCATGTTCGAGCGTGTCTCATCGGGCGCCGGAACGCGGTTGATCGCACCGACCACCTCGCCATCGATCAGAATGACCCGCTTGTCGCCCCCGCGGACGTCGGGCAGGTACTGCTGCACCATGAAGGGCTCGCGAAACACAGTCTGGAACAGCTCGATGAGCGAATTGAGGTTGGTGTCGCCTGGTGCAATGCGGAACACCGACGCGCCGCCGTTGCCGTAGAGCGGCTTGAGGATGATGTCCTTGTAGCGCTCGCGGAAGCTCCGGACGTCCTCCGGGTTCCGGGTGACGAGCGTCGGTGGCATCAAGTCCTGGAATTCCAGCACCCAGACCTTCTCAGGCGCATTTCTGACCCACGTCGGATCATTCACCACGAGCGTCTTGGGATGGATACGCTCGAGCAGGTGCGTCGTCGTAATGTAGCCCATGTCGAAGGGCGGGTCCTGGCGCAGCAGCACCACGTCCCATTCGGCGAGGTCGACGAGGCGCGGATCCGACAGCCGGTAGTGATCACCGATCCGGTCCTCGACCTGCAACGTCGCGCCGCGCGCGATGAGGTGCGCGCCGTCGAGGGCCAGATCCGGCGGTGTGTAATAGAAAAGCTCATGGCCCCGCCGCTGTGCTTCCAGCAGCAGCGCGAAGGTGGAATCGCCGCGAATGTCGATGCGGTCGATCGGGTCCATCTGGCAGGCGATTTTCAACGGCATGAGGATGCTTCCGATAAAATATGGGGCGACCCGCTACCTGGTTGGCATGGGGCTTTCAGTGGGTCGGCTGCAAGGCGTTGGGCTGGTGGCGAGGCAGATGCCCCGGCACGAGCAGCATTGCATCGAGGCCGATCTCATACTCGCGATATGCGGGGTGGCGCCAGACCCACTGCTCCGCGGCGCGGGCGATGCGCTGTGCCTGCCGAAAGGTCTTGGCCGCCTCTGCGGCTTCCATGGTCGATCGCCGCTTGACCTCGACAAATGCGAGCCTGCGTCCGCGGACGGCGATCAGATCGATCTCGCCGAGCTTCGAGCGATGACGCCGGGCCAGGATCCTGTATCCCTTGAGGCATAGCAAGGCGGCGGCGATGAGCTCTGCGAAACGGCCGCTCCGCTCCCGCTGTCGCCTGATATTGCTCGACCTGGCCTCAATGCGGCCGATCCCATTCACGGGCCACCTCGCTTCATTCGGATGGCGAGATCGTACACACGCGACTTCGGCACGCCAAGCGCCTCCGCCACCTCCCGGCTGGCGTCGCGGACACTGCTGTGGGCAAGGCTCTCTTCGAGGCGGGTCGTGATGACCTCATCGGGCACTTCGGATGGCGCGGGCGGCCCGACGATGAGCACGAATTCACCGCGCTGCTCGGTTCGGGCGGCTGCTTGTGCAAGATCGCTCAGCCGTCCGCGCTGAACCTCCTCGTGGAGCTTCGTCAGCTCGCGGGCGATGGCGGCTTCTCGTTCGGCTCCGAGGACGTCCGACATGTCAGCCAGCGCTTCGGCGATCCGCGACGGGGCTTCGAAGAAAATGAGGGTTGTTTGAAAGCCTGACAGTTCTGCCAGCCGGCTGCGGCGTGCAGCCTGCTTCGCCGGCAGGAAGCCCGCGAACAGGAAGCGGTCGGTCGGCAGCCCGGAGCCGGCGAGCGCCGCGATGGGGGCCGCTGGACCCGGGATGCTGATGACGCGATGTCCCGCCGACAGTGCCTCCCGCACCAGCTTGAATCCCGGATCGGACACGAGCGGGGTTCCCGCATCGCTGATGAGGGCGACCGTATGGCCGGCTGCAAGCTCGCCCAGCACGCGAGGGATCTCCCGCTCCTCATTGTGCTCGTGAAAGGGCCTGAGGCTTCGATTGATACCGTATCGGGCGAGCAGCTGACGGCTGTGGCGCGTGTCCTCGCAGCAGACGACATCAACCCGGGCCAGAATGCTCACGGCGCGCAAGGTGAGGTCTGCAAGATTCCCGATCGGCGTGGCGACGAGGTACAATCCGGGGACGAGCGGTTGCGCCAGCGCATCATCGAGCCGCGTCACAAGATGCCGGCGAAGCGCCTCCGCATCGAAAGCCACAGAATCCTCCTTGCATATCCGCCGATTTTTCGCCAAGCCGTCACTCCAAGGTGCAGTTTCCGCCGACTGCCGTGTGCATGCTGGCGGCGCTCTGGTTCAGGGATTGTGGCTGCAGGCAGCGTAGCCGAATCCACGCCCTTATTGCAGACTTGGATGCAATTCTTGGGCGCGGGGTTCCGGCGATCCGTTTCGGGTCGTGCCGGGGCGATCGGGGGGTGAACGAATTGATTGTGCTTCATGCGGCCTGGGTCCGATACGCATCGGCGCTCGCGCTGGCCGTACTCGCGGCAATTCTTGCTGGCTGTGCGATTCAAGGTGGCGGTGCCAGCCTGACGGCGCCTCAGTCCAACCCGGGCGATGAGAACCGCTCCGGTTCCCGTGGAACGCCGGTCAAGGTCGCCCTTCTTCTGCCGCTCACTTCGACGGGCCACACCGAGGCCGTGGCCAAGGCCATGAAGCAGGCAGCTGAACTTGCCATCTTCGAGCTCGACAATCCGAACGTCCAGCTCGTCGTGAAAGACGACAAGAGCACCCCGGAAGGGGCGCAGGCAGCCGCCGAGGAGGCCGTTCGGGAAGGTGCCGAACTGATCCTCGGACCGCTCTTTTCCGCTTCCGTAAGGGCGGTGGCTCCGATCGCACAGCAGGCCGGTGTTCCCGTGCTCGCGTTCTCGAACGATAGCCAGGTGGCCGGAAATGGGATCTACCTGCTCGGGTTCCTGCCGCAGCAGGAGGTGAACCGCGTCGTCTCCTACTCGCTGTCGCGGGGCCATAGCCGGTTCGCGGCGCTGTTGCCGGAGGGCGCCTATGGCAAGGTCGTCGAGGCGGCATTCCGCAGCTCAGTCACTGGGGGTGGCGGTGTGATCGCGGCTCTCGAAACCTACCAGCCGGCATCCAATGCGATGGTCGAGCCCGCTGAACGGATCGTGGCCGCGCTTCGCCAGGCTCAGGACGCGCTGCAGCCGATCGACGCGCTGTTCGTCCCGGGCGGCCCGGAGATACTGCCGCGCCTCGGCCCGCTATTGTCGTATGCGAACATCGATGCCACGCAGGTGAAGCTGCTGGGGACCGGCGGCTGGGATTATCCGAACATCGGGCGCGAGCAGGTCTTCATCGGCGGTTGGTTTGCCTCCGCTGACCCGCGCGGCTGGCGGGATTTTTCCGAACGGTTCGCCAACACTTACGGCAGCTCGCCGCCGCGGCTTGCCAGCATGGCTTACGACGCCGTCAGCATCGCCATCCGGCTATCCAGCCAGCCTGCAGGATCGCGGTTCACGGCGGCGAACCTCACCCGGCCGTCAGGCTTCTCCGGTGTTGATGGTCCGGTGCGTCTGTTGCAGAGCGGGCTCGCCGAGCGCGGGCTGGCCGTTCTCGAGGTGCAGAGCATCGGCGCCACGGTCATCGACCCGCCGGTCGGCTTCGGCAGCGGCGGGGCGTTTTCACCCGAGAGTGGCGTCAACTGACAACGAACGCGGGGGAGCGCAAGCATCAATATGGCGCGCTTGCCCCACCAGCTCGGGCGAAGATGCGGTTTGCCGGCTGGCTCGGCTCTGCTAAGCCAGCCAGCAGCGGTTCTCTGCTCCTTCCGGCCGTATCTCGCACCGCAGTGGCTTCATGCTTGCCATCCTGACCATCGTCACTCCCGTGTTCGGCATCATGCTTGCCGGCTGGCTCACCGAACGCTGGCGGTACCTGCCGGAAGGCAGCGCCAAGACCATCGCGCTGTTCAGCTTCAATGTCGCCATGCCTGCCTTCCTGTTCCGGGCCATGCAGGGGATCGGCGAGGTGCCGGAAGCGCCCTGGAAATTCGTGGTGGCCTATTTCGGCGGAAGCGTGCTGGTCTGGATCGCGGCGGCTCTGGTGGCGAAATTCGTGCTCCGCCGCAGCGCTGCCGACGGCGCGGCGATCTCCATGGGCTCCTGTTTCGGCAATACGGTGATGCTCGGCATTCCGCTGGCACTCACTGCCTTCGGGCCCGAGGCGGCAGCGCCGATCGGCATCCTGGTATCACTGGATTCCCTGGTGCTCTGGGTGATTGCCACCCTGCACATCGAGTGGGCGAGCCGGCAAGAGCGGACGACCCCGTTTTTCAAGGCTCTTGGCGGAGTGATCCTGGATCTTCTGCGCAATCCGGTGGTGATGGGCATTGTGGTTGGAACGATCTGGCGCGTCGCAGGACTGGGCGTTCCGGAGCTTGCGGACCGATTTCTTGCGCTGCTGGGTCAGGCTGCGGTGCCATCGGGCTTGTTCGCACTCGGCATGTCGCTGGCGACCTACAGGATCACGGGCCAGCTTCCGACTCTGGCAACGATCTTCGTCATGAAAATGCTTCTGTTGCCGGTAGCGGTTTACATATTGGCCGGACCGGTTTTCGGCCTCACACCCGTTTGGGTCTCCGTCGCCACGCTGTTCGCGGCGATGCCCGTCGGTGCCAACGCATTTCTCTTCGCCGCAAAGTACGATCGCGCAGTAGGCTCCGTATCTGCCGGCATTGCGGTCAGCACCGTCGTCGCCGTGGGAAGTGCGACGGCTGTGCTCTATCTGATGGGGCTCGGCTGAGTGTTTCCCAAAGTCCGGGGAACCCTGCGGATTTGGCTCCGTTTGCCGTGCAAGGCCGGCTCTCCTGATATCGAGCAAGCGGTCGACTGTTCTCGGCAAAAGGGAGAAGACTGATGCGATTTTCATTGATGACCGGCGTTGGTGTGTTGGCAGCCGCTTCGCTTCTGGCGCCTTCTGTGGCGACTGCTCAAGGTTCTCGCAGCCAATCCGGTCAGCAACAGTTGTTCGGTTCACAACAGAACACGACCACGAGCCGGCAGGCCCAGGGCGAAGGTGTACCGCTCTACGTCAGTCCCGGCGAAGTCAGAATGGTTCAGCGCCGCCTGGCCCGGCTCGGCTTCAACCCCGGCCCGATAGATGGCCGCTGGCGGCCACAAACACAGCAGGCACTGGCACGCTTCCAGCAGCAGGCAGGCCTCAATCCCACGGGCAATATCAACCTGGCCACCTACCACACCCTGCGCACGTTACGCCGTCCCGGCGGCCAGTTCCTCGGCATGGGTGAGCGGCAGTCGGGGATCGGGATGCAGCAAGGATCGCAGCAACAGTAGACTGGGCGCTGCTGCTGCCTGGATCCAAGTTCCGAAATTTAAGCGCCCGCGTAACCTCGGATCCGCTGGATGCTCGCTGAAAATTTCAGATTTGGCGACCCCGGCAGGATTCGAACCTGCGACCCTCAGATTAGGAATCTGATGCTCTATCCTGCTGAGCTACGGGGCCACGCTTGCGACGAGCCGCGGTGTGATCGCCTCTGGCTGGCCATGGGCGGCTGCTGGGGCAACACTAGCGCGGCGGCGGCGCAAAGGAAACCGCTGAGCGAAGGTGTGTAGGGCACGCAGCGGCGGGCCGCAAGGGTCGAGGGGGGCGTTGGTTTGAGGGCATGGCTCTGCGCGGGAACGCTGGCGAGTTGGCTGCTGGCTCCCCCGGCGGCTGCGGATGTGCCCCGGTGCGAGCTGGAAAGCGGACCAGCGCGCGCGGTCGTGGAGGTCGTCGATGCCGAGACGCTGGTGCTGGACGACAAATCGCAGGTTCGGCTGATCGGCGCGCTGGCTCCGCGGGCGCTCGACGGTGGTGCCGAGACCGGGGCATGGCCCCTCGCGGAGGCGGCGAAGGCGGAGCTGGAGCGGCTTGCTCTTGGCAGGTCGGTCGAGCTCGGGTTCGCTGGCCGCAAAGCGGATCGCTATGCCCGGCAATTGGCGCAGGTCTTCGTTCGGGACGGTGAGCAGCGCATCTGGCTGCAAGCGGAAATGCTGCGCCGGGGCCACGCGCGAGCCTATGCGCTGCCCGGGAGCACGGCGTGTCTGGAGGATCTCGTTATAGCTGAGAAACAGGCGCGCGACGCCGGCGCCGGCTTATGGAGGCATGCCTCCTACCAGGTTCGGCGGGCGGACCGGCACCGGGAGTTGCTCCGGTTCCGGAGCACGTATCAGCTCGTCGAGGGCAAGGTACTGGACGCTGCGGACGTCCGGGGACAGATCTACCTGAACTTCGGTGAGAACTGGCGCGAGGATTTCACGATCACAGTGCAGCCATCGAACAAGCGCGTGTTCGATGAGGCCGGCATGAATCTTGTCGGACTCGAGGGCCGACGCGTCCGCGTGCGTGGCTGGATCGAGCGCAGAGGCGGACCGCTGATCGAGATCTATCATCCGAGCCAGCTCGAGATCCTGCCGGAGTAGGTCCTCGCTGGGTCAGGCCTCGGGCTGTTCGGGCTCTTCCGCGGCCGGCATGGTAATCGTGAGCCGGCCTGCCGAAAGGTCGACCTCCGGCGCGAAGTCCCGCGTGAACGGCACCATCTCGGTTGTGCGGCTGCCTTCGAGGCGGATTTCGAGGATGTCGCCAGCGCCGAAATTATGCACGGCGATCACTTCACCCATCGGAGTGCCGTCCGGCTTGACGGCGCTGAGCCCGATGAGATCGGAATGGTAGAACTCTTCCTCCTCGGTCGGAGGAAGCCGATCGCGCTCGATATAGAGCCCAGTGCCCCGCAGCGCCTCCGCGGCGTTGCGGTCTTGAACACCGGTAATGCGCGCCACGATTCCTTTCGGCGTGACGCGCACGATACTGATCTCGAACTGCCGCGTGCCGGATACGTCCTCGAGAGCGCCGTAGGACGCGATGTCCTCCGGCGCCTCGGTGTAGGTGCGGATGAGGACATGGCCGCGTATGCCGTGGGCAGGGCCGATCTCCCCGAGGAGGATGCGGGCTGCCTTTGGGCCCATCGGCCAACTCCCTCAATCCGGCACGGCGGCTGGAGCCGTCAGGCCTGGCCGGCTTCAGCGGCTTCCTTGGCCTTTTCGGCCTCAGCGGCCTCACGCTCGAGCCGCTTCTTGCCGGGCTGGCCCTTCTGGGGATTGTTCTTCGCCGGCCGCTTCATGAGGCCAGCGGCATCGAGGAAGCGTGCGACGCGATCCGTCGGCTGGGCGCCGACTGACAGCCAGTGCTTGCAGCGCTCGACGTCGAGCTTCACCCGGTTCGGGTCATCCCGCTTCAGCATCGGATTGTAACTGCCGACCTGCTCGATGTAGCGGCCATCGCGCGGCGAGGTGCTGTTTGCGGCAACCACGTAGTAGTAGGGGCGCTTCTTTGCGCCACCACGGGCCAGGCGGAGCTTCACGGTCATTCTGCGTCTTCCTTCTCTTTCATTTGATATTGCATGGCTTCTGAATGGGGGCCGCTTTCGTAAGCGGATCAGGCTGACCTCATCAGCCCTCCCCTTGACGGGGAGGGCGGTGCATCGGGCTGTAGGCGCGATGCGCGGGTGGGGTGGAGCCAGGGACGAGGCGTCTGGCCCCTGGCACACCCACCCCCGACCCCTCCCCGCACGGGGGAGGGGAGTTCGGCTGTCGGATAACCGGGACGTGCCGCCGCTGAGGTCTGGACGGTTCGGTGCCACCGGTCATCTGCGCAAAAACGTACTAACCGGCTCCAGCGAAGCTCCGGTAGCCGGCCAAAACACGACGTCATCCCGGGCCTTGTGCCCGGGATCCAGCCAACCGCGAGCGCTGGAGCCAGCGGCAAGGTGGATCCCGGCGACGAGCGCCGGGATGACCAATGGAGTTGGGATGACGGGAGGCGGCGAATCATTTCCCGGACCTACTTCTTCTTCCCCGGAAATCCGGGAAGCCCTGGAAACTTCGGTGCCGAGCCGCCGCCAAGTCCCGGCAGGCCGCCGCCGAGGCCGGGCAGCCTTGGCGCGCCACCGGGAGGCATACCGGGCAGGCCTTTCGGCATCTCGCCCCGCTGCAGCTGCTCGATCATTTCCGGTGTCGGTTCGGGCATGGCGCCGCCACCGCCGCCGAACATGCGGGCCATCATGCCCTTGTTCTTGCCCATGGCCTTCATCATGTCGGCCATCTGGCGATGCATCTTCAGCAGGCGATTGACCTCTTCGACCTTGGTGCCGGAGCCGGCCGCAATGCGCCGCTTGCGCTTGCCGTCGATCAGCTTCGGGTGGCGGCGCTCCTTCGGCGTCATCGACAGAATGATGGCGTGCTGGCGCTTCAGCACTTTGTCGTCGAGGTTCGACTCGGCGATCTGATTGCGGATCTTGCCGATGCCGGGCAGCATCCCGAGCACGCCGGACATGCCGCCGATCTTCTGCATTTGCTTGATCTGTTCGGCGAGGTCCGACAGGTCGAAATCGCCCTTCTTCATCTTCTGGGCGATCTGCTGCGCCTTCTCGGCGTCGATCGTCTGCGCGGCCTTCTCGACGAGGCTGACGATGTCGCCCATGCCGAGGATGCGGTTGGCGATGCGCTCGGGATGGAAGTCCTCCAGCGCGTCCCACTTCTCGCCGGTGCCGAGCAGCTTGATGGGCTTACCCGTAACGGCGCGCATGGAGAGCGCCGCACCACCGCGGCCGTCGCCGTCGATACGGGTCAGCACGATGCCGGTCAGCCCGAGCCGCCCCTCGAAAGCCTTGGCCGTGTTGACGGCGTCCTGGCCGGTCAGCGCGTCGGCGACGAGCAGCACCTCGTGCGGGTTCGTCGCGGCCTCGACCTCGGCCACCTCGAGCATCAGCGCTTCATCCACGGTCACGCGGCCGGCGGTGTCGAGGATCACCACGTCGTAACCGCCGAGCCGGGCGGCATCGAGGGCGCGGCGGGCGATCTGCAGCGGCGTCTGGCCGGCGATGATCGGCAGTGTCGGCACGTCGATCTGCTCGCCGAGCACGCGCAGCTGCTCCTGGGCAGCCGGACGCCGCGTGTCGAGCGAGGCCATCAGCACCCGCTTCTTGTCGCGGTTCTTGAGCCGGTAGGCGATCTTGGCGCTGGTGGTCGTCTTGCCGGAGCCCTGCAGGCCGACCATCAGGATCGGCACGGGCGGTGTCGCGGCGACGTCGATGTGCTGTGCGTCGGAACCCAGCACCCGCACGAGCTCGTCGTGCACGATCTTCACGACCATCTGGCCCGGGGTGACGGACCTCACCACGTTCTGGCCGACGGCCTTTTCCTTCACCTTCTCGGTGAACTCGCGCACGACCTCCAGCGCCACGTCCGCCTCGAGCAGGGCGCGGCGCACCTCGCGCATGGCCTCGCTGACGTCGCTGTCGGTCAGCGCGCCGCGCTTGGTCAGCTTGTCGAAGATGCCGGAAAGGCGGTCGGAAAGGCTCTGGAACATTGCTACCCGTTTCGCTGGCGAGGCGCTCTTCTACTATGCGCCCGGGACCTTCATGGTCTGGTAATCGATCATCACGTGGTCCTGATACGCCTTGCGCTCGGTGAGCCGCTGATACCAGGCTTCCACGTTGCCAAGCCGCGGGCGGGGAATATCAAGTGTGAAGTAGCGGTACATGAGAGACCCGCACCCGATGTCCGCGGCCGTCGGTTGGTCCCCCAGAATATAGGAACGGCCTGCGAGCTGCGCATCGAGAATGGCGAGCCGCTCGCCTGCGCGCTTTGCCGCCGCCTCGATCGCCGCGACATTGCGGTCCTGCGCCGGGGTGCGGATGAGGCCGAGAAAGCAGGTCACGATGATGTCGGGATAGAGCATGAAGTTGGTCCACTCCATCCACTGGTCGGCGAGGGCACGCTGCCGCTCGTCGGTGGCAGCCAACTCTCCTCCATGGGTGGCCGTGAGATAGCGCACGATGGCGCTGCTCTCCCAGAGCACGAAGCCGTCATCCTCGATCACCGGGACGAGCCGGTTCGGGTTGAGCTTGCTGAACTCGGGCGTATCGAGACCCCCAAAGGGGCCGCCGGCATCGACCCGCTCGTGCGCAAGGCCAAGCTCACCCACCGTCCACATCACCTTCTGGACGTTGACCGACGTCTTGCGTCCCCAGACCTTGAGCATGCCGCTTCGACCTTGCCTGTTGCCCCACGCATCTTTGCGCGGGCGGTTTACGTGTTCCGATCCTCCAAACGCGAACGCGCCCGCGGGCGAAACTCGCTGGCGGGCGTTGACCACCCTGTCGGCTGACATGCCTCGGACAGGGCAGCGGCTCGGGTCTCGAGAGCCGATCGGAAGTCGGGCGGACCATATGGCGAACGCGTCGTTCTGTCAAACGCGGGCCGCAGGGTGCGGGCCTCGCCTGCCCGTGACCGGAACGCTCGTCAGCTCGCAGGCGTTCGCCTGCGAAACAGGAGGCCCAGATGCGGTACGCTTCCCCAATTACAACCGTCTTCGCTGCCGTTGCGGTCTGGGTGGCAGCACTCACCCCGGTTGCCGCGGCGCAGGAGCTGTCACGGGACACGGTCAACGACGCGACCTTCGGCGAGGGCTGGCAGAATGACAAGGCGCTCATGATCAAGCTCCAGGTCCTGCTGGACCGGGCCCGGTTCTCTCCCGGCGTCATAGACGGGCGTTGGGGCATGAACACGGAGCGGGCCTTGCGGGCATTTCGGGAGCGGCACGGGCTGGGGGCGAGCGGCGAACTCGACGAGGAGACCTGGAGACAGCTCGGCGGCCAGGAAAGCCGGGACGTTCTGAAGGCGTACGAGATCGCCGAGGCGGACGCCGGCGGGCCGTTCATCGACCGCGTCCCCGACGGCTTCAAGGCGATGTCCGAGCTTGACGCACTCTCGTACACCAGCCCGGAGGAGCTGCTGGCGGAGAAGTTCCACATGGACATCGACCTGCTTCGCGAGCTCAACCCCGACGCCTCGTTCAGCGGGGCCGGGGGCACGATCCTCGTGACGGACGTCCGTGATGAGAAGCAGCCGGAATTCCAAGCGGCCCGCATCGAGGTGCGCAAAAGCGATCAGTCCGTCCGGGCGCTCGATGAAGATGGGACTCTACTTGCGTATTACCCAGCCACGATCGGCAGCACCTCCACGCCCTCCCCCTCCGGGACGCACGGGGTGACCGGCGTCGCGCGGGAGCCAACCTACAGGTATGACCCCAAAAAGCTGGACTTCGCTGGCGTTGATCTCAAGCAAGCCGTAACGGTCGCGCCCGGGCCGAACAACCCGGTCGGCCTCGTCTGGATCGGACTCGACAGGGAGGGTTACGGCATCCATGGCACACCGAACCCGGACCAGATCCGTCGCGAGGCCTCGCATGGTTGTGTTCGCCTGACCAACTGGGATGCGCAGGAGCTGGCGGACGCGACGGAGGCCGGGATCAGTGTCGAATTCGTGGGCTGACGTCTTCCTGTTCAGTCCTGATTGCGAGGGGTGACCCGCAATATCCTGCCCCTGGCGCTATCGGTGGCCACGTAGATGGCGCCGTCCGGCCCTTGCTTCACATCTCGAATACGCTCGTTGAGGTCCGTCAGCAGCTGCTCCTCGGCGGTCACCTCTTCGCCATCGAGCACCAGGCGTGCCAGGTGACGGCCGGCAAGTGCGCCGACGAATAGACTGCCTTGCCATTGTGGTGCGCGATCGGCGGTGTAGAAGACCATGCCAGAAGGCGCGATGGAGGGGTCCCAATAGTAAAGGGGCTGTTCCATGCCCTCGCGCTTCTCCGGGATCTGCTCGCCTGTGTAATGCTCGCCGTAATTGATGACGGGCCAGCCGTAGTTCAGTCCCTTGCG
>JAWLCO010000050.1:0-3481 GCA_041687075.1 Hyphomicrobiaceae bacterium | reverse complement strand
GCTCGGCGCTTCCGGCGCGTCCGTCTGTACGGCAAAGGCGGGCGCGGAGAGTGCGACCGTGGCGACTGCGGCAATGAACGTGCGCATGCGTGACCTCCTGGTGCGGGTTCGCAGGTAACAACGCCTTGCGGCTGGTTTCGTCACACGTCTGGGTTCGGCGGATGTGTCATCCAACGGTGCCCGCGGCCGACGGCAGTGATCCGCTGCACGACGCGTTGCGGATCGCTGGTCGTGACATGCTCGTAGGCGACCGGCACGATTCGGCCGTGAACAGCATCGATGAGCTCACCGGGCTTCAGCAGAAAGTCGGGCTTGGTGGGACGGCCATATCGCTCGTTGCCGATGGCGAAAGTCTCGTAGATGAGCACACCATCTGAGGCAACGCAGGCAATGATGTCCGGCAGGATGGGGCGCCAGAGGTAGTTGGTCACGATCACGCCGGAAAACGTGCGGCCCCGGAACGGAAACGGCTCGCCAATCTCGAGGTCGGCCTCGATCAGCTCGACGCGCGGCGAATCCCTCAAATCGGCAACGCCGGAGAGGTCGCGATCGACGCCCACCACATGATGCCCGTTTGCGAGCGCCAGCCGCAGATGCCGGCCGCTGCCGCAGGCCACATCGAGCACGTAGCCGCCCGGCGGAATGCCGGAAATGAAGCGCACGACCCACTCGGAGGCCGGCCGCAACTCATGAGATGGCGAGGGCTCGGTCACCTCTGTTCCGATTGTATTCCGCTGTCGGTCCGTCCTATATGGGGCCATGACCAGCGGCGATGCCATACCCTTCTGGAAGATGAACGGTCTCGGAAACGAGATCGTGATGATCGACTTGCGGGGAAGCGCGTGCGTATTCACCGAACGCGAGGTCCGCGCCATCGCAGCCGAGCCGCGGTCGCATTTCGATCAGCTGATGGTTCTCCATGATCCGCGCTCGCCGGGCACCGACGCCTTTGTGCGCATTTACAACACGGATGGGTCGGCTGCAGGCGCCTGCGGGAATGGCACCCGCTGCATCGCCTGGGCGGTGGCGCAGGAGACCGGTCGCCGGCACCTTCGGTTTGAGACGAGTAGCGGCGTGCTCAGCGCAGATGTCGAGAGCATCGACAGCATCACGGTCGACATGGGCGAGCCGCGGTTCCGCTGGGATGAGATCCCACTGGCCGAACCCTTCCATGACACCCGCAAAATCGAGCTGCAGATCGGTCCGATCGACAAGCCGGTGTTACACTCGCCCTCGGTGGTGAACGTCGGCAACCCGCATGCGGTGTTCTGGGTCGAGGATGTGGAGGCCTATGATCTGGGGCGGTTTGGTCCGTTGCTGGAGACTCACCCGATCTTCCCCGAGCGGGCCAACATTTCGTTGGCACAGGTCACCTCGCCATCGGCCTTGAAGCTGCGCACCTGGGAGCGGGGAGCAGGCCTCACCCGGGCGTGCGGATCAGCGGCGTGCGCAGCAGCCGTATGTGCAGCGCGCACCGGGCGCAGCGGTCGAAACGTCACGGTGACGCTGCCGGGCGGCATGCTTCACATTGAATGGACGGCGGCCAATCGGATTCTCATGCGCGGCCCGGCCGAGCTCGAGTATGAAGGCATGCTCGATCCTGCCGTCCTTGCGAAAGCACCGGCCTGATTGCCTGTCGTCTCTACCCAATGTCCTGGTCGCCTCTTACATCAGGACGTGGTATCCGCCCCTGAACTGCGGAGAAGACCTGCCCCGGTTCCGCGGCAGGGTGGATGCGCATTGCTGATCTGCTGAAGTTTCGGATGTCTGAGCCCACGGTCATCACACTTGGCTGCCGCCTCAACGCCTACGAGTCGGAGCTGATGCGCAAGCATGCAGCCGACGCGGGGCTCGAGCGCGCGGTCATCATCAATACCTGTGCGGTGACCGCCGAGGCCGTGCGCCAATCGCAGCAGGCCATCCGCAAAGCGCGCCGCGAACAGCCGGATGCCAGGGTGATCGTTACGGGCTGTGCGGCCCAGGTCGAGCCTGAGCTGTTCGCCGGCATGGCGGAGGTCGATCACGTCATCGGCAACGCCGAGAAGGTGAAGGGCGAGACGTTCCGCGGCCTCAGCCTCGCCGGCAGCGAGCGCGTGCAGGTCAACGACATCATGAGCGTGCGGGAGACCGCCTCGCACCTGATCGATGGCTTCGGCACCCGTGCTCGGGCCTACGTGCAGGTGCAGAACGGTTGCGACCATCGTTGCACCTTCTGCATCATACCTTACGGCCGCGGCCCCTCTCGATCCGTGCCGGCGGGTGAGGTGGTGGCGCAAGTGCGGCGTCTGGTCGGGTCGGGCTATCAAGAGGTGGTTCTGACGGGCGTCGACATTACCTCTTACGGCAATGACCTGCCGGGGCAGATGTCGCTGGGGCGGCTCGTTCGCCAGATCCTGCGGTATGTGCCCGAGCTCAAGCGGCTGCGTATCTCCTCCATCGACCAGGTGGAGGCCGACAAGCACCTGATGGAAGCCATTGCCGAAGAACCGCGACTGATGCCGCATCTGCACCTGTCACTTCAGGCCGGGGACGATCTCATTCTGAAGCGGATGAAGCGCCGCCATTCGCGGGCAGATGCGATCCGGTTCTGCGAGACGGCACGGCGGCTGCGGCCCGATATCGTCTTCGGCGCCGATCTGATCGCCGGGTTCCCCACCGAAACGGAGCAGCATTTCGAGAAGTCGCTGCGTCTGGTCGAGGAATGCGGGCTGACCTATCTGCACGTGTTTCCGTTCTCGCCCCGCAACGGCACCCCGGCCGCGCGAATGCCGCAAGTCGACCGCGCGAAGGTGAAAGAACGCGCCGCGCGGCTGCGCAGCCTCGGCAGCGCCGTGCTGGCGCGCTACCTCGAGCAGCAGAAGGGGAGGATCGTCGAGGTGCTGACAGAGCGGGCGAACGTCGGCCGAACGGCGCAGTTTGCCGAGATCAGGCTTTCGGGGGACGTTCCGGCTGGCGCGCTGGTGCGCGCGGAAGTTCGCGGAAATGATGGCCAGCGCCTCGCCGGTGAGGTGCTGGCGGGATGAGCATGAAGCCGAAGAAGGGGGGGCTCTTCGATCGCCTGTTCGGCCGCGGCGAGAAACCGGCGGAACACGAGCCGGAAGTCCGCGAGGAGGAGGCCGTTACGCCGGCCGAGCCGGAGCGGCCCTACGTGGCCGAGGAACCAGCAGAACCCGCCGACCGAGACGAGCCGGTTGCCGAGCCTGTCTTGAGCGAGGAAGCGGCAGAGGCGGCGGAGCCTGGGGTTGAGCCCGCACCTGAGGAGGAACTGGAAGCTCTAACGGAAAAAGCGGCGCCAGCCGAACCTGAGCAGCCCAGAGCGAAAGCAAGCTGGTTCGATCGCCTTAAGGCTGGGCTGACGAAAACGTCCAGCCGGCTGTCCGATGGCATCACGGGCGTCTTTGCCAAACGCAAGCTCGACGCCGATACCCTCGACGAGCTCGAGGATCTGCTGATCCAGGCCGACCTTGGCATCGATACGGCT
>JAWLCO010000049.1:0-28274 GCA_041687075.1 Hyphomicrobiaceae bacterium | reverse complement strand
TCCATCGAGGGTTGGGCGCGCGTGACCGGCTTCAACACCATCTTCGTCGACGATCGGGACCCGTACTGGAAAGGCTTCCAGGTGGTGGACTGAGCAGGAACCTGGCCTCTTCTCGGGTCCTGCTGACTGGCGGACAGGTGCACCCCCGTTCACCAGGGGGTGAGGCGCCCCCACTGGTGTCGTACGCGCTTTTTGCAACCCAATTCGCACACCGACGATCCGTAGCGCACGTCATCCCCCATTTGGGAGACGCGCAAGTGAGCGCTCTTGTCCTAAAAGCAGCATTGCCGTTGAGATGCGTCGGCCTCGGCAGGGGCGGCGATCACAGCATTTCAGTCAACGGGCGACTTTGATGGCATGCATTGCGAGAGCTTCGATGGTCCCGGTCCACTGGTCTGCCGTCGCAGGCCTTGGGGTCCCTCCGCCCGCCATTCCCATTTTGAGGACCATCGGCCGATTTGAGATGTCCTGGCGGGCAGCCTGGGCCGTCCTCGGCAATGGCCGGGAGACGGCCCAGTTGTACCAGGATGACGTGCGGTCTGATTTCGCAGGAAGCGCCTTAGCCGGACGGACCCGTTCCGCATCGCATTCGAATGACAACCCGAGGATACCAGGGGCCCCCGACTGAACGGGTTGTCCGCAAGACCGCGCCGTGCGCCAGCTTACTCCAGCCTTCTGGCCGCTCGGCGCGGTCTCGCTGCCTTGACGAGATCCGCCGGGCTGCTGCTCCCAGCCCCGATCTGCGTGGGAACCGCCGCGAGCCGGGACAGGAGCGCCACCAGCTCCCCTTGCCGGTGCGTGTCGGTTTTCGCCATCAGTGATTTGAGCTGAGCGCGGGCGGTGCCGAGAGAAACCCGGCGCATCTCCGCGATCCCCTTGAGCTCGAGACCGCTTGAAATCGCAACCGCGAGGCGTGCCTCGGCCGGTGTCAGCCGGAACACCTGCTGAAGGATCGTCTCCGGCGCCGTGCGGCGCTGCTCGGGGTCGATCAGCAGCAGGATCACCTTGGCCTGCTGAAAGATGTCTCTGGCCGCCCCCGCAATCGGCAGTCCGATCACCGCCAAAGGCCGGCCCTGTGCCCGCGTCAGCGCCGCCGCCGGTGGAGGCGCGACGGCGTGACAGGGCCCGGCCAGCGCGTAGCCGATCACGCGCTGCAGACCGGCATCGCAGCTTCTCTCCTTCGCCATGAGCTGGCCGCCCGCGATGCAGAACGCGCTGCCCTGATGCTGCTCCGCCTGCCGGTTCATCCGCACAATGCGGCCTGTGTAATCGATGAGGACGGCCGCTGTCCCGGTCTGCTCGAATGCGGTCAGCATACCGTCGCCGCGCGCATCGCCGAGGTGGAAGGCCAATTGTGCTGCCCTCAGCAGATGCGGCGCCAGCGCCTCGACTATCGCCGTTTCCGTTCGATCAAAGCGTTCCCTGCGTGCCAGGCGCTCCGCCGAGAAGACGAGCGTTGCCCCCATCAGCTCTCCAAGAATCGCGCCCGTGGCCCATCGAAATCCCAGCTTGTTGATCAGCTCGGCGTTGAAAGGGAGCCGTTCGAGCTCTTCCGGGGTGAAGAGGTCGGACTCGGTCGCAACCCTTTTACGGCTCCGCAGGCGCATGGCGCGGGCGGCACGCGAATTGTTGCTGTGCCAGCCCTCATTCAGAAACCGATCGGCCAATTCGTCGATGCCCTCGGACCAGAAGGCGCCAACACTGCTGTTCGGGAATCCCAAAATCGCGGCTCCGTCAGCGCCCAGCAGCTCGCTGGTTTCGTGCAGAACCGTTCGCCACAGCTCCGGCTGCGCTGCCGCCTCGTAGAAGCGACCCGTAACGCGCAGCAGATCGTCCTCTCCCCTGGTACGCACATCGTCCCCGCACAGAGGCATGCAGAAGGTTGCATACTACCGTCAAAGGGACCGCGCACAATCAAAATGTGAAGGCTTTGTGGTCTGACTTTCCGTATAACCCCTAATAGCCTGTAAACTCGCGAGCCTGGCAATTCAGAGCATTGCCAGCGGCTCCGGCCCGCGCGGCGGAGGGAATGCCTCGTTTAGCGCCTTCAGATCATCCGCGTCGAGCGCGAGATCGGCAGCCGCCGCATTGGCGCGGACGTGCTCCGGGCTGGCGGCTTTCGGGATCGTGAAGACGTGATCGTGGCGCAGAACCCACGCCAGCGCCACGGCCGCGGGGCTCACACCATGCTTGTCCGCGATGGCCTTCAGCGTACCGTTGCGCAGGATGCCGGCCTGTCCGAGCGGGGAATAGGCCATGATCGCGTTGCCCCGCTCGCGGGCCTCCGGCAGCAGGTCCCACTCGATGCCGCGCGAGCCCAGATGATAGAGCACCTGGTTGGCGACGCACGCACCCTCCGGGACCACCTTGGCGAGGTCGGCCATGTCAGACGGATCGAAGTTGCTCACGCCCCAGGCGCGGATCTTGCCGTCCGCCTTCAGCTTTTCGAACGCCTCTACCGTCTGCCGGAGCGGAATGCTGCCGCGCCAGTGCAGCAGATAGAGGTCGAGCGTATCGATGCCGAGCCGCTTCAGGCTGCGCTCGCAGGCGGCAATGGCGCCGGAGCGGGAGGCGTTGTGCGGATAGACCTTGCTGACGACGTAAACGCCATCACGCCGCCCCGCGATGGCCTCACCAACCACCTCTTCCGCGCCGCCGTCCCCGTACATCTCGGCGGTATCGATCAAAGTCATGCCGAGGTCGAGACCAAGTTGCAGCGCTTTCACTTCAGCCGATCGGTTCCCGCGCCGCTCGCCCATGCCCCAGGTGCCGAGCCCGAGCGCCGGAACGCGCGCGCCGTTTCGAAGTGTCAAATACTGCACGCTGGCCCCCTTACATTGGATTTGCAGTTCAGATCCGATGGCGCGCCTTGATGGCGGCTGCCAGTGTCCCCTCGTCGAGATAGTCGAGCTCACCGCCGACCGGCACGCCCTGCGCCAGGCGAGACACGCTGACAGAGGTGCCCTCGAGCTGCTCGGTGAGATAATGCGCCGTGGACTGCCCTTCGACGGTCGCATTGAGCGCGAGTAGAACCTCTTTCACCTCTGGATCGTGGGCGCGCTCGATCAGGCGGCCGACGTTGAGACGCTCTGGACCGATGCCGTCGAGCGGGGAGAGATGGCCGCCCAGGACGTGATAGAGCGCATTGACGACGCCTGCGCGCTCGAGCGCCCAGAGGTCCGCAATGTCCTCCACCACGACGATCAGTGAACGGTCGCGGCGCGGGTCCCGGCAGATGGTGCACGGATCGACCGTGTCGATGGTTCCGCAGACCGAGCACTCGACGAGCTTGGCCGCAGCGTCGTTGAGCGCGGCCGCCAGCGGCACCAGCAGCTCCTCGCGGCGCTTCAAGAGCGCCAGCGCCGCCTTGCGAGCCGACCGGAAGCCGAGCCCCGGCAGGCGCCCCAGAAGCTGCACCAGTCGCTCGATCTCCGGCCCGGCCATGGTCCTGCCCGTGCGCATCCCCCCGCTTGCCCCCAATCAGACCACAGGACGCCGGCTCAGAAGAGCTTCAGCCCGGGCGGCAGCGGCAGACCGCCGGTGACGTCCTGCATCTTCTCCTGCATGGCCGCTTCGACCTTGCCCTTGGCGTCCTGGAAGCCGGCGATGATGAGATCCTCGAGAATTTCAGCCTCGTCCGGCTTCAACAGGCTCGGGTCGATTTTGAGCCGGGACATTTCCCCCTTGCCGTTGAGGGTGATCCGGACAAGCCCGGCGCCTGCCTGGCCCTCGATCTCGAGGGCGGCAAGCTCCTCCTGCATTTTCTGCACGCGGGCCTGCAGCTCCTGCGCCTGCTTCATCATACCCATCAGATCTTTCATGGTATCATCTCCAACTGCGGCGCATAGAACTGCACCTGCCCTTCCGTGTAGATCCTGTCATCACCATGGATTCTGGTCGTCATCCAAGAAGCTTGTCACCGGGATCCATCGAGCCTCTTGCTCCTGAGCTCGCGGTTGTGTGGATCCCAGGCACAAGGCCCGGGATGACGTTTCGGTGTGGTCTGTTCGGGACATAACTCGCGTCCCGCCTATCCGGTCTTGCACTCGTCCTCCGGCGTGCCCGCCAGAGGCCTCACCGCCTTCACTTCCGCGCCCGGGAAAACGTCCATCAGAGCCTGAACAGCCGGATGAGCCTTGATCTCTTCGAGCTCGGCTGCCTCGCGCTGGCGGCGCACCTCGCCGATCGGTGGCTCGCCCTCTTCGCGGCTGACGGCCACGACCCAGCGCCGGCCGGTCCACTTCGCAAGCTTCTCGCTCAGCTCGTTGGCGAGCCCCGGCGGGCTGCCGTCGATGGGGTGGATCTCCAGCCGGCCGGGCTCGAACCGCACGAGCCGCACGTGCTCTTCCAGATGCACCTTCAGTCGGGCATCTCGGTGCTCACCAGCCAGCGCGACGACCTCGGCGAAGCTGCGCGGCCCCGTGCCCGCTGGTGCCGCCGCGCCGCCTGGGGGCGGCGGCCGGTCGGCACCGGCATCGCGCGCTCGCATGGCTGGCGGCGGAGGTGCCTCCATCCGGGCGCCTTCCTGCGGACCCGCAGCGGGAGCACCCGCGCGCACCTGCCCGCCTCCATTACCGAGCAGGCGGATGAGGTCATCAGGTGACGGCAGCTCCGCCGCATGGGCGATCCGGATCAGAACCATTTCGGCGGCCTGCAGAGGCTGAGCCGCCCGAGACGCCTCGTCATAGCCCTTCTGCAGCATCTGCCAGGCGCGGGTCAGCACCGGAATGGAAAGCTGCTTGCCCAGGCTTGCGGCCCGCCGCCGGTCCTCGGCGGAGAGGTCCTCGCTGGCGCCCTCTTCTCCGATGATCTTGATGCGCGTGGCTGCATGCACCGTATCGGCAAGGTCGGCCAGGATCTGCGCCGGATCGGCACCGTCGCCATGCAACTGCGCGAGCTGACGAAGCGCATCGGCTGCGGAGCCGCGCATCAGGACTTCGAGAAGGTCGAAGATGCGCCCGCGGTCGGCGAGGCCAAGCATGGCGCGGACGGCGGGCACGGTCACCTTTCCCGCGCCCATCGCTATCGCCTGGTCAAGTATCGACAGGCCATCACGCACCGAGCCACCGGCCGCGCGCGCGATCAACGCCAGTGCCTCGTCCTCGGCCTCTGCGCCTTCCTGCGCGAGGATGGACTTGAAGTGCGACACGAGCAGCGGAACATCCACCCGCCGCAGGTCGAACCGCTGACAGCGCGACAGCACCGTCACCGGCACCTTGCGCACCTCGGTGGTGGCGAAGATGAACTTGACGTGCTCCGGCGGCTCCTCGAGCGTCTTCAACAGTGCGTTGAATGCGCTCTTCGAGAGCATGTGGACTTCGTCGATGATGAAGACTTTGTAGCGCGCGAGAATGGGCCGGTAGCGGGCGTTCTCGATGATCTCCCGAACATTGTCCACGCCGGTATTGGACGCGGCGTCCATCTCGATCACGTCGGGATGGCGGCTCTGGATGATCTGCAGGCAGTGCTCGCCGTAGCCGTCCATGTCCATGGTCGGCCGGTTCGGCAGGTCGGGCTTCGCGTAGTTGAGTGCGCGGGCGAGAATACGGGCAGTGGTAGTCTTGCCGACCCCGCGCACGCCCGTCAGCATGTAGCCCTGCGCGATGCGATCCGTGGCGAACGCGTTTCTCAACGTCGTCACCATCGCTTCCTGGCCGATGAGCTGCTCGAACGTCTCGGGGCGATACTTGCGTGCGAGCACGACATAGGCCGCCTTCGAAGCGGATTGGCCCTTGTCGCCCAGCAGATCGGTCGGTGGGGTGGAACTATTCGCCATCGGCCCCCCTGCATCGCCGTTCGGTGTCAGAATTGGGACGGCTCGAATTGCGCCGGTGGGTTCGGTAGCGCGTACAGTCGAGTGCCGACGCAGACAACCGCCCCAGGGGAACCGGAGGCGGCAGGCAATACGAGAGACTGACGAACGACCCGTCTCCTGGTCGCTAGGGCTGCTTCCTTCCGGACCTGACCCGGTTGGCGAGGGAAACGTCCGCCGCCAGCCTCCCGCGCGGAATATGACGCTTCGGCCGGCAAGTTACAAGCCTCGGGGTCAGGGAGGAGCGACGCAGGACCCGTTGCTTTCTGGCCAGGGCACCCGCGCGCCGTCTGCTCCCGATTTCCTACATAATTACCAGCCATGCCCGCGAGCGCATTGCGCACAGTCGGGCGGCTGTGCTGATGTGCGGGTCCGCTGGGAGGAATGCAGGACATGTTCAAACCCACACTCGGAGCCTCGACGCTGCTCGACCGCCAGAGCGGCAAGCGGGCGGATTCCGCTTACCTCGAAGCCCTTCTTTCGGCGCCAGAGGCGCGTTTCCTCGTACTTGCCGACCAGAAGCCGGTGATCAATTCGAATCCGGAGCGTACCGAGGGCAGTATCCGCTGGTTCACCCGCGAGGAGATGCAACGGGTCGGGCTGCCGGTGACCGATTCCCTGTTTCTGGGGGTCGAGCCGTCCAGCGGCGGCGGCCGCTTCGCCATTGCCGTCACCGAGCACCGGGCCCGCAATGCGCCGGGCGGGCTGGAGATGATGCGGCCCATCGTGGATCTTCGCTCGCTCGCCATGCAGGGCGTGCTTCCGCCGGACGAGCTATCACTGCTGGGTCTCGCCAAGGCGCTTGCTGCCTGGCACGAGAACACCCGCTGCTGCGGACATTGCGGCGGCACGACGCTGATCAAGGACGGCGGCTGGAAGCGCAAATGCTGGGCCTGCGGACAGGAGCACTTCCCGCGCACGGACCCGGTCGTGATCATGCTGATCGTCGACCCGCCGAACGACCGCTGCCTGCTCGGTCACGAGGCGCGCTTCGCCGAGAACATGTGGTCGACGCTGGCCGGCTTCATCGAGCCCGGCGAAGACATCGAACATGCCGTTCGCCGCGAGACCAAAGAGGAGACGAGCATCGAGGTCGGCGAAGTCCGCTTCCACTCGACGCAGCCGTGGCCGTTCCCGCACTCGCTGATGATCGGCTGCATCGGCATCGCCCGTTCGACCGACATCACGATAGACCCGAACGAGATCGTCGACGCCCGCTGGTTCCCGCGGGAGGACGTCCGGCTGATGCTCGAAGGCAAGCACCCCGAAGGCCTGTGGGTGCCCGGCCAGCAGGCCATCGCGCGGTCGCTGATCACAGCCTTTGTGGAGGGGGAGTATTAGGCGCGGCCTGACGGGTGTGAGTGAGCGAGCTCAGAGTTTTCTGAAATAGTGGAGGGCCGGGATGGCCTTGTCGAAGCCTACGGCTTCATAAGCCGCGCGGGCCGGTGCGTGTGCGGCGTCCGCCCCGGTACCGACGTAGGCGGCTTGGGCCCCCTGCTTGCTCAGTTCCGCCAAGGCGAACTCGTACATTGCCCGGCCGATGCGCCTGCCCTGGTGGCCGGGTGCCACGGCGTTGAGGCCGATCTCTCCGGTCTTTTTCCTGTCGTCCATGATGGTGACGACAAAACCGACCAGCTCGCCCTCCACCTCCGCGACATAGGCTTTCACGGCTGGGTCGGAGCCGGGAAGCTTGCCGAGGTAGTCGGCGTACTGCTCCCGCCAGTCATGATACTGGAGCTGGAAGATCTCTCGACCGAGCGTCTTTTCGAACAAGTGATGATGCGGGGTGAAAGCATCGATGCAGATCTGCAGCACGCGCTCATAGTCCCGCTTCTCGAAGGGGCGCATTTGGCAGATCAATGCCGTGCTCCTTCCGCAGCCGAAACCCGGAGCGGCGCTCGAGCGCCGCTCCTTGAAGCAACTGCAGTAATCAGACGCAGCGCCCGCCATCAACTTCCAACGCCACGCCGGTGATGAACTCGGATGCCGGGTCGGCGAGGAACAGGGCGGCGTTGGCGATGTCGGCTGGCTTCGACATGCGGCCGAGCGGGATGGTGGCGAGGAACTTCGCCCGGTTCTCCGGTGTGTCGGGCATGCCCATGAACAGCTCCAGCATGCCGGTCTCGCCGATCACGGGATTGATGGCGCAAACGCGGATCTTCTTCGGTGCCAGCTCAGCCGCCATGGACTTCGTGAGCACGATCGCAGCGCCTTTCGAGCCGTTGTACCAGGTAAGGCCGGGACGGGGCCGCACGCCGGCGGTCGAGGCCGTGTTGATGATGACGCCGCCGCCGCGCTTCTCCATCTCCGGCACACAGGCCATCGTCGCGAGATAGATCGCCTTGACGTTGACGTCGAAGATGCGGTCGAACTCCTCCTCGGAGATGTTCAGCAACCACTGGTTCTTGTGCGTGTAGCCAGCGTTGTTGACCATGATGTCGACGCCACCGAACGTCTTCACCGTCTCGGCGACCATGGCATCGACATCGGCCTTCTTCGACACGTCGCACGCAATATGCGCGGCCGCCTCGCCGATGCCGTTCGCCACATCCCGCGCGCCCTGCCCGTTGATGTCGGCCACCATCACCTTGGCGCCTTCCTTCGCATAGAGCTCACAGATGGCTTTGCCGAACCCAGACGCGCCGCCGGTGACGATTGCAACCTTGTCCTTGAGCTTCATGATAACCTCCGCAGTTCGGCTCGAATGTCCGGGCTAATCGTAGCGTTGCTGCTCGACGAGCGCCCGGTAGGGACTGGCGCGATAGGTGCCGAGCACCTTGAGTTCTGACGAAAAGAACGACAGCTCTTCCAGCGCCAGCCGCACGGGCCTGTCCGCCGGATGGCCTTCGATGTCGGCGTAGAACATCGTCGCCGTGAAGGCGCCGTTGAGCTGATAGGACTCGAGCTTCGTCATGTTGACGCCGTTCGTCGCAAAGCCCCCCATCGCCTTGTAGAGCGCAGCCGGGACGTTACGGACGCGGAATATGAACGTCGTTACGAACGGCCCCTGGCCCGGGTCCGCATCGTCGGGCTCGGGCGCGAGGATGACGAAGCGGGTCGTGTTGTGCGCCTCGTCCTCGATGTCGCTCTTGAGAATCCTGAGCCCGTAGATCTCGGCCGCAAGCGTCGAGGCGATCGCGGCGAGGCTCAGGTCCTTCTGCTCGCTGACGATGCGCGCCGAGCCTGCCGTGTCTGCCTCCGGCACCGGCTTGAGGCCCAGCCGGCGCAGCGTGTTGCGGCACTGGCCCAGCGCCTGGGTGTGGCTCATCACGGTCTTGATCGTGTCGAGACTGGCATCCGGCAGCGCCATGAGCTGATGACGCACACGCAGGAAGTGCTCGCCGATGATGAAGAGCCCTGCGTTGGGCAGCAGGTGATGAATATCTGCTACGCGGCCCGCGACCGAGTTCTCGATCGGGATCATGGCATAGCGCGCCTCGCCCGACTTCACTGCCGCCAGCGCATCCTCGAACGTCGGGCACGCCATCGGTTCCAGGTCCGGAAAGACCTCAGTGCACGCCATGTGAGAATTGGCGCCGGGCTCTCCCTGGTAGGAGATGCGGTTCGAGGCGGCTCTGCCCCGGCTGTGAGCCGATTGAGGCGCGGAGCGGCTGGCACCGGCCGTCGATTTCGTTCTGGACTGCGGCATGATGCTCGATCGGGATGGCTGGGAGATGACAGGCCGCTGCTCAGGTCTTGAGCGTGCGTTCAGGCGCGAGCAGTTGGCGAGCCCTCTCCAGATCGGCCGGAGTATCGACACCGAGCGGAACCGTGTCAACGAGCGCCACGTCGATGCGCATTCCGTTCTCGAGAGCGCGAAGCTGCTCCAGCTTCTCGCGCTGCTCCAGCGGTGACGGTGGAAGCGAAACGAATCGCTCCAGCGCCGCTCGGCGGAAGGCGTAGATGCCGATGTGATGATAAAGCGGCCCGTCGCCGTAGGGCGCGGTCGCGCGTGTGAAGTAGAGCGCTCTCAGCCGGCCTGCCGCGTTGCACCCGATAGACGTACCCACGACCTTGACGACACTTGGCGCCACCTTCTCTTCCGGCTCGGTGATCTCCGCAGCCAGCGTGGCGATGTCGGCCCCTGGCACGGAAAGCGGGGCGAGACATTCACGGACGAGGCGGGGCTCCAGCGTCGGCAGATCGCCCTGCAGGTTGACGATGTATTCCACCTTGCCGCCAGCATCGGCCTGCTGGAGAGCCTCGAAAACGCGATCGGAGCCCGAGGCGTGGTCTGCCCGCGTCACGACGGCTTCTCCGCCTGCCTCCCAAACAGCATCGGCGATCTCGGGCGTATCGGTCGCAACCACCACACGGCCAACGTCGGCCGCCTGTGCACGCTCCCAGACGTGGACGATCATGGGTTTGCCGCGAATGTCCGCCAACGGCTTTCCGGGCAGCCGTGTTGCCTGCATGCGGGCGGGGATGATGACGAGCGTGCCGGTCATTTGCGCGCGCCTTTTGCTCTCGTTCTGCGTGGTGAGTGACAATTGGTCTCGGGGCCAGCCGCTGGACCGAACCGCAGGCCCGGTTGCATGAAGAATGAGACTTTCTATAGTCGGCCGCCGATCAAGGCACGAGTAGGAAAACGCGGACGGGCTGCGGGCAAGAGGGCTGGGGAGTCGATGGATACCTGGGAGTTGAACAAGATCGCCGGGGCTGTGCTCGCGGCGCTTCTGCTCATGTTCGGAACGGCGACGTTCATCGAGATCCAGATGAGCCACAAGCCTGAGAAGGCGGGGTACGAGCTTCCGGTCGAGGTGTCGGCCGCGCAGGATTCCTCAGCGCCTGCGGCTCCAGCCGGCGTGAACTTCCAGGAGGTCGCCGCGCTGCTGCAGAACGCGAGCCCCGAGAATGGCCAGGCTGCGTTCAAGCGTTGCACGACCTGCCACACGCCGGACAAGGGCGGTCGCAATATGACAGGGCCCAATCTTTGGGGCATTGTCGGGCGGCCGAAGGGCGAAGCGGAGGGTTACAACTACTCTGCAGCCATGCAGTCCCAGGAAGGCGAGTGGACCTACGAGGACCTGGCGAACTTCATTCACAATCCGCGCAATGCGGTTCCGGGCAACAAGATGGCTTTCGCCGGCATCAAGGGCGAGGCTGAAATCGCCGACCTGCTGGCCTATCTGCGGACGCTGAACGACAACCCGCCTCCGCTGCCCTCGGCCAACTGAGGGCCGCCAGGACGGCATTCTGTCGCGAAGATCAAGCCGCGTCTTGCTGCTGGCCGGTCCTCCCGTGACCGGCCGCCGCACATCACCAGCACGTGAAGGATGCGGCCCGGTGCGCCTTTGCCCCGGGCTTAAACCCTTGTTATGACGATCATTGCTAATACGGCCCGGCCATGGCGTTTGCGGGGCCGCGATTGCTGCTATAAGGGCAGCGACGATTGCCTCGAAGCCGTCGCGACCTCATCTTTTCACGTTTCCAGCGGTTCGAGCATGAACGGACCGGGGGCAATCCGCAGGAAGCGCAACCAGGAGTAACGTGTGCAGGCACGGTTCACGCGTAGTATAGGCAAGGGACTTTTGGCGCTGGCCGCAACGGTGCTGGCGCTCAATGCAGGCAGCGCCGTTCTGCAGGCCGGGACCGGGACACGGCATCACGCGCTCTCGCTTGTCGGCGAGCCGAGGTTCGGGCCTGATTTCCAGCACTTCGACTGGGTCAATCCAGATGCGCCCAAGGGCGGCACCGTGCGCCAATGGGCGATGGGATCGTTCGACAGCCTCAATCCCTTCTCCGTGCAGGGCAGCGCTGCGCTCGGCATCGGCCTGATCTACGACACGCTCATGGCCTCGAGCCCGGATGAACCCTCGACCGAGTACGGCCTCGTTGCCGAATGGGTGTCCTTCCCCGATGACTTCTCGGCCGCGACGTTCGGGCTACGACCCGAGGCGCGCTTTCACGACGGCGAGCCGATCAAGCCCGAGGACGTCGTCTTCTCGCTCGAGGCTCTGAAGAAGGCGCACCCGCACTACAACGCCTATTATCGCAACGTGGTGCGCGCCGAGAAAACGGGCGAGCACGAGGTGACCTTCACCTTCGACCAGAAGGGCAATCGCGAGCTGCCGCAGATCGTCGGCCAGATCCCTGTTCTGCCCAAGCATTTCTGGGAAGGACAAGACGCCAACGGCTCGCCGCGCGACCTGTCGCGCAGCACGCTCGAGGTGCCGCTCGGTTCCGGACCGTACAAGGTCAAGTCGTTCGATCCAGGTCGCAGCATCACTTACGAGCGCGTGAAGGACTGGTGGGCGAAGGACCTGGCCGTGTCAAAGGGCCAGTGGAACTTCGACGAGTTCGTCTTCAACTATTTCCGCGACCGCGTGCCGGCATTCGAAGCCTTCAAGATTGGCCAGATCGACTTCTGGCGCGAGACGAGCGCCAAGAACTGGGCGACGTCCTATGATTTCGACGCCGTTCGCCGCGGGCTGGTGAAGAAGGAAGAGATCCCGATCAAGCGCGTGACGCCGATGCAGGCGTTCGTGATGAACCTGCGCCGGCCGCAGTTCCAGGATGTTCGCGTGCGCCAGGCCTTCAATCTGGCCTTCGACTTCGAGTGGATGAACAGGAACCTGTTCTTCGACCAGTACAAGCGAACGGAGAGCTATTTCGGCAACTCGGAGCTGGAAGCAACGGGCCTGCCCACCGGCCGCGAGCTCGAGATCCTCAATGAAATCAAGGACGAGGTGCCGCCGGAGGTCTTTACGACCGAGTGGACGAACCCGGTGAGCGCCACGCCGCAGGACCAGCGCAATAACCTTCGGCAGGCAGCCCGGCTTCTCGCGGAAGCCGGCTGGAAGCCCCAGAACGGGGTTCTGACCAATGCCAAGGGTGAGCAGCTTTCCGTCGAATTCCTGCTGGTGCAGCCGGACTTCGAGCGCGTCGTGCTGCCGTTCAAGACGAATCTGGAGCGACTCGGTGTGCGAGCGACGGTGCGGATCGTCGATACGTCGCAGTATCAGCGGCGTGCCGACACGTTCGACTACGACATCATCGTCGACTCGTTCCCGCAGTCGAACTCGCCGGGCAACGAGCAGCGCAATTTCTGGGGCTCGGCCGCTGCCGATACGCAAGGCAGCATGAACTCCATCGGCATCAAGAACCCGGCCATCGACAAGCTGATCGACAAGATCATCTACGCCTCGGACCGGGAGGAGCTGGTGGCGGCCACCCGCGCACTCGACCGCGTGCTGCTGTGGAATTTCTACGTCATTCCGAATTGGCACTCTCCCTACGACCGCATCGCCGTCTGGGACATGTTCGGCCGGCCGGACAAGCTGCCGGAGCAGGACCCATCCTTCATGCGGGTCTGGTGGCTCGACGCTGAGAAGCAGCAGAAGCTCAACGCGCAGCGGGGGCGAGGATGAGACTGGACCGCAAAGCCCGCGCTATCGTCGACCGGTTGGGGGCTCCCTCACCTTCAGCTCCGTCATGCCCACGGAGGTGGGCATCCAGGTCACCTCACCACGAGGATGTCCTAACGACGGCGCGGCACCGGCGCGACATGCCGCACACCGTACCAGTCCTGCCGCGCGTCGTGGAGTCCCGCCTTCACGGGAATGACGGTGGTGGGGACCGAGAGATTCGATCAAGGTTCATCGGAAGAAGCTGCTTACCCGGACGCGGGCTTGTGATTCGGCTCGCAGCAGCCCTCCTCTGCGGCCTCGCCCTGACGATGCAATTATCGGCCAACGAGGTTGCGAGCCACGGCCTGTCCGCTTTCGGCGAGCTGAAGTACGGCCCGGACTTCAAGCACTTCGAGTATGTCAATCCGGACGCGCCGAAGGGCGGACGACTGGCGCACATCGGGCCGGCAGCGACCATCACGTTCGACAGCTTCAACCCGTTCATTCTGCGCGGTGACGCGGCACAGGGGCTCAACCTTCTGTTCGACAGCCTCATGGTGCGGGCGGCCGACGAGCCGGATGCCGTCTATGGGCTCGTCGCAAAGTCGGCCGCGGTTGCTCCAGACAGGCGTTCGGTCACGTTCGAGCTGAGACCCGAGGCGAAGTTCTCCGATGGCTCGCCTGTCACGGCCGAGGACGTGGCGTTCACTTTCGAGACCCTGAAGGCCAAGGGCCACCCGCAGTACCGCATCTCCATGCGCGACGTGGTCCGCGCGGAAGTGCTCGGGCCGCACACCGTCCGCTATGTCCTTGAAGGCGAGAACCTGCGAGATCTGCCGCTGATCGTGGCCTCGCTGCCAGTGCTCTCGAAGGCCTACTACGACACGCGCGAATTCGACCAGACGACGCTCGAGCCGCCGCTGGGGTCTGGGCCGTACCGCATCTCCGAGTTCAAGCAGGGCAGCTTCACGACGTTCAAGCGCCGCGAGGACTACTGGGCCAAGGACCTGCCTGTGAACGTTGGCAGGTATAACTTCGACGAGATCCGCTACGAATACTTCCGCGACCGCACTGCGCAGCTCGAAAGCCTGAAGTCGGGCGCCTACGACCTGCGCGAGGAGTTCACGTCCAAGGACTGGGCGACCGGCTACGATATCCCGCAGGTGAAGGACGGCCGCATCGTCCTGCTGACGTTGCCGGACGAGAGCCCGTCGGGGGCCCAGGGCTTCTTCATCAACACGCGCCTGCCAAAGTTCTCGGACCCGCGGGTGCGCAAGGCGCTCGATTATGCCTTCGACTACGAGTGGACGAACAGTAATCTCTTCTATTCGCTCTATACGCGCACGGCGAGCTACTTCGAGAACTCGGACCTGAAGGCCAGCGGCAAGCCCTCACCGGAGGAGCTGGCCCTCCTCGAGCCCTATCGCGACCAGTTGCCGCCCGAGGTGTTCGACGAGGTCTACGTCCCTCCTGTCTCGGATGGCTCCGGCTCCGATCGGCGTCTGCTGAGGACAGCCGCGCAACTCCTCAATCAGGCCGGCTGGGAGCTGAAAGGCAACCAGCGGGTCAACAAGGACGGGGAGGTGCTTACGATCGAGTTCCTGATCTACGAGCCCACTTTCGAGCGGGTCATCGGTCCCTATATTAAAAACCTGCAGGCGCTTGGCGTTCAGGCGAATATCCGGCGCGTCGACCCGGCGCAGTATGAGCGGCGCGTAAAGGCGTTCGACTTCGACATCATCACGCAGCGTTTCGTGATGCGCCTTACACCCGGCGTAGAGCTCTTGAACTTTTTCGGGAGTGCTGCGGCTGAGACGGACGGCAGCTTCAATCTTGCCGGCATCAAGAGTCCGGTCATCGACGCCCTCGCCGCCAAAGTACTGGAAGCCAAATCTCGCGCGGAGCTGGTCACCGCCACACGGGCGCTGGATCGAGTGCTGCGGGCCGGCCATTATTGGGTGCCGCACTGGTACAAGGCGTTTCATAACATAGCGCACTGGAACAAGTTCGGCAGGCCGGAAACCAAGCCGAAATACGACCGCGGCATAGTAGACACGTGGTGGTACGACGCGGAGAAAGCGTCGAAGCTTTAGGTATACGTAAACGCCACTTAGCGGAAGGGAGTATTCTACCCCGCATGGGCGCATATCTTCTTAAGCGAATTCTCCTGATCTTCCCGACGCTTCTCGGGATCATGGTCATCAGCTTCGCAATCGTCCAGTTCGCGCCGGGCGGACCGGTGGAGCGGGTGATCGCGCAGATCTCAGGTACGGACGTTGCGGCCACGTCGCGGATCGGCGGCGGCCAGGGGGACGGGCTCGCCGGTCAGGCGGGCGCGCAGGCTGTTGCGCAAGACAGCGGCGCCTCCAAGTACCGCGGCGCGCAGGGGCTCGATCCGGAGTTCATCCGCCAACTCGAGAAGCAGTTCGGCTTCGACAAGCCGGCGCACGAGCGGTTCCTCATCATGATGAAGAACTTCCTCGTGTTCGATTTCGGCAAGAGCTATTTCCGCGACGTCAGTGTGATTGACCTCATTGTCGAGAAGCTGCCGGTGTCGATCTCGCTCGGCCTCTGGATGACGCTGCTCACCTACCTCATCTCCATCCCGCTCGGCATCCGCAAGGCGGTGAGCGACGGAGAGCGGTTCGACGTCTGGACCAGCGGTTTCCTCGTGGTCGGCTACGCGGTGCCTGGCTTCCTCGTGGCGGTGCTGCTGCTGGTGCTGTTTGCCGGCGGCTCGTTCTTCCAGTGGTTCCCATCACGCGGCCTCACCTCCGATTACTGGGAGGACCTGACGCTCGCCGGGAAGGTCGTCGACTACTTCTGGCACCTGGCGCTGCCGATCACCGCGATGGCGCTCGGCGCCTTCACGACGATGACGTTCCTGACCAAGAACTCGTTTCTCGACGAGATCCGCAAGCAGTACGTCACCACGGCGCGGGCGAAGGGGCTGAACGAAGGCCAGGTGCTCTACGGGCACGTGTTCCGCAACGCGATGCTGCTCATCATCGCCGGCTTCCCGGGCGCGTTCATCAGCGCCTTCTTCACCGGCTCGCTGCTGATCGAGACCATCTTCTCGCTGGACGGTCTGGGGCTGCTCGGCTTCGAGAGCATCATCAACCGCGACTATCCGGTCGTGTTTGCGACCCTCTACATCTTCTCGCTGGTCGGGCTGGTGGTGAACCTCGTCTCGGACTTCGTCTACACGCTCATTGATCCGCGGATCGACTTCGAGAGCCGGGAGGTCTGAGCCCATGGACATGCGCGCAGACGACAAGCTGAAGACGACGGCGCCCGGCGAAAAGGCCGAACGCATCGAGAGCCAAGAGAAGATCGCGACCACGCCAGGCTTCCAGCGCCAGCCGACGACCTGGATCGGCCGCATGCGCGGAGCTGTCGGCCGCCGCTTCTCGATGACGCCGATCAACCGGCGCCGCTGGGAGAACTTCAAGGCCAACCGGCGCGGCTACTGGAGCTTCTGGGTCTTCCTGGTGCTCTTCGTGCTGAGCCTCGGCGCGGAGCTGATCGCCAACGACAAGCCGCTACTCGTCTCCTACAAGGGCGAGCTGCTCTCGCCCGTTCTTGTCGACTATCCGGAGTCCAAGTTCGGCGGCTTCCTGGCCGTGACGGACTACAAGGACCCGTTCATCATCGAGGAGATCGAGAGCAACGGCTGGATGGTCTGGCCGCCGATCCGCTACTCCTACACGTCGATCAACAAGGACTATCCGCGCATCAAGGGACCGGAGGACCGCTGCCTCGGCTTCCCCGCGCCGCCGCCGTGGGCAACGAAGGCGGAGATCTGCGAGGCGCCGGCCGACCAGCTCGCGCGCTACAACGAGCTTGGCAACCGCAACTGGCTCGGCACCGACGACCAGGGCCGCGACGTGCTGGCCCGCGTGATCTACGGCTTCCGCATCTCGGTGCTGTTCGGGCTGATACTGACGTTCCTGTCGTCGATCATCGGTGTCACGGCGGGCGCGGTGCAGGGCTATTTCGGCGGCCGCGTCGACCTCTTTTTCCAGCGTGTGCTGGAAATCTGGTCGTCGATCCCGTCGCTCTACGTGCTGATCATCATCTCGTCGGTGCTGGTGCCGGGCTTCTGGACGCTGCTCGGCGTGCTGCTGCTGTTCCAGTGGGTGTCGCTGGTGGGCGTGGTGCGCGCGGAGTTCCTGCGCGCCCGCAACTTCGAGTACGTGACGGCGGCGCGGGCGCTCGGACTTTCCGACCGCAAGATCATGTTCAAGCACCTGCTGCCGAACGCGATGGTGGCGACGCTCACGTTCCTGCCTTTCAACCTGTCGGGCAGCATCACGGCGCTGACGGCGCTCGACTTCCTGGGCCTCGGCCTGCCGCCCGGCTCGCCGTCGCTCGGTGAGCTGCTGGCTCAGGGCAAGGCGAACCTGCAGGCACCGTGGCTCGGGCTGACGGCGTTCTTCACGCTCGCCACATTGTTGAGCCTGCTCATCTTCATCGGCGAGGCGGTGCGCGACGCGCTCGACCCGCGCAAGACATTCCGGTGAGGTCAGAATGAAGACTGATCACCCTCTCGTCCAGGTCCGCGACCTGTCGGTTGCGTTCCGGTCGGGCGACACGACAAATCTCGCCGTCAAAGGCGTCTCGTTCGCGATCAACAAGGGCGAGACGGTGGCTCTTGTCGGCGAATCGGGCTCGGGCAAGACCGTGTCCGCCCTGTCGATCATGCGCCTCCTGCCCTACCCCGCGGCATCGCATCCGACGGGCGAGATCATCTACAACGGCAAGGACCTGCTGAAGGCATCCGAAGCCGACATGCGCGACATCCGTGGCGCGCGGATCTCGATCATCTTTCAGGAGCCGATGACCTCGCTCAACCCGCTGCACTCGATCGAGAAGCAGGTGGGCGAGGTGCTGAAGCTGCACCGCGGCATGGACGACAAGGCGATCCGCGCGCGCGTGCTCGAGTTGCTACGCCGCGTCGGCCTGCGCGATCCCGAGAAGCGGCTGTCAGCCTTTCCGCACCAGCTTTCGGGCGGCCAGCGCCAGCGCGTGATGATCGCCATGGCGCTCGCCAACGAGCCGGATCTCCTGATCGCCGACGAGCCGACGACGGCCCTCGACGTCACCATTCAGGCGCAGATCCTGGAGCTGCTGAAGGAGCTGCAGGCCGAGCTCGGCATGGCCATGCTGCTGATCACCCACGATCTCGGCATCGTCCGCAAGATGGCCGAGCGGGTGTACGTGATGAACGACGGGCAGGTGGTCGAGGAAGGCCAGACGGCCGACATCTTCGCCGATCCGAAGCACCCGTACACGCGCCACCTCATCAGTGCCGAGCCGAAAGGCGAACCGCCGCCGATGAACCCCGCGTCGCGGATCGTCGTCCAGACGGACGATCTCAAGGTCTGGTTCCCCATCCGCAAGGGCCTGCTGCGTCGGACGGTCGACCACGTAAAGGCGGTGGATGGACTGTCGCTCAAGCTCCGCGCCGGCCAGACGCTGGGCGTCGTCGGCGAGTCGGGCTCGGGCAAGACGACGCTCGGCCTTGCCATCATGCGCCTCATCTCCTCGCAGGGGCAGGTGGCCTATCTCGGCAACCGGATCGACGGGCTCAACTCGAAAGCCATGCGTCCGCTGCGCAAGGACATGCAGATCGTCTTCCAGGACCCTTACGGGTCGCTGTCGCCACGCCTGTCGGTCGGCCAGATCATCGAGGAAGGGCTCACCATTCAGCAGCCGGACCTCAGCTACGACGAGCGCCGCGCGCGTGTTGCCCAGGCGCTGAGCGAGGTGGGGCTCGACCCGGAGGCGCAGGACCGCTACCCGCACGAGTTCTCCGGCGGCCAGCGCCAGCGCATCGCCATTGCCCGCGCCATGGTGCTCGAGCCGAAGTTCGTCATGCTGGACGAGCCGACGAGCGCGCTCGACATGTCCGTGCAGGCGCAAATCGTTGATCTGCTTCGG
Organism: Hyphomicrobiaceae bacterium; assembly: GCA_041687075.1. Classification (GTDB taxonomy): domain Bacteria; phylum Pseudomonadota; class Alphaproteobacteria; order Rhizobiales; family Hyphomicrobiaceae; genus ZC4RG25. The sequence continues at coordinate 9,170 of JAWLCO010000049.1, read as the reverse complement.
GACTTGCAGGAGCGGCACAATCTGGCCTACCTGTTCATCAGCCACGACCTGAAGGTCGTGCGGGCGCTGTCGAGCTACGTCATCGTGATGCGGAACGGCAAGGTGGTCGAGGAAGGTCCGTCCGAGGAGATCTTCCGGGCACCGAAGACCGACTACACGAAAGCCTTGCTCGCGGCCGCATTCGACCTCAAGGTCGAGCATCGCGGAGCGCTCGCCGTCTGAACTGATCTATGCGGGGGGAGCTGATGGCGCTGCTCATCATCGGAAGCCAGCGGTCGGAGGAGTTTGCGTCGGCGGCGCGAGCACTGAACTCCGGTCTCGATGTCCGGGTGTGGCCCGATACGGGGGCCGTCGAGGATATCCGCTACGCGCTCGCCTGGGGCCCGCCGATGGGCGTGCTCAAGACCTTCCCGAATCTCGAGCTCATCATCTCCGTCGGCGCCGGCGTCGACCACCTGATGAAGGACCCCGAGCTGCCGGACGTGCCGGTGGTCCGCTTCGTCGATCCGGACCTGACGGGCCGGATGGTGGGCTACCTCGTGCTGCACGTGCTCTTCCATCAGCGCCGCATGTGCGAGTTCCTGGAGCTGCAGCGCGAGCGCAAGTGGGACTACCGTGGCGAGCCTGCGATGCACGAGGTGCGGGTCGGCCTGATGGGCCTCGGCGTCATGGGCGAAGCGACCGCGAAGGCGCTCAGACCTTTCGGCTTTCAGCTCCGTGGCTGGAGCCGAAGCCAGAAGACGATCGAGGGTGTCGAGTGCTTTGCCGGACAGGAGGGCCTCGATGCGTTCCTCGCCGGCACGGACATCCTCGCCTGCACTCTGCCGCTGACCCCGGAGACGCGGGGCCTCATCAACCGTGATCTTCTGCGGAAGCTGTCGCAGCACGGACGGCATCCGCGCATGCCCGGCCCGGTTCTCATCAACGCAGGGCGCGGCGCACTGCAGGTCGAAGCGGACATCGTCGCGGCGCTCGATGCCGGCGAGCTTTACGCCGCCTCGCTCGACGTGTTCGAGACGGAGCCGCTGCCCGAGTCGAGCCCACTCTGGTCGCATCCGCGTGCCGTGGTCACGCCGCACAACGCTGCCGAAAGCACGCCTGAGGCGATCTCCCGCTACATGCTGCGCCAGCTCCAACGCCACCAGGCGGGAGAGCCGCTGGAGAACCTTGTCGATCGCTCGCGCGGCTATTGAGACGCCAGCTTCCCGGATTCGGCGAATATAAACCGTCCGGGAACTGCGACCTGCCCCTGGCAGTCGACTCACGTTAGGCTCACGCGCGCGAATACCTTCCCTCGACCAACGGTCCGGCATGGCTTCCGACGACACCTTCCGCAAGCAGCTTCAGCACGTGATCTCGGCGCTCGAAACCTGGGCGAAAGAGATGGAGCCCTGGGCCGAAATCGAGCTCGGTCCGGTCGGAGATGCTTGGCGTATCAGCGCCGTCCCCCACGCCGAGACCGCCTGCCCGTTCGAGATCATCCTTCGGCCGGATCGCAAGTTCGATATGACCGTCGGCGGTGAAACCTACGAGGATTTGCCGCTCGATGCTCTGACGGACATTCCGCAGATCGTTCGGGCAATTGCCAACGGCCGCATCCTCGTCCGCCGCTGGACGAGCCGCTTCACCGGCCTGGAATACGGCGTGGAAACCATTGTGGACCTGCCGGGTGCCGACGAGGGCCGCTTCAGCCGCCGCAACCCGGAAGCGCCGCCGGTGGAGGACACGGAACTGGAAGCCTTCCTCCAGTCGTTCGCGCCGTATCGGCGATGAGCCCTGCTCAAACGCTCTGAGCCGACAACGCCGATATCCGCTTGATCGCGGAAATCTCCGTTCCTGACCGCGAGATCCGCTGGGCTGCCGTCGCAAGCGGCTCGATGGCAACGGACATGTGGTGGGCGTTGGCGTGCACCATCATGAATGCGTCGCACATGATGCCGACGTGGCCCGGCCAGAACACGAGATCGCCGCGCTGCAGGTTCTCCAGGCGCGGAGTGACGGGAACGGCGGTCCCGAGCTGGGCCTGCTGCATGTCGGTATCGCGCGGCGCCCTCAGACCGGCGGCTTCCATCGAGACCTGGACCAGTCCCGAGCAGTCGATGCCCACGCGGGTTCGCCCGCCCCACAGGTACGGCGTGCCGATCAGACGTTCGGCGATCTCTACGAAGTCGCGCGCCCAGCGGTTCCTTTCCGTCACGTGCCGGTCGATGACGAAACCGCCGGCGGCGAGCCGATAGAACCGGTCGACCCGCTCGGCCACGGAGAGCGGCGCGTTGATGCTGAGGTGCATGATGGGCGTCGTCTTGATGTCCGGCGCCGGGTAGAGGAACGTGCCCAGGGCCGAGACGCGGTGCGTCGCCGGCTTCACATGGGGCGCCAGAGCATTGGCCGGCACATAGCCCACGTAGCCGTCGCGATCCAGTTGCACCCACGCCCAGCCGTTCGTCTCGTCGTAGACGGTGGCGACCTCGCCGAACAGCGCCTCGGTATCGAGGCCGCCCGTCGGAACGGGCCGGCGGCGCAGGGCCACTGCGGCGCGGATCACCTGCTTCTTCACCCCTGGAACGTAACGCGGCGCCTCCACCTTGCCGCGCAGCGATTCGGCTGCAAGATCCTCACGGTAGGCGTTGAGCCGCGGATCGAGCCGCGGCGTCTGTACGTCTGGTCTCACTACGTCTGTCCTGTTCTTGGTCTGAAGGCGCGCCGCAGCACCTCGAACACGGCGCGCGCCGTCTGCGGCTCGCCCCCCTTGGGACCGAGCGGACGGCTTGACGGGCGCCAGCCATAGATGTCGAGGTGCGCGAACGCGCCGGCATTGCGCACGAAGCGGCGCAGGAACAGCGCCGCCGTGACGGAGCCTGCGAACGGCCCGTCCGAGACGTTGTTCATTTCGGCCACCTCGCTATCGAGATTGCGCTCGTAGCCGCTCCAGAGCGGCATCCGCCACATGGGATCGCCGACGCTCAGCCCCGCCTCCATCAGCTCTGCGGCAAAGGCATCGTCGTCCGTATAAAGCGGCGGCAGATCCGGGCCGAGGGCCACGCGCGCCGCGCCCGTCAGCGTGGCGAAGGAGATGAGGCGATCCGGCTTCTCCTCATCGGCAAGCGTCAGGGCATCCGCCAGCACCAGACGCCCTTCGGCATCCGTGTTGCCGATCTCGACCGTCTTGCCGGACCGGCTCTTCAACACGTCACCCGGGCGGAAGGCATTGCCGCCGACGCTGTTCTCCGCTGCCGGGATCAGCAGGCGCAGTCGCACGCGGAGCTCGAGGCCCATGATCATGTGAGCCAACGCAAGCGCGGTGGCCGCACCGCCCATGTCCTTCTTCATGAGCAGCATGCCGCTCGCCGACTTGAGGTCGAGCCCGCCGGTATCGAAGCAGATGCCCTTGCCGACGAGCGTCACCTTGGGCGCATCGGCAGCCCCCCAGACGAGGTCGATGAGCCGCGGCGGCCGCGCGCTGGCACGGCCGACGGCATGGATCATCGGGAATTCTGCCTCGAGCTCATCGCCGGTCACGACGGTCAGCGAGGCGTCATGCCGCTCGGCCAGACGGCGGGCCGCAGCTTCGAGATCCGCGGGCCCAAGATCGCTTGCCGGGGTGTTGATGAGGTCGCGCCCGAGCCAGACGCCTTCCACGATGCGCTCCACGGCGCTCCGGTCGGCACCGGACGGCAGAACCAGTCCGGGTGGCCTCTCGCCGCCGTTCGACTTGTATCGACGGAACCGATAGGCCCCCAGTCCCCAGGCGACGGCAGCCGTTTCTGCTCCTTCAATAGGATCTGCAAACGCGTAAGACCCCGCCGGCAGACTTGCCGCAAGCTGGCCGGCGAGGAGGATCGACGGACCGCACGGATCGCCGCTCTGACCGTTTCCGGTGCCGAGCACGGCGCCGGCGAGCGCCCCGTCCGGTCCCGGCAGGAGCACATGCTTCCGCGCTGAGCCCTTGAACTCCAGGCTCCGCAGCCAGGCACGCTGCGCGTCGGTGAGCCCGGACAGAGCATCCAGGCGTTGCCCTTCTCCCGCCAGCCAGATGCGCCGCGCCTCTTTCGCCTGATCCGGAGCGAGAAACAGCCCTTTGGGGATGAGATTGTCTGCCAGCATGTCTTTCATAACTGTGAGCTATGGCGCCTCAGTCGAGTCCGCATTGAAAACGTATGCCGGCCACAGGGCCAGTGCCGAAGCTGCGACATAGCACATCAGGACCGGGCCCCGCCGGCAAGGCGCGGAAGGACGAAAGCGGTGAATTGCGCCCGGACCGGCCGGCGGCGGCGCCAGCCTGCCTTTGCAAGGGCGGAAACCCGGTCGGGCATGCAACGGCACTCTTGCCGCCATGTTTCATACAAGAGGATATGATCCTCTGTTGCAGGATCTGGAGCGCCGCCAACGTCGAGGGAGTTACTATGGCCGACCGCAAGCTGTTCCTACCGACACTCAGAGCCACCGCGGTCGCACTGCTGCTCGTCTTCGGCGCGACCACCGGCCTGCTCGCCGAGGACGTCTCGCCCGCCCAGACCTCGCGGCTCCCGCAGGACGTGGTGACGGAGCACACGCTCGAGCTGCCGAGCCGTAAGCTCCGCTTCAAAGCGACTGCGGGCTCGTTCCCGATCACCAACTCCAAGGGCAGGGTGCTCGCCGAGATGGGCTATATCGCCTATACCCTCGACGGCATGCCCGCCGCCCAACGGCCTGTGACCTTCGCCCTCAATGGCGGCCCCGGGTCGGCTTCGGCCTGGCTGCATATTGGCTCGCTCGGCCCCTGGCGCATCCGTATGGAGGCGGCGGCGGCATCGCCCTCCGCCCCTGCACCGCTTCTGCCCAATGCGGAAACGTGGCTCGACTTCACCGATCTCGTCTTCATCGATCCGGTCGGGACCGGCTACAGCCACATCGTCACGGACGATTCGGACGGCGATGATGAAGCGCGGGAGCGGAGGCGGACCGGCCGGGCCGGCAGCCGGGAGAAGGGCGGGTCGAGCTACTTCTGGTCCATCGAGGGTGATGTCGAGTCGATTTCCGAAGTCATCCAGAAATGGGTCCACAAGAACGGGCGGCTCGCCTCGCCGAAACTCCTCGTCGGCGAGAGCTATGGCGGCTTCCGCGGACCGAGGATCGCCCGTGAGCTGCACGGCGAGCACGGCATGGCACTGAACGCGCTCGTGCTCGTCTCGCCCGTGCTCGACTTCGCCAGCCGGCGCAGCACCTATCCGCCGCTGGCCTATGTCTCACTGCTGCCCTCGCTCGCCGCAGCGGAGATGGAGCGTCACAGCGAGGCGGTCACGCGCGAGGTGCTGCGGGATGTCGAGGAATATGCCCGGACCAGCTACCTCGAAGACCTCATGCGCGGCCCGCGGGACTCCGCTGCGCTCGACCGCGTTGTTGCCAAGGTCTCGGAGATCACCGGCCTCTCGGAGGAAACGGTGCGGCGACATGGTGGCCGGATCGGCGGGCGCATCTACACCGAGGAGGTTCTCGGGCCCGCCGGCAAGATCGCCAGCATGTATGACGCGAGCATCACCGGGCTCGATCCCGACCCGACGGCTCGCCATTCCCGCTACAGGGACCCCTTCACGACGGCGCTCAAGGCACCGATGACAGGTGCCATGCTCGAACTCTACAGAGCGAAGCTCGATTACCGCACCGACCGTCAGTACGTGAAGCTCAGCGGCAAGGTGAACCGGAGCTGGATCTGGGGCAACTCGCCGACGCCGCCGGAGTCTGTCAGTGACCTGCGGGAGGCGCTTGCGCTCGACAGGAGATTCCGCGTGCTCGTGGTGCACGGCTACACCGATCTCGTTACGCCCTACTTCGCGAGCGAGCTGGTGCTCGATCAGCTCCCGGCGTTCGGCGACAGGCAGCGCGTTTCCAGCATCGTCTACCCCGGCGGCCACATGTTCTACAGCCGCGACGCCTCCCGAAAGGCGTTCCGCGAGGATGCCTTCAATCTTGTGGAACGCATCATCGTCGAGGCGAACGAGGGTGCCTCAGTCACCGAGCCGCCTCGGAACGTCGAGCAGGCCGAGCCGGAAGCGCCGGCGGTTCCGGTCAACCCCGCGGAGCCTGCATTGCCCGACAAGCCGGATGAGCCGGCGATAGAAAATCCGCCCGTTCAGCCTGACGGGCCGGATCAATCCGGCCCGAACTAGCGAATTCGGGCCGAACGGCTTGCCAAGCTCAGTACGTCAACCGAATCTGCAGGTTGACTGGCCGGGCTCCGGCCTTGAACGCTGCATCCGGGAAGAGAGCCGCCTCAGGCCGGCGCGATCCAGACGTGATTGTCGTGGAAGGCTGCACCGCCGAACGGCGCCGGCTGAATGGCGCTCGTCAGCGTGTTGATACCCTCCTCGCCCTCGAACTGGGCGTTGGGCGCGATGCACTCGACGATGACGACGCCGCGCTGCACGCCCGCGAACGCCTCTGCGTGAATCAGTATCTCGCCCCGTTCGTTGCCCATTCGGATGCGGGCGCCATCAGCGATGCCCATTGCGGCCAAATCATCCGGATGGATCTTGGCCCGCGGCCGGCCCTCTCTCATGCGGCTCGAAGGCATCTCGTTGAATGAGGAGTTGAGATAGCTGCGGGCCGGTGAGGTGGCGAGCTTGAAGGGATGCTTTTCGTCCACTCTCTCATTGACGTTCCAATGATCGGGCAACGGCGGCGGCAGGTGGGAAATGCCCCACTCGTGCCTGCGGCCGACCGGCACGTCCGGCCACCTCGGCCGGAAGCGGAACTTGCCATCGGAATAGCCGAACCCGTTGAGAAAATGCGAGGTCTCGAAGTCCGGCTGGCAGTCGATCCACTTCTTCTCTTCCAATTCCTCGAGCGTGCCCCAGCCGGATTTGCGCAGCGTCCAATCGATGATCTCGCGCGGGGTCATTTCGAAGCCCGGATGCTTCGCGCCCACGCGCCTTGCCAGCTCCACGATCACGTCGTGGTTGGTTCGGCATTCGCCCGGCGGCTCGATGAGCTTCGGGCCGAAGAGGATGCTCTGCTGCCCGCCGGCCTGATAGACGTCGTCGTGCTCGAGGAACATGGTCGCCGGCAGCACGATGTCGGCCATCTGGGCCGTCGGCGTCATGAACTGCTCGTGCACGCACACGAACAGGTCGTCGCGCATGAAGCCCTTCTTGACGAGCCGCTGCTCGGGCGCGACCTGCACCGGGTTCATATTTTGAATGAAGAGTGCCGTGACGCGCGGGCCGTCGCCGATGTCGTACGGATCGCCCGTCAGCACCGGTCCGATGCGCGACATGTCGAGCACACGCACGCTGGGATCGCGGACATCGAGGCCCTCGATCAGTGACTTGTCCCAGTGGAAAATTGCGCCGTTGTTGTGGAAGGCGCCGCCGCCCTCGTGCAACCACGCGCCGGTGACCGACGCGATGCAGGAGGCCGCGTGCATGTTGACCGAGCCGTTGCGCTGGCGGGAGAAGCCGTAGCCGAGCCGCAGATATGTCCGCGGCGTGGTGCCGATCATGCGCGCGAAGGTCTCGATTTCTTCAACGGAAAGACCCGTGATCGCGCTCGCCCATTCCGGTGTCCGCGTCTTCAGGTGCGCCTCGAGCTCTCGTGGGCAATCCGTGTACCGCTCCATGTAAGGCCAGTTGGCGTAGCCGTCGCGGAACAGCACGTGCATAACCGCGCAGGCGAGCGCGCCGTCCGTACCCGGACGGAGGCACAGCGCGAGATCCGCCTGCTCCATGGTACCGTTATGGTAGATGTCGATGGCGACGATCTTCGCGCCCCGGTTCTTTCGCGCCCGGACCGCATGGGTCATCACGTTGACCTGCGTGTTGACTGGATTGGTCCCCCAGATCACGATGAGATCCGACTTCGCCATCTCGCGCGGATCGGGGCCGGCGAGCTTGCCGGTGCCGGCGATGAACCCGGTCCAGGCCAACGTCGTGCAGATCGACGCGAACATGTCCGAGTAGCGCTTGGCATGCCTCAGCCGATTTATGCCGTCGCGCATGACGAAGCCCATCGTCCCCGCGTAGTAGTAGGGCCAGACCGCCTCGGGGCCATACTTGTGCTCAGCGGCGAGCATCGCCTCGGCCGTCGTGTCGAGCGCATCTTTCCAGGAAATCCGCTCGAACTCGCGCGAGCCTTTGGGTCCCTTTCGCCGCAGCGGATAGAGCAGCCGGTCCGGATGATGGACGCGCTCGGCGTAGCGGGCCACCTTCGAGCAGATGACACCGGCCGTGTAAGTGTTCTCCTTGGACCCGCGCACGCGGCCGATGCGGCCGTTGCCGAGCAGCTCTACCTCGAGCGCGCAGGTGGAGGGGCAATCGTGCGGGCAGGCCGAATAGCCGATGGGAACCTTGGCGTCCATGTTTCGTTCCATTGGGAACATCGGGCACAGATCCGAACGCTAACTGCTTTCTCAATCAGATGAAAGCTGATCGCGGCCAGGAACGCGCAGGGGAGTTTCAAAAGATCTGGAATGTGAAGGGGCTGCCGGTTCATGCGCCTTCCGCCCCGTGGAGATGAAAATGAGATCGTTCCTTGCCGTTCTGATCGCGCTTGGCAGCTTCGTCGCAGTGGCTGGCGATGCCGATGCGCAACGCTCTCGGTACTACGCCCCCGAACCCTACCGCGAGTATGCCCCGCCACCGCCGCCCTATGCCTATCAGCCACCGCCTCCGGGCTATGGCTATCGCGAGGCCGAGCGCTCCGATTCCATGGATTGCATCGAGGCGCGCAACCTCGATCCCGGCGGCAACTATGAGGATTATCCCTGCTGGGCGCGGCGGGCTCTGGCGCCGAAGAAGGACCGTTGACCGCCCCCAGAGCCGTTCTTCAGTCCGGCATGAAAGCCAGGTCTGTTGCCTGCGGCTTTGCTCCGAGCTGGGTGAGCAGGCAATGGACCTGCCCGCGGTGATGGGTCTGGTGATTGAAAAGATGCGTCACCAGCAGCCATCGGGGCCGGCTGACCTCCCGGCCAGTGGCGCCGGAGAACCAGGTCAGCTCTCCGGCGAGGGCTTCGGATCCAAGCTGCTCGGCCCAGGCGATGAGGTCCTCGTCGGTTCTTTGCCGCTCCGCCTTCAGCTCACTCCAGTTGTCGAAGTATACCGTTGATTCCGGAATGCTTTTCGGGCGGGGTGCGGGCCATCCGGCAAGGCGATGCATCCACATCCGGTCGGCCCAGAGCAGATGATTGAGCGTGCCGT
>JAWLCO010000048.1:0-28510 GCA_041687075.1 Hyphomicrobiaceae bacterium | reverse complement strand
TTCGAACTCGGCGAGACCGACGAGAGCCAGCTTCTCCCGCGCGATCGTGTATCGCTCCTGCCGGGGCAGCCCCCGCATCTTGAGCCCGAACGCGACGTTGTCGAGCACGCTGAGCCATGGCATCAGGGCATGGCGCTGGAACACGACGCCCCTGTCGGCACCTGGCCCCAATACCGGCTTGCCGTCGAGCAGGACCTCGCCGTCCGATGGACTGAGGAAGCCTGCAATCACGGACAGCAGGGTGGTCTTTCCGCAGCCCGATGCGCCGATGGCGACGATGAACTCGCGGTCGCTGATGTCGAGATTGACGTGCGACAGCGCCTCGACGATGCCCGAGGCCGTCTGATAGCGAACGGTTAGGTTTCGTACTTCGAGCTTCGACACGAAGTCCTCGTTAGTTCCTGATCATGCCCCCGAAACGAAAAGGGCCCGGTCCGTCAGGGCCGGGCCCGCGCCGGCTTGGCCGGCCTATTTCGCTGCCGCCGCAGCAAATTCACCGTTCACGAACTGCTCCGGATTGCTCGGAAGCTCGGTGATGCGGCCCTGATCCTTGAGGAACTTCGCCGTGTCCATGATCGCCTTGGCCACGCCACTGTCCTTGCCGCCGCCGAGCCACGTATTCGAGGCCTGCTCAGCTGCAGAGGGGAAGTTATAGGCGCCCATGGCTGGCGGCACGTCCTCGGGCTTGGCGCCGACGATCTTGGAGGTGGCCTTCACCATCTCCGAATCGGGAGTCCACTTATCCTTGTTGGCCACGTAATCCGCGTCGGCCTTGGCGATGGCCGCGATGAACTTCGTCAGGAAATCCTTGTTCTCCTGAGCCCATGTGCGGTCGACCATGATGGCGTCGAACGTCGGCTTGCCCTTCTTGGCCAGATCGCCGGAAGACAGGATCACCTTGCCGTTGCCCTTGATCCTGGACAGAACGGGGTTCCAGATGAACGTCGCGTCGATGTCACCGCGTTCCCAGGCCGCCGCGATTTCTGCCGGCCGCAGGTTGAGAATCTCGACTTCTTTCGGATTGACCCCGGCATCCTCGAGCGCGGCGAGGAGGTGGTAGTGGGTCGTCGAGACGAACGGGGTGGCGACCTTCTTGCCCTTGAGATCCTGCACCGAGTTGATGCCGGTGCCCTCACGGGCGATGAGCTGCTCGGCATCGCCGATGTCGTCCAGGATCCAGATGATCTGCATGTCCATGCCCTGGGCGATCGCAGCGGTTGCGGGGCTGGACCCCACCTCGCCGATGGGTACCTGGCCGGAGGCCATGGACTTGATGACTTCGCCGCCGCCGACGATCATCTTCCAGTTGATCTTGTACCCCGTGGCTTTCTCCAGCTCGCCCGATGCCATCAGCGCGCGCATCGGCACGATCATGTCCTGATGGGCAAAGGTCACTTCCTTCGTCTGGGCGTGAGCACTCGCCACGCCAATGCCGAGCGCCAATGGCAGCGCCAGCCAAACCTTCTTCATGCCATTTCCTCCAATCGCCCGACTCCGTCGGAATGGTCCAGCAGCAAGTTGCTCGAGTAGCCGTCCAGCGGTTTGTACTCCGAGACCTGTTGTTCCGTTTGCTGCAACATCCCCGATCCTAAAGCACCTTGCGCGGGGGAAACAAGCGAATGTGGACGCCGCGATTGCGATTGCCCGAATGGTTGGCAACATGCCTGACGTTTGACTATCACTGGCGCAGAAATTGCCCCGTCAGACCGGGGGGTTGCCTCGTGATACGAAAGGAACGGTGACGGTGCCCGACGCCATTCAGCCGCTGCTCAGAAGTTTGCGCGTCCTGGAGCTTGGCCACTTCATTGCCGCGCCGTTCTGCACGCGCGTGCTGGCGGATCTCGGCGCCGACGTCATCAAGGTGGAGCCGCCCGGCGGCGACCCGGTGCGCGGCTGGGGCATGCAGGCCAATGGCCGTTCGATCTGGTGGAGCGTGCACGGGCGCAACAAGCGCTGCGTCACGCTCGATGTCCGCAAGCCGGAGGGCCGGAAGATCGCTCTCGAGCTCGTGCGGCAATGCGATGTGGTTGTCGAGAACTTCCGCCCCGGCCAGCTCGAGAAGTGGGGGCTCGGGCCGAATCACCTCGCCGAAGCGCGCCCCGGCATCGTCCTGGTGCGGATTTCGGGCTACGGCCAGACAGGCCCCGATGCGCACAAGTCCGGGTTCGGCGTTATCGGCGAGGCCAAGGGCGGCCTGCGCTATATCGGCGGTTATCCGAAGGACGTCACTGATCTGCCGCCGCCGCGCGCCGGCGTGAGCCTCGGGGACAGTGTCGCCGGACTATACGGGGCCGTCGGGGCATTGGCCGCCGTGCTCGATCAGCGCAGCTCCGGCGCGAAGGAACCGCGTGTCCTGGACGTGGCTCTGGGCGAGGCAGTGCTGACGCTGCTCGAAGGCGCACTGCCGGAATATGGGCTCACGGGTAAAGTTCGCGAGCCGATGGGTTCGGCCATCAACACCGCGGCCCCGACCAACGCCTACCGTTGCGCGGACGGGACCTGGCTGCTGATCGCCGCCAATTCCGATCCGCTGTTTGCCGCGCTGTGCCGCGTGATGGACCGCTCGGACATCGCGGCCGATCCTCGCTTCAAGGACAACCTGGGCCGCGTCGAGAATGTAACGGAGCTCGATGCCATCATCTCCGACTGGACAGGAGGGCTTTCGAGCGACGAGGCCCTGGAGCAGCTCGAGGCCGCGAATATCCCGGCGACCAGGATCTACACGATTGCCGACGTCGCGAACGATGCGCAGTTCAAAGCCCGCCACATGGTCACCACTGTCCAAGACCCGCTGCACGGGGCATTGCTGCATCCGGGCGTAGTGCCGATGGTGGACGGGCTCGACCGCGACGCACAGATCCGCTGGACCGGGCCGGCCGTCGGACAGCACAATGGTGAGGTTTACGAGCAGCTCCTGGGCTATCCCCGGTCCAGAGTCGAGGAACTGAAGGAAAAGGGCATTCTATGAGCGCAGTCACCATCGTCGAGGTCGCGCCCCGCGACGGCTTCCAGTCCGTCAGGGAGTTCATTCCGACCGAGACGAAGATCCGCATCGTCGAGGCGCTGGCGGCCACGGGCGTGCCGCGCATGGAGATCGGCTCCTTCGTCAGTCCCAAGGCTATTCCGCAGCTCGTCGACACGGGCGAGGTGCTGAAACGGGCACGCCTGCCAGAGGGCATGCGCACCCACGTGCTGGTGCCGAACCGCAAGGGACTGGAGCTCGCCAAGGCCGCCGGCGTGCGCGAGGTGGGCTGGGTGCTGTCGGTGAGCGAGAGCCACAACCAGTCGAACGTCCGCCGCTCCGTCGACCAGAGCTTTGCCGACTTCGAGCAGGCCTGGGCGGAGCTGGGCGATGGCCTGCGCCTGCGGTTCGGTTTCGCCACCAGCTTCGACTGCCCCTTCGAAGGCCGCACGCCGGAATCGCGCGTCATCGCCTGCGTGGAGCGGCTGCTGCGGATCGTGCCCGAGGTCGAGGTCGGCATTGCCGATACGACGGGCCGGGCGGCGCCGAACCACGTTCGCGAGCTCTTCTCGATCCTGGCGCGCGACTACGCCAGCGACAAAGTGCAACTCTGCTTCCATGGCCACGATACCTACAACCTCGGCGTCGCCAACGCGATTGCCGCCTATGAGGCGGGCGTGCGCATCATCGACGGCGCCGCGGCCGGGCTCGGCGGCTGTCCGTTCGCACCGGGCGCTTCGGGCAATACGGCAACGGAGGATCTGGTGTTCGCCTTCGAGCATATGGGCATTTCGACGGGGATCGATTTCGCCAGGCTGCTCGAGGCCGCGGACCTGACGCAGACCGTCGCCCCAGCGCAGGCAGGCGGCCGTCTCAGAACTGTCACGCGCCAGCGCGCTTTGGCAGGTTTCGGGGCCAACACGCGCGGGCTTGCGGCGTAATCTGAGGGAAACGGGGGCAGATCAATGTACGTGGTCGCCGTATTTTTCGAATCGCGGAAGGAACACACGTCTGCCTTTCGCACCGCGCTCATGGAGCAGGCCCGCAACAGCCTCGAGAAGGAGCCGGGCTGCCGCCACTTCGACGTGGCGCAGGACCCGCTCGATCCCAGCACCTTCTTCCTTTACGAGATCTACGACGACGAGGCGGCATTCAAGCTTCACTGCGAGACGCCGCATTTCAAGGCGTTCAATGAGACCGTCGCGCCGATGACGGCCTCCAAGCGCGTGCTCACCTACGAGCTGATTTCCGGCCAGGGCCAGGCCTGAAGAGGAGCAGTTTCCGATGTACCTCGCCGGTACGAGCTATGATGAGGCTTACGATACGTTCCGGTGGGAGATCCCGCCCCGGTTCAACATCGCCGAGGCGGTGTGCACTCGTTATGCGCGGATCTCGCCCGATGTCCCGGCGCTGATTTATGAGCAGGCCGATGGCAGTGTGCGTGTCTGGAGCTTCCGCGAGATCGAGCAGGCGGCGAACCGGTTTGCCAATGCGCTGGCTCATCTTGGGGTGGAGCGCGGGACGATTGTCGGTATTCATCTGCCGCAGTGCCCCGAAAGCCTGATCAGCCATGTCGCCGTGCAGAAGCTCGGCGGCATTTCGCTGCCGATGTTCAACCTGTTCGGGCCGGACGCCATCGGGTACCGCCTCAGCGACAGTGCCGCCCGGGTGCTCATCACAACGTCCGGCGGTCTGGAGCGCCTGGGAGATTCGCTCTCAGGGATCGAGACGCTGGCGCATGTGATCTCGGTTGGCGCACCAGCGGCGGGCTCGGCGCACGTCTACTGGGATCTGCTGGAGCAGGCCAGCGATAGCGAGCGCGCGACTGATACGGGTCCGGACGATCCGGCGATCCTGATGTACACCTCAGGTACCACCGGTAATCCGAAGGGCGTGCTGCACGCGGGCCGCGTTCTCATCGGCCACCTGCCCGGCGTGATGCTGCCGCAGGACATGTTCCCTCAGCCGGGCGACCGCTTCTGGACCCCCGCGGATTGGGCCTGGGCAGGCGGCCTGCTCGATGTCCTGCTGCCGTCGCTCTATCACGGCGTCGCGGTGGTCGGCTCGGCGCGGGCGAAGTTCGATCCCGAGTGGGCGTTCACGTTCATGGCGCGCCACGGCGTTCGCAACATCTTCATGCCGCCAACGGCCTTGCGGCTGATGCGGCAGGTACCGGACCCGCGCGCGCGCTTCGGCTATGACGTGCGCTCGATCGGCACCGGCGGCGAGAAGCTCGGGCAGGACATGATCGCCTGGGGCCAGGAGACGTTCGGCCTGACGCTCAACGAGTTCTTCGGCCAGACCGAGGTCAATCTCGTCGTCGGTAATTCGGGCCGCCTCTTTCCCGTCCGCGCCGGCTCCATGGGCCGCGCCATTCCGGGCCACATCGTCGAGATCGTTGATGAACAGGGCAATGTGCTGCCGCCGGGCAAGACGGGCATCGTCGCCGTGAAGCGGCCCGATCCGGTGATGTTCCTCGAATATTGGCGCCGGCCGGACGCGACCCGCGACAAGTTCCGCGGCGACTGGTGCCTGCTCGGCGATGTGGCGGCAAAAGACGAGGAGGGCTACTTCTGGTTCGAAGGCCGCGACGACGACATCATCAACTCGGCCGGCTACCGTATCGGTCCCGGCGAGGTGGAGGAGTGCCTGCAGAAGCACCCGGCCGTCGCCCTGGCAGGTGTCGTCGGCGCTCCTGACCCCGTCCGCGGCGAGATCGTCGTCGCCTTTGTGGTGCCTGCGCCCGGCATACAGCCGTCCGACGAGCTGGCAACCGAGATCCAAACCTTCGTTCGTGAACGCCTCGCCGCGCACGAGTATCCCCGCCGCATCCGCTTTATCAATGAGATGCCGATGACGGTGACGGGCAAGATCCGCCGCGTCGACCTGCGGGCAATGGACAAGGATTGATCACAGGGCGCTGCCGAGGTGCTCGACGAGATCCCCTCTCCCACGCATGCGGAGAGAGGGTCGGGGTGAGGGGCAGCCTCGGGCAGCAGAGCGCCGGCAGGGTCGCGGCGGGCAAGAACCTGCCTATATTTCATAGCTCCCTTCATCGGCCATGGCGTTTCCGCGGGAAGCATTGTTAATTGCGGGCTGGATAGCCCTGCCTGGTGATCCGCGTCGAGTGGCAGGCCGCGACGCATGACAACGGTTCAAGAGGGTCGACCGTGGTGAACGTTTCGTTTTTGCAGGAGCTGCTCAATACTGTCGCCGAACAGGGGCGGCAGCTTCTGCCCTGGTCCGGAAGAAGCGGGGACGCCAGCAAGGACATCGCCGAGCTGGCCAAAGCGCTCGTCTCGGTGCGCGGCGAGGCATCGGGCGTGGCGATGGCTCACCAGATTCTGACGCTTTACCGCGGCCTGTCCGACGAGCAGAAGCGCTCGTTCTTCCATTTTCTCGCCCACACGTTGCAACCCCGCGAGGAGGATGTGCACGAGGCGGCATCGGCCTACCTTGCCGAGCCGTCGCCCGAGATGCTGTCGCGGCTGCAGGCCGCAGTGGAAAGCCCGCGGCAGGAGTTCTTCCGCAGGCTCAATCTCGCGCCCGGTGCCACCGGGGAGATCGTGGCCATGCGGCGTGATCTCCTGAAGCTGCTGGCGAGTGATCCTTCGCTTGCCGGCGTCGATACCGACCTGCGGCACCTGCTCTACTCCTGGTTCAACCGGGGCTTTCTGGTGTTGCGCCGCATCGACTGGCAGACGCCGGCGGCCATTCTGGAGAAGATCATCGCGTACGAGGCGGTACACGAGATCAAGGGCTGGGACGACCTGCGCCGCCGGCTCGATCCGGCGGACAGGCGCTGCTTCGCCTTCTTCCACCCATCGCTCGTCGACGAGCCGTTGATTTTCGTCGAGGTGGCCCTGACGGACGACATGGCGGACAACATCGCAGGTCTGATCGATGAGGCGACCCAATCGGGCAGCCGGAACGAGCCGACGACGGCGAACTTCTACTCGATCTCCAATTGCCAGGAAGGGCTGAAGGGCATCTCGTTCGGCAACTTCCTCATCAAGCAGGTGGTCGAGGAGCTGGCACGGGAAAAGCCAAGCCTGAAAACCTTCGTCACGCTGTCACCGGTGCCACTGTTCGCCCGCTGGCTCAGCTCGGCGCTGGAGGAGGATGAAACAGGCCTGATCACGCCGGAGTTGCGATTGGCTCTGGAGCCGCTGGCCGACAGCCGCTGGATCGACGATGCGGAACGGGTGCGGGCGCTCGAGGCTCCGCTGATGCAGCTGGCAGCCCATTACCTCGTCAACGCGAAGGCGCGGGACGGGCGGCCGGTCGATCCCGTTGCGCGTTTCCATCTCGGCAACGGCGCGCGCCTCGAGCGGATCAACTGGCTTGGGGACACCTCGGCCAAGGGCATGCGAGAATCGCACGGGTTCATGGTCAACTACCGCTACGACCTCAAGGAGTTCGAGCGCAATCACGAGGCCTACGCGAACGAAGGCGTGGTCGCCACTTCGCGGGCCGTTCGCGCGCTGCTGCGCACGCCGGCGAAAGTCCGCGCCCCACGTCCCGAGCCGCGCCAGCTTCCGCCGCCCGATACGGTTGCCGAAACCGGCACGCAGGAGCCGGAGGAGATCGTCGAGCCGGCAGAGCGGTAGCGCGGAGCTTCACCCCCTCAGCCCAACCCTCTCCCCGGCCGGGGAGAGGGAGCTTGGCGTGTTCCAATGTAAACTGGAAGGGCTGTAGGCCGGCGGCTGCAGTTCGCAGACGACAGCAGATCAGAGGGCCTCGCCTGCGAAGGGACCGCCGATAGTGCAGGTCACGCCCCTCGCGCGGAGCAGCGCGCAGATGCGGCTTGCTTCCTCGGCCGAGTCGATGGGGCCGGCGAGAAGCTCGTAGCTGGGAGCTGCCGGCGAGCCGCCGACCAGGTAGCGCGGCTCGAGATCCCGGAGCGCGCTTTGATGCCGGTCATGCAGCACGCTCCAGCGCAGCCGCAGGGCATCGACTGACGGCCCGGCATCCAGATGGATGGCGTATGCCTCGGAGGCCGGGGTCACGGTTGCCGGACCGAAGGTGATCTGCGGCGGCTCAGGAGGCGGCAGGCTGCCGGTGGCCAGCGGCAGAGCCGGCCGACTCGGGTTGGTTACAATGGGAACGGCCCGGGCCATCGTGATCGGACTCGGCCTGCTGTCGAGCACGGCAACCTTCTTTACGGGCACTGGCGGCGGGGCCGGCGGTGCTGCAACGGTTGCCAGATTGTCGCGGCGAGGCAAGTCCGCCGTCAGCTCTGCTTCTGGCTCCGGCTGACGCTCACGCGGCTGCGTCGCATTTACGATCTTCACCCTCGGCTGGCCAGCGGCGTCCTGCTCTGCTTCGGGGCGAGCCTCGCTTTGCGCCACGTCCAGGAGACGAACATCCTCCCCCGGCGCCTCTGTTTGAGTGGTCCTGAGCCGCGGCTCGGCGGTCTGGGCATTCAGAATATCAGGCACGTCCGGGTCCGTCTCGGCCAGCTGCGGCTCGGGGGCAACTGGTGCCGGGGGGGGCGTGATCGCCGCAAGCACGTCGTCGCGGATGGCGGCGACCTCATGCTTGGCGGCTGCCGTCGACTTCACCTCTGTCAGCTCGCGCTGCAGGTCGGCGACCCGCGTGCGCAGGAAATGGATTTCGCCTGTGAGCTGCTCCACCACCTCGGTGGATGCCGGCTTGGGCTTCTCAGTCCGAAGGGACTGGGTCGTGAGTGGGGCCGCCCATTCCGGCTGCAGAAGCAGGATACCCATGTAGCCGGAAGCCGCGGCCGCAAGCACGGCCCAGGTCGCCAGATAGAGCCCTGAGGCGCCCTTCGCCGCCTTGGGCTCAGGCGGGATGCCATGATCCGGTGTGTGTTGCGCTCGCATGGTTGGCTTGAACCTCGCCTCGCTCAGGCCGGGCGCATGCAGAACGCGGGTCGCGCGGCCAAGCCAATGATTCGCTTGCGCCAAACCGTCGTCCGAGTCCGTTCTTCCGGTCAACGGATCAAGGCGGTGAAAGGCGGCGAGCCCTGTGGATAGGTTCAGATCGCAACAGCAGTTGCCGTCACCCGGCCGTGGCCTGCTTGCAAAGCGTTACGGCATGAGACACCGTTCGCCGGCGGCAGTTGCTGCTGCCTGCCGTGGACTGCCATAGGTTGCAATTGGGGAACGCATGACCTCTCGCCCACTGCTCACCATCGTCCTTGCGGCAGGCAAGGGCACGCGGATGAAATCGGCCGTCCCGAAGGTGCTGCACCGGGTCGGCGGGCTTTCGCTTCTGGGGCACGTGCTCGCCACGACAAGGGACCTGGGCAGCCATCGCATCGCGGTGGTGATCGGTCCTGAGATGGATGCCGTGCGCGCGGAGGCCGAAGCACGCGCTCCGGGAGCGGACGTTTTCGTTCAGGAGCAACAGCTTGGCACCGCCCATGCGGTCCTCGCAGCCCGTCCGGCAATCGCCGGCCACAACGGCGACGTGTTGGTGGTCTTCGCCGATACACCGCTCATCACGGCAAGTACATTGATGAGCTTGCCTGAGTGCCTCGATGCCGAGACGGCAATCGCGGTGCTGGGTTTCGAGGCCGCGGATCCTGCCGGCTATGGCCGGCTGCTCTGCGATGCCTCGGGTGCGGTGGCAGCCATTCGCGAGCACAAGGACGCCAGCGAGGCCGAGCGGGCAGTTACCTTGTGCAACTCCGGCGTGATGGCTTTTCGCGGCGAGATGCTGCTCGCGCTGCTCGACGCCATCGGGACGGGCAACGCGCAGGGCGAGTACTACCTCACGGACGCTGTCGCGGTAGCCCGATCCAGGGGCTACCGGGTCGCCAGCCGGTCGTGCGCCGAAGAGGAGGTGCTGGGCGTCAACTCCCGCAATCAGCTCGCCGTCGCGGAAGCCGTGTTCCAGCGGCGATTCCGCGAGCGTGTCATGGCGGAGGGCGCCACGCTCATCGCACCGGAGACGGTCTGGTTCAGCCATGACACGGTGATGGGGCGTGACGTGACCATCGAGCCCAACGTGTTCTTCGGGTCGCGGGTCATCGTCGAGGACGAGGTGGTGATCCATGCCAACTGTCATATCGAAGGGGCTCGGCTGCGCAGAGGTGCCGAGATCGGTCCGTTCGCACGGCTGCGACCAGGGGCCGATCTGGGGCCGCGCTCGAAAATCGGCAACTTCGTCGAGGTCAAGAACGTCACGGTCGAGGAGGGTGCCAAGGCCAACCATCTCTCCTACCTGGGAGACGGCCGCGTCGGTGCCGGCGCGAACATCGGTGCGGGAACGATCTTCTGCAACTACGACGGCTTCTTCAAGCACAGGACGGAAATCGGCCCGGGCGCCTTCATCGGCTCGAACACGGCACTGGTAGCGCCGGTCACCGTCGGCCAGGGTGCGTTCGTCGGCTCGGGCAGTGTGATCACGAAGGATGTTCCCGCCGATGCGCTCGCGCTGGAGCGCGCCGAGCAGAGCATCCGCGAGGGCTGGGCCGCCAAGTTCCGGACGGTCATGAAACGGCGCAAGGCGGCGAACCGTTCTTGAAGCCGGAAAAACCAAGTAACACGGTTTGAGTTGTGTCCGGCGCGGCATCGACGTAGCAGGAGGGCAACACGCCTACGGAAAAGGAATATCGGGATGTGCGGGATCGTCGGCATCCTTGGCTCGAAGCCCGTCGCGAATGATCTCGTCGATGCACTTCGGCGCCTGGAGTATCGCGGCTATGACTCGGCGGGAATCGCGACGGTGGAGAACGGCCACCTCGACCGGCGCCGCGCCGAGGGCAAGCTCAGGAATCTCGAGGCAAGGTTGCTCGAGAAACCACTGGAGGGCCGCGCCGGCATCGGCCATACGCGCTGGGCGACGCACGGCAAGCCGATCGAGCGCAATGCCCATCCGCACATGAACGGCCGCGTGGCCGTCGTTCACAACGGGATCATCGAGAATTTCCAGGAGCTGAAGGACGAGCTGGCCGCCAGGGGCCATGAGTTCCAGACGGAGACGGACACCGAAACCGTCCTGCATCTCGTCACCGATTACCTCGACCAGGGCCATCCCCCGGTCGACGCCGCGCGCATGGCCCTGCAGCGGCTGACGGGTGCTTTCGCGCTGGGAATCATCTTCGCCGGCCATGACGACCTGATGATCGGCGCCCGGCAGGGGCCGCCGCTGGCCGTCGGCCACGGCGAGGGCGAGATGTACCTCGGATCCGACGCCATTGCGCTGGCGCCGTTCACCGACGCGATCACGTATCTCGAAGACGGCGACTGGGTCGTGATGGGCCGCGAGGGCGCCCAGATCTATGACACCGCCGGCAATCCGGTCGAGCGCCCGCTGGTGAAATCCGTGGCGAGCTCGTTGCTGGTGGACAAGGGCAATTACCGCCACTTCATGGCCAAGGAGATCCACGAGCAACCGGAGGTCATCAGCCACACGCTGGCCAACTATCTCGACATGGCCGCCGGCAAGGTGGTCTTCCCCGAGCTGGGAGTCGACCTCGCGAAGATCTCGCGCGTGACCATCACTGCTTGCGGGACCGCCTACTACGCAGGTCTCGTCGGCAAGTACTGGCTCGAGCGCTACGCCCGGATGCCGGTCGAGATCGACGTCGCGTCAGAGTTCCGCTACCGCGAGACCCCGCTGCCCGAGGACGGCCTCGCCATCTTCGTCTCGCAGTCGGGCGAGACGGCCGATACGCTCGCCTCGCTGCGCTACTGCAAGGCACAGGGGCAGAAGATCGCCTCGGTCGTGAACGTGCGCGGCTCGACGATCGCCCGCGAATCACACGCCGTTCTGCCGACGCTGGCAGGACCTGAAATCGGCGTCGCTTCCACCAAGGCGTTCACCTGCCAGCTTTCCGTGCTGGCGTGCCTGGCGATTGCGGCGGGTCGTGCCCGCGGTCATATCAGTGAGGAGCAGGAGAAGGAGCTCGTCCGGGCGCTGACCGAAGTGCCGCGGCACATCACCACGATCCTGCGCAGTGAGCCGGTCTATGAGACGCTCGCCGTCGCATTGCATAACGCAAAGGACGTCCTCTACCTCGGCCGCGGCCAGAATTATCCGCTTGCGCTCGAAGGGGCGCTGAAGCTCAAGGAGATCTCGTACATCCACGCGGAAGGTTATGCTGCCGGCGAGCTGAAGCACGGCCCCATTGCGCTGATCGACGAGAACGTGCCGGTGGTCGTTGTCGCGCCGGAGGATGATCTCTTCGAAAAGACCGTCTCGAACATGCAGGAGGTGGCAGCGCGCGGCGGGCAGATCATCCTCGTCTCTGATGCACCCGGCGCCAAGGCGGGCTGCAAGCTGCACACGCATCTGGAGATGCCGCACGCGCATCCGTTCACGAACCCACTGCTCTATGCCGTGCCCGTGCAGCTGATCGCCTATCACACGGCCGTCGTGATGGGCACGGACGTCGATCAGCCCCGCAATCTGGCCAAATCGGTAACTGTGGAGTAACGCTGGGGACGGAGCAGATTCGCTCTGTCGCCGAATTGCCTCAAACCGGTGGTTGGCATAGGGTTTCCGCGCGACTGGAGGTGCTGCGCGTATTTCAAAGACTACGGGCGAGGACATCGCGATGACGCGAGCGCGCAAAACCGGAGCACGACAGGCCGACGGATTTATTCGGACGCTTGCGGTCGTTCTGGCCGCCGGCACGATCACAATGGGCGCGACGGCGGCGGATGCCGCGAAGAAGAAGGCCAGCGCCGCGGGCGAAGTCGAGCAGGTCATCGAGACAGCCGTTTCGGCGCTGGAGGCCGGGAAGGCGGATCTGGCCGTTCAGGAGCTCACGTCTGCCATCAGCGGCGGCAAGATCTCTCAGAAGAAGCTGGCGCGTGCGCTCTATTTCCGAGGGCTGGCCTACCGCAAGCAGAGCAAGCCGGCACAGGCCATAGCGGACTTCACCAGCGCACTGTGGATCAAGAACGGTCTTGATGCCGAGCAGCGTGCAAACGCCCTGCTGAATCGTGCCGCCGCCTATCGCGATGCCGGCCTGACGGAACAAGCTGCAGCTGATGAAAGGCGAGTGGCCGCCAGCCGGCAGGCGCGGGGCACCCGTTCCGCAGCCACGGCCCCGACAGAAGCGCCATCGGCTCCGGCCAGCAGCTCAGGCGGCGGTGGTCTCGGCAGTTTCTTCAGTGCTTTGTTCGGAGGTGGCTCGGCGTCTCAGCAGACGGCGGGTACGGCTGCCACCGCCGAGGTATCGCAGTCCGGCTCGGAGGCCCGCCGCTCGCGTGGCAACGGCCGCGCGCCGGAGGTCTCCGCGTGGTCCAATCAGCCGAGCCCAGCGACGGCCGGCTGGGCGGAAAGCACGGTGGTCCGCAAGGCGAGCGCCAGCCGGTCCGCACCGGCAACGACCGCGTCTACCGGGGCATCGAAGGGCCGCCAGTTCGTGCAGGTGGCTGCGGTGCGAAGCCGGCAGGAGGCGCAGTCCGTCGCGGCCCGCCTGGCGAAGATGGGGGCCATCTCCGGTGCCCGGGATGCCGACATCGAGGAAGCGGTCATGGGCAACATGGGTACGCTTTATCGCGTACGCCTCGGCCCGTTCGCCAGCGCGAAGGACGTCGAGAGCATCTGCCCCAGCCTGCGCAATGCCGGGCTCGACTGCATGATCATCAGCCGCGAGTGAGATGATCGAGACATTCGCCGCCCCCCGCCTCTGAGTAACGGGTTGGCTCCGTCCGAACTTATCGCCTATTGCGCACTAGGCCTAATCCGGCTTCCCTGATACAGGATGCAAGTATCGGGAGGCCCTGCGCCGCGCTGGAGTACCGGGCGGGGATACAAGTCGAGGCATGCAGAAAAACGGAACGGAGCAGCAGCCGCTGTCCGGTGCGAATCCGGGTGCCCAGCCGAAACCGGCGGCGCGCCCCGGCGTCGTGCAGACCCACTCTGAGCTGCATCTGGGGGCGCGGCTTCGGAATTATTTCCTGACGGGCCTGGTCGTCGTCGGACCGGTGACCATTACGCTGTATATCGCGTGGTGGTTCATCAATGTGGTCGACGCGTGGGTAAAGCCGTTCGTTCCGCGCGTCTACAATCCCGAAACCTACCTACCGTTTCCAATGCCGGGCATCGGCCTCGTGTTCGGCATCATCGGCCTGACGCTGATCGGCGCGCTGGCTGCCAACCTGCTCGGCCGCACGATCATCAGCTCGGGCGAGCTCTTCCTGCAGCGCATGCCGATCGTGCGCAATCTCTATCAGGCGCTGAAGCAGATCTTCGTCTCCGTGGTCAGCGCCGCGGGCCCCGGCACGACCTTCAACAAGGTCGGATTGATGGAGTTTCCGTCGAAGGGCATCTGGTCGCTCGTCTACATCACAGGCGAGGCGAGCGGCGAGCTCAAGGAGGTCCGCCCCGGCGGCGAGGACGACCTGCTCACCGTCTTCATGCCGACCGGCATCATGCCGCCGACCGGATTCGTCTGCCTCGTGCCCCGGCGGGACGTGATCTTCCTGAGCATGAGCGTCGAGGACGCGGCGAAGATGGTCATCTCGGCCGGGATGGTGATGCCGGAGTACCAGAAGCAACTCAAGACGCTCGCCGATGCGGCGAGGGATAGTGGCGTGAAGTCCTGAAATGGTGAAGTCGTGAAGTCGTGAAGTCGCCAAATCGTGAGATCGGGATACGAGCCAATGCTCTTCCACCATTTCACGACTTCACGATTTCACAACTTCACGATCATCATGCCGCTCGGAACAGCCTCACCGCATCGTCGCATTCGAACAGGTAAAGCAGCGTCCGGATTGCCTCGCCGCGCGGACTGGTGAGAGAAGGGTCGTCGTGGAGCAGCAGCCCGGCATCGTCGCGGGCGGCGGCCAGCAGCTCCTCGAAATTCGGCACGTTGGCAATGCGGAATTCGGGCACGCCGCTCTGACGGGCGCCCAGCACCTCGCCGCCGCCGCGCAGCTCCAGGTCCTTCTCGGCGATGAGGAAGCCGTCCTCGGTCTCCCGCATCATCTTCAGGCGCTCCTCCGCCGTTTCCCCGAGCGGCGGCTTGTAGAGGAGCACGCAGTAGGACTGGCGATCACCGCGGCCGACGCGACCGCGGAGCTGATGGAGCTGGGCGAGGCCGAACCGCTCCGCGTGCTCGATCACCATGATGGTGGCGTTGGGGACGTTGACGCCGACCTCGATCACCGTCGTCGAGACGAGCACTTTCAGCTTGCCTTGCGCGAACAACTCCATCGTGGCGTCTTTCACGCGGCCGGGCATGGCGCCGTGCAACAGCCCCACCTCGGGCCCCAGGACTTGAGTCAGGTGCGCGTGCCGCTCCTCGGCGGCGGCGAGCTCTGAGGCGCCGTTGCCTTCGATGAGCGGACAGACCCAGTAAACCTGTGCGCCTTCGGCGAGCGCCCGGCGCAGGCCGTCTATCACCTCCTCCAACCTCTCGACCGAGACAAGGGTGGTCTTCACGGGCTTCCGGCCGGCGGGCTTCTCCATGAGCCGCGACACGTCGAGGTCGCCATAATGCGTCATCAGCAGCGTGCGTGGGATCGGGGTGGCCGTCATGACCAGCACGTCGGCGACGCCCTGGCCGCCCTTCGTCTGCAGCGCGAGCCGCTGATGCACGCCGAACCGGTGCTGCTCGTCGATGACGGCGAAGGCGAGATCCTTGAAAAGGACATCCGGTTGGAACAGCGCGTGGGTGCCGACGAGAATGTCGATTTCGCCCCGGGCCAGCCGGTCGAGGACCATGGCGCGCGGCTTGCCCTTCTCGCGGCCTGTCAGCAGTCCGATACGTAACCCGACCTTGTCCGCGAGCGGCGCAATCGTCTCCGCGTGCTGGCGCGCCAGCACTTCCGTCGGCGCCATGAGGGCCGCCTGCGCTCCGGCTTCCACGGCAATTGCCATCGACATCAGCGCGACGGCCGTCTTGCCCGAGCCCACATCACCTTGCAGCAGGCGCAGCATGCGATACGGCGCTGCCATGTCCTGCTCGATCTCCTGCAGCGCCTTCGCCTGCGAGGAGGTCAAAGCGAATGGCAGAGCCTCCAGCAAGCCTTTGCGGATGCGCCCGTCACCCGTGACGGAACGGCCGCGCTGCGCCTTGAGACTCTGGCGGACGAGAGCCAGCGCCACCTGGCCAGCCAACAGCTCGTCGTAGGCCAGTCGCTGCCAGTTCGCGGCCCCGGGCGAGATGTCGTCGGTTTCGCGCGGCACGTGGAGCCGCGTGACCGCCTCGTGGAAGGACGGCCACCGCCGCGCTGCCAGCCAGCGCGGCTCCTGCCACTCGGAGAGCTCCGGCACTCGCTCGACGGCCTGGCGCATCAGCTTGAGCAGGATCTTGCCCGACAGCCCCGCCGTGAGCGGATGAACGGGCTCCAGCATCGGCAGGTCGGCGCGGGCCTCCGGCGCCACGATGTAATCCGGGTGCGCCATCTGCAGCGTGTCGCCGTAGCGCTCCACACGGCCCGAGACGTAACGGATGGTGCCCACCGGAAGTTGCCGCTCGATGAACCGGCGCTCGGCGTGGAAGAAGACGAGGTCGATGCGGCCTGTCTCGTCCTCGCATGTCACCCTGTAGGGCGCCTTCATGTTGCCGCGTGGCGGGCCCTTGTGCTTCAGCACACGCACGGCAAAGGTCGCGATGGTCCCCGGCACGGCGCCGGCGACGGTCGGCTCGGCCCGGCGGTCGATGACGCCGGTCGGTGCGTGCCAGATGAGGTCGATGATGCGCGGCTCGGTGATGCCCGGTGGCAGGCGCAGGGCCTTCTTCAGCAGCACCAGCACGCGCGGTCCAACGCCGGCGAGCGACTGCGCCGAGGCGAACAGGGGTGTCAGCACGCTGGGCCGCATGATTTCAGGCTGCCGGTCTCGAAGCCAAGTGCCACCGCTCCGGGCGCCGCCTGTTGGTGCGTCGCGGCTCACCCTTTGCGTGCGGGACTGCGGGCGCTATATCACGCCTTTGGCGCTGCACGTTGGCGGCGCGGGGCGGGAGCGTCAAGGCGCCCGGCCGGATATCCAGAAGCGGCGAGGGGAGAGGCTATGCGGGGCGACGATCTTGACACGCGCCGGCGGCGGGCCGCCTATCGCGCCGCTCACCGGGGCACCAAGGAGATGGACTGGCTGCTCGGCCGCTACGCCGCTGCGGTTCTGCCGGAGCTCGAGGGGGACTCGCTGGACCGGTTCGAGCGTCTGCTGGCCATGCCTGATCCCGAAGTGCAGACGTGGCTTCTTGCTCCGCAGCTTGCTGGAGCCAGCGAGTTTGCGGAGTTGATCAGGGAAATGCGCCGCTTTCATCGGCTGGAGTAGCAAGAGGGCTGATCCGGAACTCTGATCCGCACTGCCGGTCACCCCGGGCCTTGTGCCCGGGATTCAGCCAACCACAGGCGCCGGAGCAAGCGGCCCGGTGAATTCCGGTGGCAAGCACCGGGAAGACGACAGATTGAATGCGTAAAGAATCGACGGCCACCGGGCCGGCGACGGGTAAATGGATACGTTAGTACAACACGATCTGGTTCTGTCCGGCGTGCCCGAGGGGCTCGACGCGCTGGTGCTTGCGCGGCTCACGCGCGAGGCGGCAGCGGCGAGCGGGGGCCCAGGCTTCGTTCTGCACGTCGCGCGCGACGACCGGCGGCTCGAGGCACTGAGAGCAGCGCTCGCGTTCTTCGATCCGAAGGTGCGCGTCATCGCTTTCCCGGCCTGGGACACCGTCCCCTACGATCGCGTCGGACCGAACGCAGAGATCGTGGCCAAGCGCATGACCGCGCTGGCCCGGCTGGTGGCCGGCGGCCGTCGCGAGCCGACGCTCATTCTCACGACCGTCAACGCCATCCTGCAGCGCGTACCGCCGCGCCAGTTCGTGCGCCACGCCATCCGGCAGATGGCGCCCGGCCAGCGCATCGACATGAACCGTCTCGTGCAGCGGCTGCAGCTCGGCGGCTATCAGCGCACGGGAACGGTGATGGAGCCGGGCGAGTTCGCGGTTCGTGGCGGCATCCTCGACATGTTTCCGCCGGGACGCGCCAACCCGGTGCGTCTCGACTTCTTCGGCGACACGCTGGAGAGCATCAAGACCTTCGATCCCGAGACCCA
Source organism: Hyphomicrobiaceae bacterium (assembly GCA_041687075.1). GTDB lineage: Bacteria > Pseudomonadota > Alphaproteobacteria > Rhizobiales > Hyphomicrobiaceae > ZC4RG25. The sequence goes on along the minus strand of JAWLCO010000048.1, from coordinate 10,557 downwards.
GCGCACCCAGAAGCTCGTGCAGAAGCTCACGCTTCTGCCGGTGAGCGAGGTCGCTTTCGGCGAGGAGGCCGAGAAGACCTTCCGCAGCCGCTACATCGAGCTGTTCGGCGGGGGAACGGTCGATGATCCGCTCTATCAGGCCATCAGCGCCGGCCAGCGCTATCCCGGCATGGAGCAGTGGCTGCCGCTCTTCCACGAGAAGCTGGAAACCCTGTTCGACTACGTGCAGGGCAGTGATGTCAGCTTCGACCATCTCGCCGAAGAGGCCGTGTCGCAGCGGTTCGATCAGGTGATGGAGCACTACCAGGCGCGTGCGGAGTCGCTCGAGACGGAGAAGTTCGGCGCCCCGCCTTACAAGCCGGTGCCGCCTGAGATGATGTATGTTTCGGGCAACGAGTGGCGTTCCTGCCTTGGTGCGCTGACGGTGCGCCGCTTTACGCCGTTCGAGCAGGACGCCCAAGCCCACACGGCGAGCCTCGGCGGCCGGCCCGGCCGCAACTTCGCGCCGGAGCGCACGGCCGAGGGCTCTGACCTGTTCGGCGCCGTTGTCGGGCACGTCCGCCGGCTGCTGTCCGAGAACAGGCGCGTCGTCATTGCCGCCTGGACGCCGGGTGCTCGCGAGCGTATTGCCTCTCTCCTCGCGACCCATGGGCTGAGCGAGGCGCGCAAGGTCGACAGCTACACGGAAGCCCTGTCACTCCCCGGCAACGTGGCCGCGCTGGCTGTGCTCGGCTTGGAGCAGGGGTTCGAGACGCCGGACCTCGCCGTCATCGCCGAGCAGGACATCCTGGGAGACCGCATCGTCCGGCCCCGGCGCAAGGCCAAGAAGGCAGCCGACGTCATCACCGAGGCAACGAGCCTGTCCGTGGGCGATCTCGTCGTCCACGTCGATCACGGCATCGGCCGCTTCGAGGGTCTGCAGACGATCACGGCGCTGGGCGCGCCTCACGACTGCCTCGAGCTCGTCTATGCCGGCGGGGACAAGCTCTATCTGCCGGTGGAAAACATCGAGCTTCTGTCGCGCTACGGCTCCGAGGCGGAGGGCGTGCAGCTCGACAGGCTGGGTGGCGTCGCCTGGCAGTCCCGCAAGGCCCGCCTGAAGAAGCGGCTCAGGGAGATCGCCTCCGAGCTGATCAAGATCGCAGCCATGCGCCAGCTCAAGGAGGCTCCGGCCATTGCGCCGCCGACCGGTGCCTACGAGGAGTTCGTTACCCGGTTCCCGTACGAGGAGACTGAGGACCAGCTCGCGAGCATCGAGGCAGTCATCGAGGATCTCAACGCTGGCCGGCCCATGGACCGGCTCGTGTGCGGCGACGTCGGTTTCGGCAAGACGGAGGTGGCGCTCCGCGCGGCGTTCGTCACGGCCATGGCCGGCTTGCAGGTCGCGGTCGTGGTGCCCACGACGCTTCTCGCGCGCCAGCATACGAAGACCTTCGTCGAGAGGTTCAAAGGGCTTCCCATCCGCATCGCCCAGGCCTCGCGGCTGGTTCCGGCCAAGGAGCTGGCGGAGACCAAGGAGGGGCTGCGCAACGGGACGGTCGATATCGTCATCGGCACGCACGCATTGCTTGGCAAGTCGATCAAGTTCGCGCGGCTGGGGCTGCTGATCGTGGATGAGGAGCAGCACTTCGGCGTCGCGCACAAGGAGCGCCTGAAGCAACTGCGTGAGGACGTGCACGTGCTGACGCTGTCGGCGACGCCGATCCCGCGCACCCTGCAACTCGCGCTCTCCGGCGTTCGCGAGCTGTCCCTCATCACCACGCCGCCGGTCGACCGGCTGGCGGTGCGAACGTACATCTCCCCGTTCGATCCGGTCATCATCCGCGAGGCGTTGCGCAGAGAGCGCTACCGCGGCGGACAGGTGTTCTACGTCGTTCCGCGCATCTCGGATCTCGATGATGTGCACGAGTTCCTGCGCGAAGCCGTGCCGGAGCTGCGCGTCGCCCGTGCGCACGGCCAGCTCTCCGTCACCGAGCTCGAGGACGTGATGACGGCGTTCTACGAGGGCCAGTACGACGTGCTGCTGTCGACGGCCATCGTGGAATCGGGTCTCGACGTGCCCAACGCCAACACGCTGATCGTGCACCGGGCGGATATGTTCGGCCTGGCGGCGCTCTACCAGCTCAGGGGCCGGGTCGGGCGATCGAAGACCCGCGCCTATGCCTACTTCACCACGCCACCCGGCCAGAAGCTCACCGAGGGCGCGGAAAAGCGGCTCAAGGTGCTGCACTCGCTCGACACGCTGGGCGCAGGTTTCTCGCTCGCCAGCCACGACCTCGACATCCGTGGCGCAGGGAACCTGCTCGGCGAGGAGCAGTCGGGCCACATCCGCGAGGTCGGGTTCGAGCTCTACCAGTCGATGCTGGAGGAAGCGGTTGCGACCCTCAAGGGCGGTGATCTGGAGGAGGGCGCGGAACAGTGGAGCCCGCAGATCTCGCTCGGCACATCGGTGCTGATCCCCGAGACCTATGTAGCGGACCTCCAGCTCAGGCTCGGCCTCTACCGCAGGCTCGCGGGCCTCGAGACCCGCGCCGACATCGATGCGTTCGCGGCCGAGCTGGTGGATCGCTTCGGCGAGCTGCCGGACGAGGTGCGCCACCTGCTCGACGTGATGGAGATCAAGGGCCTGTGCCGTCAGGCGGGCATTGCCCAGGTCGATGCTGGTCCGAAGGGCGCAGTGCTCTCGTTCCGGCGCAATGCCTTCGCGAACCCTGAGGGGCTCGTCGAGCTGATGCAGCGATCACGGGGCAAGATGAAGCTGCAGCCCGACCACAGGCTCGTCTTCAAGTCCGACTGGGACCGCCCCGAGCAGCGCACGAAGGGCGTGCGGAAGCTGATAGCGGATCTGGCGCAACTGGCGTCCAGGGGCAAAAAGCCCAACTGACGCCGGGCCACTTGTTCGTGGTCGTCCGACGGGCTATCGGATCGTCGCCCGCGGCGGCTCCGCGTCAGCCAGGCTCCATACCAGCGGAGCGCGGGCCAGAGACGATGGATCGGTGCCGCATCGTGCCGGGTTGCAAGCTGACAGCAGTCCGGCGCGCACCCGTGTGACGGGGTCTTGCGCCCTTTTCCACCGGCCCTCCTCTCCGGAGGGTGGCGAACCTGCGGGAGCATTGAGGAGGCGAGAAGATGAGCGAAGCGGGCCCACTGCGATACAAACGCCTGTGCCTGAAGCTGTCGGGCGAGGCCATGAGCGGCAAGGGCGAGTTCGGTTTCGACATGGGCATCGCCACCCGCCTCGCTAGGGACGTGGGCGAAGCCGTCGAGGCCGGTGTGCGGATCGTGGTGGTGCTGGGCGGCGGCAACATCTTCCGCGGGCTTGCCGGCGCCGCCAAGGGCATGGATCGCGCGACGGCCGACTACATGGGCATGCTCGCGACCGTCATGAACGCGCTCGCATTTCACAACGCGCTGGAGCAGCTCGGCGTCGCGGCGCGGGTGCTCTCAGCCATTCCCATGCCGACCATCTGCGAATCCTACGTGCGGGCGAAGGCCCTGCATCATCTGGAGAACCGGCGCGTGGTGATCTGCGCCGCCGGCACAGGCAATCCCTTCTTTACTACCGATACCACGGCGGCGCTGCGCGCCATCGAGATGAACTGTGATGCCGTCGCCAAGGCGACGCAGGTCGATGGCGTCTACTCGGCCGATCCGCGTGTCGATCCGGATGCAGTTCGCTATGACAGCCTCACGTATGCCGAGGTGCTGGCGCGCGATCTTCGCGTGATGGATGGAGCGGCTATCGCGCTTGCCCGCGACAACGGTCTTCCGGTAATTGTTTTCTCGATCGAGGAGTCGGGTAATCTTCTGAAGATGCTGCGCGGGGAAGCCCGCGCGACTGTCATTCAGGGTAGCGTTTGATCCGATGATCGCGCGGCCCCGTCGCACCGTTCGCCATCCATGGACCGGACGGTAAGCGCCGGGCCACTGCCGCGCCCGGCAGGAGAGGTGGTATGGCTCAGGGCAATTTCGACATCGGCGATCTGGAACGGCGCATGCGCGCTGCGATCGACGCACTGAAGCGGGAGCTGAGCGGGCTGAGAACCGGCCGCGCCAGTGCCAACCTGCTCGATCCGGTGATGGTCAACGTCTACGGGCAGAAGATGCCGCTCAACCAGGTCGGCTCCGTATCCGTGCCTGAGCCGCGCATGATTGCGGTTCACGTGTGGGACAAGGCGGCGGTGCCGGCCGTCGACAAGGCCATCCGCGAAGCAAACCTGGGGCTCAATCCGATCATCGACGGCACGATCCTTCGCTTGCCGGTTCCGGCCCTGACGCAGGAACGCCGTCAGGAGCTCATAAAGCTGGCGCACAAGTATGCCGAGCAGAGCCGCGTTGCGATCCGCAACGTGCGCCGCGAAGGGATGGATCTGCTCAAGAAGCTCGAGAAGGACTCCAAGATCAGCCAGGACGAGCACCGCACCGACTCGACCAAGGTGCAGGAACTCACCGACAAGCTCATCAAGGACGTGGACGAGATTCTCGTGAACAAGGAAGCTGAGATCAACAAGGTTTGATATGAGCAGGGGGGCGGACGCCTCCGCCTGAGCAATTTCAAAAGAAAGCTTACGGGGCCGGTGGCAGACATTCATGTACAAGTAGCCGCGGATGCGGATGACGGCGTCCCGCCGCTGCGTCATGTTGCGATCATCATGGACGGAAACGGCCGCTGGGCGAACCGCCGCGGCCTGCCTCGCTCTGTCGGGCACCGCATGGGTGTCGAGGCCCTGCGGCGCACGGTGAGAGCGGCCATTGAGCTCGGCATTCCATACCTCACGATCTATACGTTTTCGTCGGAGAACTGGTCGCGGCCCGCGTCAGAGGTCAACGAGCTGATGCGCATGATGAAGCGCTTCGTTCGCAAGGACCTCGTCGACCTGCACCAGAACGGCGTAAAGATCCGAGTGATCGGCGAGCGTTCGGGCATCGACCCGGAGCTTCTGGCGCTCATCGAGGAGGCGGAGTCGCTCACCGCATCAAACCGGCAGTTGTCGCTGATCGTCGCGTTCAACTACGGCTCGCGTGCCGAGATCACCAAGGCCGCACGCCGACTTGCCGAGAAAGTGGCGCACGGGGTGCTCGACCCCGCTTCGATCACGCCTGACGCTCTGGCAGCGGAGCTCGATACGAGGAGCATTCCCGATCCCGACCTCGTTATCCGCACAAGTGGCGAAATCCGGCTGTCGAACTTTCTTTTATGGCAGGCGGCTTATGCGGAGCTGGTGTTCATCGACGCCTGCTGGCCGGACTTCGGGCGCGAGCTGCTGGAGCAGGCCATCGCCGAATACCGTTCCCGCGACCGGCGCTATGGTGGCCTGTCGAAGCAAAGCGGCTTGAAAGCGCGCCACCTATGAACCGCGACGTGCCAGAACAGGAGCAGCGGGCACGGGCGTCAGAGCTGATACGTGACCTGAGACCCCGCATCATATCCGGGCTCATCCTCGCCGCACTGGCGCTGGGCCTCACCTACGCCGGACCGGTCACCTTCGCTCTGCTGGTGATGGCAGTCGCCGTGGTCATGTGCTGGGAGTGGGGCCGGGTGATCCGCGGCGAGCGGCTCGATGCAGCGTTCGCCGTGCACGCAGGTACCGTTGCTGCAGGTGCACTGCTGGCCGCCATGGGGTTTGCCGCCCTCGGGCTCGTGCTGGTGCTGATCGGCGCAATCCTCGTGCTGCTGATCCAGTTCAGCGAGAAGGGCCGGCTTTCCGCGCTCGGCGTGCCCTACGTCGGCGTGCCGTCGATCGCACTGCTGTGGATCCGCTCCGACGAGCCGTACGGATTTGCCGCGGTGCTGTTCATCTTGCTCGTGGTCTGCACGACGGATACTTTCGCCTACTTCGGGGGGCGCAGCATCGGAGGCGCCCGTCTATGGCCACGCGTATCGCCGAACAAGACTTGGGCGGGCTTCATCAGCGGCATTGCGGCTGGAATGATCGCAGGGGCGTTGTTCGCCTTCTTCCTCGAAGAAGCATCACACGTCGGCCTGGCGCTCACGGCGTTGTTGCTGGCGCTCGTCTCCCAGGCAGGGGATCTCGCCGAGTCGGCCCTGAAGCGCGGGTTCGGTGTGAAGGACGCGAGCACGCTCATTCCGGGGCACGGCGGTTTCCTCGACCGGATGGACGGGGTCGTCTTCGCAGCGGCAGCAGCGGCCTTGCTGTCGCTCTATGCCGACTGGCACGCACCCGCAAGCGCACTGCTGTTCGGGCTGCAGGTCTCGTGATTGCAGGCACGGTCAACGGAAGATCATCGAGCCTGCCCTGGCGCGACCGCCGGTGGCAGGCCCATCACATTACATGCGCCAAGGCGGTCGAGGGCAGGTGAAGACGGTCAGCATACTCGGGGCGACTGGATCAGTCGGGGCAAGCACGCTTGACATCATCGAGCGGGCGCCTGACGCATTCCGGGTCGTCGCCGTCACCGCCCAGACGAACGCAGCCAAGCTCGCGGGCCTTGCGCGCCAGCACCGCGCCAGGCTTGCGGTGATCGGGGACGAGGCGCACTACGCCGAGCTGCGGGATCTGCTTTCCGGCAGCGGCATCGAGGCGGCAGCCGGTCCCGCAGCGCTCATCTCCGCGGCCGAGCGGCCGGCCGACTGCGTCGTCGCTGCCATTACCGGCGCGGCCGGCCTCGCCCCGACCATGGCCGCTGCCCGTCAGGGCCGGCGTCTGGCGCTTGCGAACAAGGAGTGCCTGGTGGCCGCCGGCGACGTGTTCATGGCGACCGTCGGCCGATCGGGGACGGAGCTGGTGCCGATCGACTCCGAGCATTCCGGCGTGTTCCAGCTGTTGGCGGGCGCCGAGGCGAGGACGGTCGAGCGGATCGTGCTCACGGCCTCCGGCGGCCCGTTCCGCGACTGGAGCATGGATCGCCTCGCAACGGCCACTCCCGAGGAGGCATTGAAGCATCCGAAGTGGAGCATGGGTCCGAAAATCTCGATCGACTCCGCAACCCTCATGAACAAGGGCCTGGAGCTCATCGAGGCCTATCACCTGTTCCCTGTCGGGCCCGGGCAGCTCGACGTCGTGGTGCATCCGCAGTCGATCGTCCATTCCTTCGTCGCGTTCCAGGACGGGGCAGTGCTGGCCCAGATGTCCTGTCCTGACATGCGCATCCCGATATCGGTCGGGCTCGCCTGGCCCGCGCGGATGCCGTCGCCGGCAGAGCGGCTCGACCTCGTCAAGCTGAAGGCGCTGACCTTCGAGGCGCCGGACCTCGAGCGGTTTCCGGCGCTCGAGGTCGCCCGGGCGGCGCTGGAGCGCGGCGGCACGGCGCCAGCTATTCTGAATGCCGCCAATGAGGTAGCAGTGGAATGCTTCCTCGCGCGGCGATTGAGCTTTCTTGACATCGCCCGTACGGTGGCCACATGCCTCAACCGGGCGGAGCAGACCGGCCTGATCCAGGCGCCCGATAGCCTGGACGACGTGCTTGCCGCAGATGCCGCCGGGCGCCAGTTGGCACGAGATGTGATAGCAGCGTGAGCGGGGGCTGATCCGCCCCGAGCTGCGCGGAAGTTTCAGGAGACCCAAGCCGATGGCACTTTTGTCCAGTTTCGCCGACGGGATCGGGGGATTTTTCTTCGTCCTCCTGTCGTTCCTGTTCGTGCTCACCGTGGTGGTATTCGTGCACGAGCTGGGACACTTCCTGGTGGCGCGCTGGTGCGGCGTGAGCGTCAAGGCCTTCTCCATCGGCTTCGGACCCGAGATCGCCGGCTTCGTCGACCGCTACGGTACCCGCTGGCGGATCGCCTGGATCCCGCTCGGCGGCTACGTCAAATTCATGGACGACGAGAACGCGGCGAGTGCCGGGCCATCCGCCAGGCTCGAGCAGATGAGCCCGGAGGAGCGCGCCGGGGCCTTCCATGGCAAGCCGCTCTGGCAGCGCGCCGCCGTGGTCGCGGCGGGGCCGATCGCCAATTTCATCCTGGCGATCGTCATTTTCGCCCTGATGTTCTCGCTGATCGGCGTGCGCACGACCGCGCCGCGGGTGGACGAGGTGGTGCCGAGCTCACCGGCAGCCGTGGCCGGTTTCATGCCGGGCGACGTGATCCTCGCCATCGAGGGCGATCGCGTCGAGACCTTCAACGATGTGCTGCGGACCGTCAGCACGTCGCCAGGCCGCGAGCTTGCGATCGATGTCGAGCGCGGCGGCGAGACCGTGACGCTGCGGGTGACGCCCGAGCGCCAGGAGATCCAGGACAATCTCGGCGGGACCATCGTGCGCGGCATCATCGGTATCCGGCGGGTGACGACGCCCGAGACGCTGGAGCTGAGACGCGCCGGCCCGCTCGAGGCCGTCTGGCTCGGAGTGCGCGAGACGAACTTCATCATCACCTCGACGCTGTCCTACATCGGTGATGTGATCGTTGGACGCCAGAGCGCCGACCAGCTCGGCGGCCCGATCCGCATCGCCGAGGTGTCCGGCCAGGTCGCCGCGATCGGCCCCGAGGCGCTGCTCAATCTCATCGCCGTGATCTCGGTCAGCATTGGACTGATCAATCTGTTTCCCATCCCGCTGCTCGACGGCGGTCACCTTTTGTTCTACGCGATCGAAGGCCTGCGCCGGAAGCCGCTGAGCGAGAAAACGCAGGAAATCGGCTTCCGTATCGGCCTCGCGCTGGTGCTGATGCTGATGGTGTTCGCGACCTGGAATGACATCCCGATCGTCCGCCGCTGGATCATCGGAAATGGTTAGTCCCCAAAGCATTTTAGGGGGTTGTGAAACATTCTTGCCACTTCCAATGCCCTTGCTGAATCGTTAAAACCTGTGACCGTTAGCTGAGTCTGCCTTGGGGATTCTACGGCCAACTAGAGCCGCCCCAACGACTCAGGTAATGAGGAGTTGCGTTGTCTGCCGCGAGGCGTTCAACGCCGCTTCCGGGGGGCAAGGGTAACGAAGGGCAGACGCAGGTATGCAACTTCGGAAACGGGCTAAGGGGGGATGGCGGCTTGTTCTTTGGATAGCCGCCGTCGGTGTTCCCGCGACCACGTTGACGACCACCGCGACCGTATCGGTTGCGCAGGCTCAGGGCGTCGTGGTGCGGGACATACAGGTGATCGGGAACCGCCGCGTCGAGCCCGAAACCGTACGCTCCTATCTCCATTTCTCGGTCGGTGACCCATACGATGCCGGCAAGGCGGACAGCTCGCTGAGAGCGCTGTTCGGGACCGGCCTGTTCGCCGATGTCGAGATCGAGCGGCAGGGCAACACGGTCGTCGTCCGTGTCATCGAGAATCCGGTCGTCAACCAGGTTGCCTTCGAGGGCAATAGTGAGATCGACGACCAGACGCTCGAAGCCGAGGTGCAGCTGAAGCCGCGCTCCGTCTACACGCGGGCACGCGCGCTTTCCGATTCGCAGCGCATCCTCGACGTTTACCGCCGGCAGGGCCGGTTCGCCGCTGTCGTCGAGCCGCAAATCATCGAGCTCGACCAAAACCGCGTGAACGTCGTCTTCGAGATCAACGAAGGCATTGCCACGAAGGTCAACGGCATCCACTTCGTGGGCAATCGCGCGTTTTCGGACTCGCAGCTCCGCGACATCATCACGACGACGCAGTCGGGATGGTTCGACTTCCTCAAGGGTACCGCGATCTACGATCCGGACCGCATGAACCTCGATCGCGAGCTTCTGCGTCAGTACTACCTGAAAAACGGCTTTGCCGACGTGCGGGTGATTTCCGGCAATGCGGAGCTCGACCGGGATGGCACGGGCTTCCTGCTGACCTTCGTCATCGAGGAAGGCGAGCCTTACGTCTTCGGTGACGTGAGGATCGAAAGCTCACTGCCGGAGCTGCAGCCCGAGACGCTCAACGCGGAGCTGCTGACACGGCCCGGCGAGACTTTTAACGCGTCCTACATCGATAAGACGGTTGAAAAACTGACGCTGCGCACCTCGGAGCAGGGCTTCGCCTTTGCCCGTGTGCGGCCGCGTGCTGACCGCAACCCGATGGCGCGGGCGATCGACATCACATACGAGATCGATCAGGGGCCGCGGGTCTACATCGAGCGCATCAACGTCGTCGGTAATCTGCGCACCAAGGATCACGTGATCCGGCGCGAGTTCCGGCTTGCCGAGGGCGACGCTTACAACCCGCTCCTCGTCGATCAGGCGAAGAATAGGCTGCAGGCACTCGGCTTCTTCAAGTCTGCCGATGTGAAGCGGCGGCCGGGCACGGCGCACGACCGCGTCGTGCTCGATGTCGAGGTCGTCGAGCAGCCCACGGGCGAGCTGTCCTTCGGTGCCGGTTATTCGACCAACGAAGGCGTCATCGGCGACGTCAGCATCACCGAGCGCAACCTGCTGGGCAATGGCCAGTTCCTGCGCTTGGCCGTGGGCGGTTCCGTCGAGCGCTTCCAGATCGATCTCAGCTTCACCGAACCGCGGTTCCTGGACCGCAACATCGCGGCAGGCTTCGACCTCTTCCACAAGGAGATCGACCAGTCGAGCGAGTCGTCCTTCAAGAGCCGTCGCTCCGGTGGCAGCCTGCGTATGGGTTTCCCGGTCGCCGAGAATATCTGGATGTCGACGAGCTATACGCTGTCGCATGATGATATTTTCGA
>JAWLCO010000047.1:0-28891 GCA_041687075.1 Hyphomicrobiaceae bacterium | reverse complement strand
TGGCATGCGCAGGCAGCAGAAGAACGAAAAAGAGGAGAGCGAGGCTGAGCTTGCGGGTCATGGCACATCCCTTCGCGCGGGCAACTGGCCCCAGCCGGCCTGAACCGGCTTCTGAGGACGATCAGCACCCTTACACTCGCTCAAGTTGCCGCGACCGAACAGAGGCAAAGGTCAGAGCGATATCCCGAGTTCGGCGGACTTGCCCCTCGTTGCCGCTCGTTTCCGCCGACTGCTCTGACGGCGGGCTCAGGCGGGTGTCCGCGGGCCGTGCTTGCTGCCGAAGTGTGCCTGGATGGCCTTTATGGGTTGCGCCAGCGCCGGGTCGAACGTTTCGCCCGCACCATACCCCAGCCGCTCGAAAACCGGCTCGGACGCCTGCCACAGACGTTCGAAGTAACGGACGGCGCGCTGTGTCGCCTCGGGGCAATCCGGAGCATGAAGCTCGCATGCGTCGTGGCTCAGCGGATCGCGGCGCATGCTGTCGCCCATCCAGCACGTGGCAGGGCCGATAACAAGTTGCTCATGAGCTTCGAGCAAGCGCAGGTCCCTTGCCCAGCGCACCTGCAGTGCCCATTCGGACGCGCGGCAGGCTTCGGCAATCCGGACCGTCTCGGCGGTGCCCAGGAATGCGAAAATCGCGCGCACGGAGAAGCGCCTCAGCCTGGCCGCCGCACCATGAGAAAGAACCAGCTTCGCCACCGGACTGTCGGCGGACCGGGCGACCAGAAGGCAATTCATTTCGCCGGGGACATGAGCGGCGTTTTCAGCGAATTCTTCAATCTGCCCGAGGAGAAGGCTTTCGAGCTTACGTTCCTTCTCTTCGCGTTTGACGAGGTGGGGTTGAGGTGCAACGAGACGGGACATGTGCGATCCTCTCTGGCGCTCACCCGGATCGCCGGCGGCGGCGCCGATTGCGGGGCTGTCAGGCCACGATTAAAGAGGGATCGCGGTTAATGATTGATGAGCGGTTGGTTCAGCTGTGGATCATCTGAGCCGCCCAGCACACGATGGCCACAGCGCTGTCACGCCATTGCCATCAGCGGCCGATGATGCCGAATTCGGAGAAGGGAATGAAGGCGACGGTATCGCCGCGCTTCACATCCGCATAGTCCTCTGGAATATCGATCAGCCCATCGGCCAGCCTGAGGCCGGTGATGAGGCCGGAGCCGTCGCGAGGGAACTTGTCGACAGCCAGGCCGTCGTCCGTTTCGACGAGCATGCCGCGCCAGAACTCCCGCCGGCCGACCTTGCGGTTCGGGAAATCGAATGCCGCTTTCATCTGCAGCCGCCGCGGCTCCGGCCAGGGCGCACCCGACAGCCGGCGAAGCATCGGCCACACGTACATCAGAAAGCAGACAAAAACCGCCACCGGGTTGCCGGGCAGACCGACGACGATGCTGCGGCCGATCTGACCGAACATCATGGGGCGCCCCGGCTTGATGGCGAGTTGCCAGAAATGCCGTGAGCCTAGCGCCGCGAGCGCGGCGCCCATGTGGTCCTCCTCACCCCGGCTGGCACCACCGGAGGTCAGAATAATGTCGAACGTTTCCGCCGCGCGGGCGAGCCGCTGCTTCACCTCGTCGGCATTATCGGGCCATATTCCGAGGTCCTGCGTCTCGCAGCCAGCCAGCGTGGAAAGCCCGGCCAGCATCGGCGCATTGGCATCATAAACCTGACCCGGCACCAGCTCTGCTGTGCCTGGCCGGATCAGCTCGTCGCCAGTGGAGACGATGGCAAGGCGCAGCCGTTGGAAGCAGTTCACCTGGTCGAGGCCGATCGAGGCGAGTGCAGCAAGATCCTGCGGCCGTACGACGTGACCCGGCGTGAACAGCACCTCACCGGCTGGCACATCCTCACCGGCGCGCCGCACATTGGCGCCTGACTTGAGCCCGCCGGGAATGCGGACCCGGGCAGGGCCTTCGGCACCAGGCTCGATCGTCTCGCAATCCTCCTGCATGGCAACCGTATCGCAGCCCGGCGGCATCGCGGCCCCGGTGAAGATGCGCACGGCGGTGCCCGGGGGCGGAGGTGATGTCACGGCGTGTCCCGCAGCGGCTCGCGCCGTTACCTCGAACGCGGCCCCATGTTCGCGATCATAGCTTGCGTAGGCGAAGGCATAGCCGTCGACAGCGGAGTTGGTGTGCGCTGGAACAGGTCGCGGAGCGGCAACGGGGCTCGCGATGATACGGCCGAGCGTGTCCTCGAGGGACACCTGCTCGGATGCAGCGATGGGGGATATGCGCGCGCGCAAAAGCGCGATCGCTTCCGCATGACGCATGAACGTCTGCGCGGGCCTGAAGCAGTCATCGAGTGCCTGGCCGGACATATCGGAATCCATCCCGCAATCAGGAGGCGCAAGCCTCTCTTGATCCGCTGGGCTCACAGTAGGACGGGATGATAAAGAGGAGAAGCGGCGGGCGACAATTCGGCCAACACACCGCGCGCGCAGATGAAGGCTCGCAAAAGCGCTTTCAAAGCGTCTGGATCAGAATGAACAGACCGACGCCAATCGCAGGCCCCAGGAGGGTGGCCAACAACATTACAAGCAACGGCTTCGCCGTCATCACACAACCCCGCAACCAAACAACGCCGCTCGATGGCAAATCCCCCTGTTGCGTCGAGCTCACCTCTTGTGCCGCAACCGCCCCCCAACACTCGTGCGCGACACTTGATCAGGATACACCCAAATCTAGAACAATGCACCACAAAATTGCAGGCCTGCCGCACCTTCGCTGAAACTCTATTGAAATATCAGCAGCTGGCCCACAATCTCCGCGGGAGAATGCCAACTTCTATTTTGAGTCCACAGGTTTAACAAAACGTGTGCAGGCTGTTCATCACAAGACATCGGCAGCGTTCTGCCTGTTGAGAACTCGTGACGCGCGCCACGAGCCGCTCCGGCTTGCGACAAAAGCGCAACACCGCGAGCCTGGCCCGGCTGCTTCGGCTCGCTGCCTGGCCGGCCCCTACTTCAGCTCGAACAGCGGGAGCTGGTTGACGTCCTGGTCCTTGGTCTCGAACGCCAGCTGCTCGATGCGATCGAACGGTACCTGCTCGGCATTGATGAGCGAACGCTGCGCTTTGAGCGAGCGCACCAGCCCTTCCTGCACGAGATGGAACTGGCCGACGGTCTGGCCGGGCAGCACCGCTGCCGGATCGAGCCCGCTCTCGCTCTGGAAGGCCGCTTTCAGCTTGCGCAATGCCGTATCCTCGCGAACGCGGCCGATGAACCAGGAAGTGATCTGATCGCGGCTCTTGTAGTCGAGGTCACCCGGCGACTGGGTGGCCAGCATCAGCCCGAGACCGGCGGAGCGGGCCCGTTTCAGAAGACTCTGCAGCGGCTCGGCTGTCGCCGGTTTGGAGTTGGCCGGGATGTAGAGGTCGGCCTCGTCGAACATGACGACCGCCTGCAGCTCGTCGTTCGGGTTGCGCTGGCAGAAACGCAAGGCTTCCGACAGGAACTGGGCGACCCAGAACAGGATGTTCTCGTTATCCCCGAGGAAGCCCGTGTAGATGATCGACAGCCGCGTGCGGCCCTGGCGCGCGTAGGGCCCGAGCCCCAGCAGTGATTCCATGCGCAGGTTTTCGCCGCCACCCTCGAACAGCGCCGAATTGCGGTGCCGGAGGCTATCGAGCTGGGCCACGAGATCGCGCCGGATCTTGCCGGAGGGGTCCATGCGCTGCGTCAAATCCGTCAGCTCCGGGTCCTCGTCCTCGAGCAGATAGATGAGATCGTTGAGCGTCACCTCCGTACGCGACCGGCTGCCGAGGATCTTGAGGGCAACCGACAGCGTGCCGGACTGCTTCTGGTGCGTGGCCGAGTTCTTGAGGTGCAGCATGTCGCCGAGCGCTGCGGCGGACAGGTTGGCCAGAAGCTGCTGCTCGTGCTCGGGCAGCTCGCTGATGCCGGTGGGCAGCAGCGTGATCGAGATCGGCCGGCCGGAGGCTCTGCCGGGCGTGTAGACGGCAACGTCGATGGCCTCGGCGAGCCTTTCACGCTCGCCGCGGCGCTCCTGGATTTCACCATCGTTGGTGCGCCAGACGTCCGGGTTGGCGTAGCTGCACAGGTCACCCTTGCGGTCGAGCAGCACCGCGGGAATGCCGCTGAGCAGAAGCTGCTCGATGAGGCTCAGCGCCAGCGTCGTCTTGCCCGAACCGGATCCGCCGAGCACGGCCGCGTGCCGTTTCAGCACGTCGCGGTTGAGCGTCACCGGCTTGGCGCTGCCGGTCTCGCGCCCGGCATAGATGCTCTTCCCGTCGCCTCCGTCCTCGTCGAGGATCACGGAAAGCGGCAGCAGGTCATCGTTGGCCGGAAGCGGCTCGGCCCTCGCCGACGAGCCCCAGCCGATCCAGTCGGCCCAGGTCGAGCGCGGCGGCTTTTCGGTAACCGGCGGAATTGACGGTGCGGACGCCGCGGGGGCGGGCTCGGTGCCGCTCTCGTCGAGCTTGGCCAGACGCTCGACCAGTGATCCATTGGCAGCGGGCTGCGGCTCGACGACGCTCGGCTTGCTTGCCGGACGCACAGCGGCGGTCGTCGGCGCAATGCCCGCAGGCCGGCCGAGAAGGTCAAGCCGCAAGAGCTGCACGACCGGGATCATGCCCGACAGAAGCTTCGCCTGCTCGAACCAGCGTCCGAATCCGGGATCGTAGCGGTGATGGGCGTGGAACTCCCGCACCATCAGCATCCGCTCCCAGTCCGGAATGGGCACCAGCAGGGAACGGCCGCCACTGTCCCGGAACTTGCGGAATGCCTGCGCGGTCTGGTTCTTTCTGTTGGGCGGGAAGTCGCTTGCGCGCAGCATGAAGGAGGCGCGCCCGCCCATATGGCTCAGCACCTTGTCGAGCTGCCGCTTGAGGCCGCCACCCTGGGTCGGCCGGTTACACAGAAACACCCGTGAGTCGAACGTCAGCCCGCTGCCGTTCGCGCCGCCGTGGGTGACCACGAGGTCGATGGCCGGGACGTCGTCGGCCACCTCGAGGCGATCGATGCGGAGCTGGACGGTATCGCTCCACTCGTCGCGCGCCAGCCCCAGCGCAGCGACCAGCACGTCCATCAACTCTTGATCGTTGGAGGGAATCTCGGCTTCAGAAGCCTGCGTGAACCGCTGCCAGAGATCGCGATAGTCGATACTGACGGCGGCGGACTCGGCCATCGGCTCGTCGTTGCTCGCTGCAAAGCCCAGCGCGGCAGCGAGAGTCGAGATGAAGCCTGCCTTCTCCGCCGTCTCTTCTTCAGGCTCGGGGTCGTCGAGGCCGCCCGCCTGCTGTGCGCGCAGCCGGTTCTGCGCGTGCTCCAGCAGCCGGCGGGTGGAAAGCCCGCCGAACTCCTCGAAGAACTGCGGCCCGAAAAACGCCGACGGATCAGGAAACGACGGACCACCAGCCCGGATCGAAGCCTCGTGCTCCAGCCGCTTGGCAATGATGAGGCGCGCCTCGTCCGGCGTGCGCGTTTCCAGCAGGGCCACCGGCCCGGCCTTCTCGATCCGATCTATGTAGGACTGCGCGAGCACGCCCCGCACCTGGCCATAGAAATCCTCCAGGCACGAGATGACGATGATCGCCGTCGGCACACGATTGGCGATCTGGATGAGGTCGCGCACCGCCTTCTGAAACCGTTCCTCCGCGTCCTCGAAGAAGCGCAGGTCCTCGACCTGATCGATGCAGAAGACGAGTGCCGCCTGGTCGACGGTCCACATCAGCTTGCCCAACGCCTCGATGATCTCGAAGGCGCGGCCGTCGCCACTGTTCGGATCCAGCGCTGCCACCGCCGCTTGCGACAGCTCGTTGAGCTGGCGGCCCTGCAGGTATTGGCGCACACGCTGGTCGATGCGGGGATCGCAGCGCTGCATATAGAGCAGCGCCCGCACGACGTTGACGTCCAGATCCTGATCGGCGAATGCCGGGCTGGAAATGATGTCGTCGGCAACCCGCAGGATAAGCTTGCCCAATGCGAGCTCGTCCAGGCTCGCCTCGCGCAGCTTCTTGAGGTCGCTGTCCGAGACGTCCGCCGAAGCGACGAGCCGATGCGTCAGCCGCGCGAGCGCGCTCTCGCCGCCCTTGTCCGGATCGTAGGGCTTTTCGAGCGAGGCAATCAGACGCCGGAGATAGTAATCGGCATAGCTCGCCACGTCGGGTGTCATCTGCGCGTAGCCGAAATAGGCCTTGCCTTTCCGGTGCGCTTGCGTCCTCAGCGCGCGCAGCAGATGCGTCTTGCCGGCACCCGACTGGCCGTGGAACAGCAGTATCCGCGCTTGCGTGCTTGATCCGCGCGCGGACGTAACCGCCTCCAGCAGGTCGTTGAACTTGCGGCGCGCCTTGAGGTGCACCTGTTCGACGTCGACCGGGTCGGCACGCCAGATGTCGTCCTCCCACGTGATCGAGTGCTCGAACGCGGCGGAAAGGCTGTCGACAGGAAGCGCGGTTTGCGCATTCGGCTGCATGATCCCAAAATCCCCAAACGCGGACAGATGAACCCTGTCACTCGTTATCGACCCTGATGAAGTGCCAGACGGTATTCTTGTAGGCCACTGCCGAGTCCTGCAGGTCCTTCAGGCTCTTCTTGTCCTTCAGGTCGGCGTTGGCGAGTACCACGTGGCCGGTGCGGTGCGCCTCCGCCAGCATGGCCTTGAACTCGATCTCGGTGAGGCCCCATTCCGGATACTGCGCTTCGATTGCCAGCCAGACCCGCGAGATGAACGCCTTGCGGTTGCCGGGCCACCCTTCGGCATGGGCAGCAGCGGCTTTGAGGACCACACCGGCAAATCCCTCGAGATCAGGCCGGTTCGCTGCGGCCGGACGCGCCGGCCGAGGCCCGGGCACGACGACCGCCGTCTGGCGAGCGGCCGGCGCGACGACCTTAGGTACGGCGGGTTTTGCCGCCGCAGCGGCTGGCGCCGATGACGAGGGCGACAGTGACTGCGTCACGAAATTGCGCAGGATGGCAGTTCTCAGTGCATCGGCATCCGTCTGGAACGCGCCGACTTGCTCGGCAGCCAGCGCCGCCACCAAGCGGCTGTCTGTGCCGAAATCGCGTGGCCGGTGCGAAAGCTGCCCTGCGAGCAGCCGCCCGGCCTTGGCGGACAGACCGGTTCGCGAGCCGATGCTGCCCTTCAGCGTGTTGCCGAACGCGCGTTCCAGCGCCACTACCGCCAGTGCCTGCCTGAGTCGTGCCGGGCTTGCCGCACCCCGGAGCTTCAGGCCGTAGCCACGCTGCAGGATGGCGGCCCGCAGGCCGTCCGGCTTCGCCAGACGCTTGATCCGGGCATTCGCCTCTGTCTCGATGCCCAGCGCCCGGGCGATGAGCCGCACGTCCCGAATTTCCCCCCACACGCGCGGCAGTGGCCTGCCACCGAGCTCCTTCTGCACCGCTTCACGGCCCGCTGTCGTCAGTTCGACCCGATTTCGGGTGACGCCGGCGAGGCCCTGGACCGCAAGGCCGGTGATCGAACGGGCAACGGTTTCGCGCCACGCTGCCGGCGCGAGCTTGTGGCCGACGTACGGGGCCAGATCGCGCACGATCTCGGCTTGCGTCGCGCCATGCTCGGTCGCGGCCCGCGCCAGCACCATAAGGCCGATGGCCGGAGCAACGGCATCGTCCCGCGGTTCTGCCAACACGGCTGTGCTCATCTCCTCTCGACCTCCCGGCCGGGCTAAAGACTGTCCACTTCCTGCTGCGCTGAAGCCGGCGCGCGAAAACGCCAGCGTCTGGCGTGTTCGCCAGCCGCACGAATCACTTAAGACTTTTCCAATTCTCCGGATCGACAGCGCGGTGCCAAGTGCTAATCGGCCGCTTTCCGGGCCGACCCTGCCCCAGCGGCAACACTCAGACGGCAAACTGCCAACAAGCCGCCGCCCCGTCGCCCCACTACCGTCATGGTCATGGGGCCAATTGCAGGGGCTGACGGACAGGGTCGAAGCACCTCGGGCATCTGGCGGCGCGCCAGGCCGCCGCTGTGACATGCTTACCAGCCGTTAGCGTTAACGCTGCCTTAACCGCCTTGGGCGATCCTGCAAGCTGGTCCGCTTCGGAGCGGGAGTATCCGGATGTATCGCGTCGTGCTTCCTATCTTCCTCGCTATGATGCTGCCGGGGTGCAGCCTCGGCTCGGCGCCACTCTCCTTCGGCTTCGGGGAGTCCGGTGCAGAGACGCAGCCAACGAGCCCCTCCTTTGGGCTCCTGGGCAATAGCGGCGGCACTGAGCGGCCGTCTTCGAGCTCCCGTGGCCAGCGCGTCGCGAGTCTGCAGGACAGCGCCCCCCAGAACTCTTTCGAGAAGCCGTCGCCCGGCGCACTATCCGGCCGCGATTACTCGACCACGCGGCTCGATTCCGAGTACGCCCGCAAGCTGATCAACGACTATCGCAAGAAGCACGGCCTGAAGCCGCTTCGCCTCAACCCCGAGCTGACGAACGCGGCAAAGGCCCACTCGCGTGACCTGGCCCGCTGGGACCGGATCTCCCACTACGGCTCGGATGGCTCCAACCCGTGGGATCGCGTGAAGCGCGCCGGCTACGAGGCGCGACTCGCCGCCGAGAACGTGGGTACCGGACAGGCCAGCTTCGAGGAGGTTCTGAAGGGCTGGAAGGCGAGCCCGGGCCACAACAAGAACCTGCTCATGGCCGACGCTCAGCACATGGGCATCGCCCTGGTGCAGGATCCCAAGACCGAGTTCAAGACGTTCTGGACGCTCGTCCTCGGCGCCCGCCAGTAAGGCCGTTTTCGCATTAGCGCCGTGACGAATCCGGGCAGCGGAATTGCGGCGGCGGATTGCAGGCTGGGTTGAGCGGAATTGGCGGTTCGGCATAGACCGCGAAGAATTGATTTCTTCTCGATGAGAATGGATGGCGGCCGGAAATGCAGGCCACCCGGACGGGTGCCTCACCTCCGTGGGTCTGCACGGCCTGCTCGAACCGGTGCAAATGCGACCGCTCGATGATCGCCAGGGCACGCGGATTCTCGCCGAGGTAGGCCGGAACGGCGGACCCGGTCGCAAACACGGTTTCGGAACCCATCAGAAACGTAGCACTCGGTTCAGAATAGCCGGCAATGACCGGCGGATCCGGATAGCAGGTGCGTAGCGCATCCCTCAATTCTGTCAGGCGGACACTCGGCCACGCCTTCGACGTGGGAGGCAGAATAAAGGCCATCACCAGCCAGTAGGCGGCAGCGGCGCCCGCAAGAGAGAAGCTGGTAGCTGCGAGGGGGCCGCAGTGCGGCCAGGCGATGGCCGTGGCAGCGAACAGGACCATCACTGAAACCGCGGTCGCTACGATCAGGAAGCTGAAAGGCCCCCCGGACCACATCTGCAACCAGAGAGAAGCGGACCCAAGACCGATTCCCAGTAGAGCCCAGACTGCACGGGACCAACGGGGAGCCGCGACTGCCTGGGGCGGACCCAGAACTGGATTTTTCGTGACCCGCAGTGCGATGGCCACCGCGAGCGCCGGCAGTGCGTACTGCACCATGTAGAGCGGCGGCTTGTCTGAGACGAGCTCCAGCACGGCAATGTAAGGCACGACCCATGCCAGCAGGAAACGGTTGATCGGCAGCTTTCGATTCCACCAGAGCGACTGACCCGAGGCATAGACGAGCAGAATGCATGGCAACAGGCCAACCCACCCCATCAGG
The DNA here is from genome assembly GCA_041687075.1 of Hyphomicrobiaceae bacterium. Taxonomy (GTDB): domain Bacteria; phylum Pseudomonadota; class Alphaproteobacteria; order Rhizobiales; family Hyphomicrobiaceae; genus ZC4RG25. The sequence goes on along the minus strand of JAWLCO010000047.1, from coordinate 19,265 downwards.
ACGAAGCTGCCGGGAAAGGCCTCGTAATTCATGTGCTGGGCATCCACGACCAGCGACAGCCACGCGACAAGTGACAGGCGCGGGTCGGGCGACGGGTCCGCGATGGAAAGCCAGAACGAAAGCGGCCAAGGTGCCGCAATCGCCAGCCCCAGCAAGAGGCCGAGCCCGTGGCCCGGCCCGGCCAGCCATTTGAGGGTCCGGTCCTGAATGCACAGCCCGGCAATGGTGAGAATGGCGAGGATTGGGACGATCAACGAGTTGAGGAGAATTCCCGCTCCGACCGCAGCCCAGAACGTGAGTACGATGCGCTTTCGAGAGGACGGTCCGAGATAGAGCTGTCCGAGGTAAAGCCGGGCGAGACTCGTCTGTGAGGCAACCGCCGCGGCGAGCGCACCGGCCTGGGGCAAAGCCAGCCGCGCCTGCAGAGCCAGGAGGAGAGAGTGGGCCGCCAGAACGGAAGCGCAGAATGCCGTTTGATCCCCGACCACTGAGCGCATTCCCAGGAACAGGAACAGCACTGCCAATATGGCCCCTGCCAGCGACGGCAGGCGATAGGCCCAGATCGCGTCATGGGTCTTCGGGCCAAAGAGCCTGGCTGACAGCGCCTGAAGCCAAAGGATGCCGACAGGTCTGCCGACTTCTGCGCCCTTCCGGTCCCGAGGGACGAGCCAGTCGCCGGTCTTAAGCATTATGCGCGCCGAGATTGCATAGCGCACTTCTGTCCGGTCTACGGGCGGGCGCGAGAAGACGCCGGGCACGAACAGCACGAGACACATCAGGACGAGCACGACCGAAGCGCGCATCCGCGTCGCAGTACACCAGGCGAGGGCGTTGCTCACCCACGCGTCGTATTTTGCGAAGAGCTGGCCGGGCATCAGCCGCGCTCAGGTGGCAGTCTGGAAGCGGCCACCCGGCAAGCCGTCCCGCAGTCCGCTTCCACGGCACTCGTCATGAGATCGCTTGGGTTGTGAGGAGCACGGGCAAAATCGGTTTGACTTTGCCCTCAGCTTACACGCCCCCGAGCGAGCCGCGAAGACGTCTCAGATATCAGCCAATCACAATTCCCGAGATGCGATGGCAGTATTGCCACTGCGCACGGGCCCCCGCGTGTGTGGCCACGCATGGCTGGCACTCGATTCGAAGCTATGGCCCGGAATACTACTGAGTTCTTGCAGCTGATGGCGCCTGGGCAGCGGTCGATGCTCTTGGCTTGGCAGCTGGCTTCCGGGCGCCGCCCTTCTTGACAACGCGCGCCGGCCGCCGGCCGCAACTCCACGACGTCACGGTATCGCGCACGCTCACCACCGGCTTCGGATCGCTCGAGACCGGCAGCGTGTCGAGCGTCGGCGCGCCGAACAGCACCTTCCAGCCGTAGGTCGCAAAGCCGTGGTCGAGCAGGCTCGTGGCACGCAGCGCCCGCTCCTTGCCCGACGGCTCCCCCAGCACCACAGCCATGAGCTGCCGCCCATCTCGGGTTGCGCTTGCCACCATATTGAACCCGGAGTCACAGATGAAGCCTGTCTTCAGGCCGTCCGCACCTTCATAGGTCTTGAGAAGGCTGTTGTGCGAGCCGATCCGGCGCTTGCCGATGCGGAAATCGGACTGAGCCCAGAGGTGGCGGTACTCGGGAAAGTCACGTGTCACGGCCATCGACAGCTTGGCCAGATCACGCGCCGTCGTGATTTGCTCCGGGGCCGGAAGTCCGTTGGGATTGACGTAGCTCGTGTTCGTCATGCCGAGACGGCGCGCCGTTGCGTTCATCCGCTCAACGAATGCCTGCTCGCTGCCGCCGACGGCTTCCGCCAGCATCACGGCCACGTCGTTGGCCGACTTGACGATCAGCGCCTGCAAGGCCAGCTCGACGCTCATCTCGCCACCGACCGGCAGGCCAATCTTGCTCGGCGGCTGCGCGTGCGCCGCTTCGCTCGTGGTGATCTTCGACTCCGGCGTGATTTTCCCCGCCTTCAAGGCCTCGAAGACGACGTAAGCCGTCATCAGCTTCGTCAGCGATGCCGGATACCACCGGTCATCGACGTCCTCGGCATAGAGAACCTTGCCGCTTGCAGAATCGAAAAGCAGCTTCGGTCCGGCCTGTGCGCCTGCCGGCATCAGAAACCCGGCGCAGATCAGCGCGATCAAGACGGTCCGGCTCAAAATCATCCCGTTTGTGCTCCGCAGCTTGCGCATGAAGGTTCGATGAGGCTCCGAGCCATTTCCCCGATCCCCGGAAGCGTCGTCCGGGTGCCGCGTTCCCAGCTTGCGGCTCGGCTGTTGCAAACCGCCTGGACGTCCCGGAATTTCAACGCGGCGCACCGTTACGATACCAACGCTGCTATGGCGATCATGATCCTCGCGCGATGATATCGAACAGCGCCACTCCCCTGCATTGAACACCCAGAACGTTAACCTCCACCTCCCGCAAGGTCTATCGCCAATCGGTCACGCCCGCGAGATGAAGCGATCGGCCGTGGCCCAGGTTCAACGCGTCACCGGGTAAGGCCGGCCGCGGTGCGACGAGCAACTCCGTCCTCGGCACTCTCATCGCGCAGTCGATGTGCGCGGAAGCCAGAAGGCCAGCAATCCCAACGCCGGTAGCGCGGCGCAGAGTTTGAACACCGCAATGATGCCCATGTTGTCCGCGAGCAGACCGAGGGCCGCAGCCGCCAGCCCGCCGAGCCCGAACGCCAAGCCATAGAAGAGCCCGCCCACGAGACCCACGCGGTGCGGCACCAGGTCGATCGCGTAGATGAGAATGGAGGCGAAGGCACTCGCCATGATGAGGCTGATCACGACACTGAGCACGCCGGTCCAGAACAGGTTCGCATAGGGCAGCAGCAGCGCGAAGGGCAGCGACCCCAGAATGGATATCAGGATCACGCGGTAGCGGCCGATCCGGTCACCAACCATGCCGCCGGCGATCACGCCGATCGCACCGACGAACAGGTAAAGGAACAGCATGAGCTGCGAGAACTGCACGCTCACTCCGAACCGCTCGATCAGGTAAAAGGTGTAATAGGAGGTGAATGCAGCCGTATACGCATTTTTCGACAGCAGAAGAACGATCAGGATCGCCATCGCCATCAGCACGTGTCTGACGGCCAGATCCGGCGCCGCCGTGCCCACCGGATTCGCTTTGCCGGCGGCGGCCTGGGAACGGCGCATCTCGACGTATCGGGCACCCGTCCACGCCATCAGCACCATCGCCGCGATCGCCACCACTGAAATCCAGGCGAGGCTCGTCTGCCCACGGGGAACGACGATCATGGCTGCGAGCAACGGCCCGACGGCATATCCCGCATGCCCGCCGATCTGAAAGATGCCTTGCGCAAATCCCTGCTCGCCAGCTGCCGCATGGCGCGCCATGCGGGTGGCTTCCGGATGAAACACGGCCGACCCAAGCCCGACCATGGCCGCGGAAACGAGCAACACGCCGTAGCTGCCCGCGAAAGCCATCCCGAGCAGACCTGAAAGCGTGGCAGCCATCCCCGCCACCATCGCGTAGGGCCAGGGCTTGCGATCCGTGACGAAGCCGAGCAACGGCTGCAGCAGCGACGAGGTCACCTGAAAAGCAAGTGTGATCAGCCCGATCTGTACGAAGTCCAGCCCGTACGCCTCCTTGAAAAGAGGGTACATGGCCGGGATCATCGACTGGATCAGGTCGTTGAGCAGATGTGCCCCGCTGAGCGCCAGCAGGATGGGCAGGAGCGGGCGGTGCGAAGCCGTGGCGATCGTTGTCATGCCGGGAGCATTGAACCTCGCTAAGGAGCACGTCAACTGGCCTCGTTCGCGGGCAAACCTGACGCCTTAGGAACCGCTGCGAGCTGAGCTCGGTCAAAGTTCAAAACCGCCGCCGCAGGGCCCTAAACCTTTCGCACGGCCGCGATTTCGGAAGCGAGCGCTCGGGTCTCGTGCGCCCGGGGGTTCGAGAGCGGGGCGATGATCCGGTAGACGACGGGCGTGAGGAACAGCGTGAAAACCGTTGCGAAGCCGAGCCCGCCAATGATCACCCAACCGAGGGCAAGGCGAGCTTCCGCCCCGGCGCCATGCGCAAGTACCAGAGGCAGCGCGCCAAGGACCGAGCTTGCCATTGTCATCATGATCGGGCGCAGCCGGGTTGTGGCGGCGACCCGGACGGCAGCGTCCACGTCTGCCCCCTCGTCGCGGCGCTGATTGGCGAACTCGACCAGCAGAATGCCGTTCTTGGCCATGATGCCGATCAGCAGCACGAGGCCGATCTGGCTGTAGACGTTCATCGTTCCACCGGTGAGCAGGATCGCGAGGGCGGCGGCCGCCAGAGCGAACGGCACCGTCACGAGAATGACCAGAGCGCTGACGAGGCTTTCAAACTGCGCTGCGAGCACGAGGAACACGACCAGGAAGGCAATGCCGAACACGAAGGCGGTGTTCCTGGCCGTCTCCTCGAGCGCCCTTGCCTCGCCCAGCAGCACGATGGACATGTCGGGCTCGAGAACCTCGGCAGCGATGGCGCGCATCGTCTCGACGGCCTCGCTGAGAACCATGCCGTCATCGAGGTTGGCGACGACAGGTACCGACCGCAGCCTGTCCTCGCGCCTGAGGCTCGGCGCGATCGCGACCTCCTCCATCGTCACCAGCGAGGACAGAGAGATGAAGTTGCCGTCCGACGTCTTGACGAACAGGTTCCCGAGGTCGGACGGATCATTGATCGGACGCCCGCCTGCCTTGACCTGTACTTCGATGATCTCGTCGGCGACGAATAGGTCGGCCGCCTTCTGATGGTCGATCATCGTGTTGATCAGGCTGGTGATGGTGCTGACGGGAACGCCGAGCCGCGTTGCCGCCTCGCGGTTGATGCGCACCGAGAGCTGCGGCTGCGTGGTGTCGTAGTCGGTACGAGCGTTGCGGAAGCCCGGCGTCGAGGACAGGCGGTTGGCCAGCGCGCTCGCCGCATCGGCGATGCGGTTGTAGTCGGGGCCGGCAACGGCGAACCGCAGGCCCTGGCCGCCACCGCGGATGCCGAGGCTGTTCGGCGCGCGCAGAGAAACAGACAGCCCCGGGATGCCACCCAGTCGCTTCTGTAGCTCGGCCTGAATCTCCTGCTGCGTCCGATCGCGATCCGCCCACGGCGCCAGCGCCGCGACGAGGAAGGCCCGGTTCGTCGAGCCGCCGCCAATGGTCGCCAGAGCGGCGGTTATCTCACCGCTCTTCTGGAAATCGGCCAGGGCGGCTTCAGCCTGTTGGGTCAGGCCCGACATATAATTCAGATTGCTGCCCTGCTGAGCATTCAAGGCGATCAGAATGACGCCGCGATCCTCGGTAGGCGTGATCTCATGCTGGAGTGCCAGGTAAGCGCCCCCTCCGAGTGCCGCGAAACCAAGGCATATGGCGAGCACGAGGTAGCGTCCCCGCAAGGCCAGGTCGAGAATGACGGCGTAGGCGTGTGCGAGCCAATGTGAGATGCGGGCGAACCCTCCCGGCGCAGCACTCGCAGGTACCAGGCTCGTTCCGAGCTTCGACGCGAGCATCGGGCAAGCCGTCAGCGCGACGAAGGACGAGACCATCACCGCAAACGCCAGCACGAAGCCGAATTCAGAAAACAGATTGCCGACCATTCCCGGCATGAACGAAATCGGCACAAAGACCGCTACCAGCGTGACCGTCGTGGCGATCACGGCGAAAACCACCTCGTACGTGCCGATCACAGCGGCGGCCCGGCGGCCGGCACCCATGGCCCGGTGACGAGCGATATTCTCGACGACGACAATCGCATCGTCGACGACGAGACCCGTCGCGATGACGAGCGCCAGCAACGTCAGAAGATTGATCGAGAACCCGGCCATCCACACGGCCGCGAGCGTACCGATCAGCGAAACCGGAATGGCGAAAGCCGGCGCCACCGTCTCGCGCACCGATCCGAGGAAGGCGAAGATGATGAGGATGACGATGATCGTGGCGAGCACGAGCGTGATCACGACCTCGCTGATCGACTCGCGGATGAAGATCGCGTCGTCCGAGGTCACGACCATGCTGACCCCCTGCGGAAGCGACCGTTCGAGCTCCGCAATCGCGGCGCGCACACCGTCGGAAATGGCGATGGTGTTGGCCTTCGCCTGACGGATGATCTCGATGCCGATCGCCGTCTTCCCGTCGAGACGCGTCATCGCCGTGGGTTCCTGATACGCCCAGCGCACGAACGCTACATCGCCGACCTTGGTCTGCGAATTGATTTCGATCGCGGCAACGTCCTGCGGCGTCTCGACCGGCGCCTCGGCGCGGACGATCAGCTGCTGCGTCGCGTTCTCGAGCGCTCCCGATGGAGCCGATACCGACGCGGTGCCGATGGCCTGGATCAGCTCGGCGTGGCTCAGCCCGCGCGCTGCAAGCGCCACCTGGGAGACCCGCACCTCGATGGTCCTCGCCCTCAGACCATACGAGTTGGCGGCGGCAACGCCCTCCACCGCCGCCAGCCGGTCCTCGATCACGTTCTCGACGAGATCGGTCAGCTCGCTTTCTGACAGTGTGTCGGAGGCAACCGCAATGCGCATGATGGGCGAGGCGTCCGCATCGGCCTTCACGATGCGCGGCTCCTCATCCATGTCGTTCGGCAATTGCCTGACGACCCCGGCAACGGCGTCGCGAACGTCCATCGCGGCCACCTGCATGTCGGTGTCGGTCGAGAACTCGATGGAAACGCGGCTGGAGCCGTAGGAGGAGTTTGATGAGATGCTGGTCACGCCTTCGACGCGTGACACGGCACTCTCGATGATGGCCGTCACCTGCGCGTCCATGCTCTCCGGCGAGGCGCCGGGGTAGCTGGACCGCACCGTCACCACGGGGCGGTCGACGTCCGGCAGCTCGCGAACCTCGATCGATTGCACCGCCGCGATGCCTGCGATGATGACGAGCAGGTTGAGCACCATGGCGAAGATCGGCCGCCGCACGAAGACGCCGACCCAACCGCCATCTTCCGGGAACCGGCCCGAGGTCGCAGGCCCTGACGTTGAGGTGCTCATGACGCAGGTTTTCCGATCAGGATTGCTGAAAAAATGGGAGAGGACGGAAGCGGCCGGTCAGGACCCGTGCAACAGGACCTTCTGCCCTTCACGCAGCAGGCCGCCACCCTCGTGAACGACCTTTTCGCCGGGCTTCAAAGGCGCATCGAGGTACACACTGTCGCCATTGCGCGCGAGGATCGCGACGTTCACGCGTTCGACCGTGCTCTCGTCCGTAACGCGCCACACGTAGGCGCCCATTCGGTCCCACTGGATCGCGAGACCGGGCACTACAGGGGTCTCGTTACCTTCGAGCCTGACACTGACGGAGAACGTCGAGCCAGGGATCAGCGTGAGATCCGGGTTCGGAATCTCCCCGCGGACCGACAAGGTCCGCGTAGAAGGATCAATCCGCGTTCCGACAGCGCTGACCGCACCCATGAATATCTCGCCAGGCCGGGCGGCGAGGCTGGCGCGTACCGGCATGCCGACTTCGATCGACTGCGCGACCGCCTCGGGAACGGTGAACTCGATGATGATCTTCGAGCGGTCGTCGAGCGTCGCGATGGGTGTTCCGACGGCAAGGTAGTCGCCTGCTTCCAGGTCGCTGAGTCCTATGATGCCGGAGAACGGCGCCCGGATCGTCATGCGGGCGAGATCCTCGCGCGCCCGGCGCAAAGTAGCGTCCGCGACCTTCAGGGCCGTTTCCGCCTCGGCCACGGAGACGCGCGAAACCGAAGCCGGATTGAGTTGCTTATAGCGCTCCACTGCATCGGAGGCCTGCGCGCGCTGCGCCTCGGCCATTTCGACTGCGATTTTTTCGGGCTCCGAGCTGAGCCGGATCAAAGGCTGCCCCGCCTCCACTTTATCGCCGCCCTTGAACAGCACCTCGGCGATAACGCCTGCAACGCGCGTGGTCAGCGTGATCTGCTGGCGCGCCCGGCCCGAGCCCACCGCAGCGACGCGCTCGTTGATCCGCTCAAGCTTGACCTCGTGAACTGAAACGACCGGATCGCCATCCACCATCCGTCGCGCCCGCTGCGCCTCCGCTGGAGACGTGAGGGTAAGGATGAGGGCAGCGGCGGCAACAAATGCCATGAGGCCAGCACTCAATTCCCGGCGCTGCTCTTGCCTGGACAATGTCATGGATCCCCCAAAGTCTCCGACGGCGGGCAATTATTATACGAGAACGCCGGCGGGCGCGGTTTCCGTCGCCCTGTCTGTTGCGGTACGCGCCAGGCCCGGCGATCAGAGTGATGCCTGGATTAGGCAGAACCAGAGTTAACACGCGATGCCGCGAACACGCAGCAGCATCGACATGCGCTCGGCCGCAAGCTCAGGATCGCGCAGCAGACCCGCCCGGTCGGCAAGACGGAAGAGGTCTGCCAGATGCAACGTCGAGCGGGCCGACTCCTGCCCGCCGACCATGGTGAAGTGGTCCTGGTGACCGTTGAGCCATGCCAGGAAGACGACACCCGTCTTGTAGAAGCGGGTCGGCGCTTTGAAGATGTGCCGGGAGAGCGGCAGCGTCGGCGCCATGATCTCTTCGTAAGCGGCCATGTCGCCCTCGGCGAGCGCGTCCAGCGCAGCAGCGGCGGCAGGCGCGATGGCATCGAAGATGCCAAGCAGCGCATCGGACGCGTGCCGGCCGTCACCCGCGATGAGCCGCGGATAGTTGAAGTCATCGCCCGTGTACATGCGCACCCCGGCCGGCAGCCGCCTGCGCATCTCGACCTCCTTCTCCTCCGACAGGAGGGAGATCTTGATGCCGTCGACCTTGGCCGCGTGCTCCTTGATGATGGCGAGGCAGACCTCCATGGCGCGCCAGTGATCGTCGTGGCCCCAATAGCCGGCAAGTGCGGGGTCGAACATCTCGCCGAGCCAGTGCAGGATCACGGGCTCGCGCACCTGAGACAGGATGCGGGCGTAGACGGTGGCGTAGTCCTCGGGGCCGCGCGCGCAGGCGGCAAGGGCGCGGCTCGCCATCAGGATGATACGGCTGCCCGCCGCTTCGACGGCCGAGCACTGTTCTTCATAGGCCGCGATCACGTCCTCGACCCTGACATCGATGCCGGGGGCCAGATGATCGGTTCCGGCCCCGGATGCGAGAAGCGGCGCCCCACCGACAGCACGCCCTTCGGCAACGCTTCGGCGGATCAGCTCGAGCGAGGTCGGCCAGTCGAGGCCCATGCCGCGCTGAGCCGTATCCATAGCTTCCGCGACGCCGAACCCCAGGCCCCAGAGATAGCGGCGATAAGCCAGCGTCGACTCCCAATCGAGGGCAGCGGCAGTCCACGGATCGACATCGGCCCGCGGATCGGCGACGACATGCGCCGCAGCTAAGGCAACGCGGTTGCGCCTGGCGTTCGCGCGGCGGGCGAAATCGGGAGGCGGCCAAAGGCGATAGCTCTCCAGCGTTCCATCCGCACGCGGAAGGGTCACGTCCGGCATCATCGACTCCGTTCGCTGCAGCCGTCAGGCGAGCATGGCATCCAGAAGCTGGCGGGTCGCGATGATGTCGCTGCCGCCGACCATCGGTTCCCGGCCTTCGTCGATCGCCGTCAGGAAATCCGATATCAGCGCCCTGTGAGCATCATGCGAGAAGGCCATGGGATCGGCGCCACTGCCCGTGGCCTGATCGTCGCCAACGCGCTCATGCCGGCCGTCGTGATAGAACACCTCGAGCGTGCCCCCCTCGAGCCGGGCCGTCGCCTTGGCGAAAACGAGCTCGATGCGTTCAGGAAAGCCCGGATAGAAGGCCGTGGTCGCCATGATCGTACCCGGTGCCGTTCCGCCGAACCTGACGAGTGCGGCAGCGTAATCCTCGGTTTCCATGCGATGCAGGGCCGTTGTGGCCGTGTGAGCGGCAATGACCTCGACCGTGCCAACGAGAGCGCGCAGGAGGTCGAGCGTGTGGATCGCCTGCGTCAGCAATACCCCACCGCCATCGCGCGCCAGGGTTCCGCGCCCCGGCTCGTCGTAATAGCTCTGCGGCCGCCACCACGGGACGACGCACTGACCGGTACACAGTGGACCGAGCCCGCCGCCGGCGATCAGATCGGCGAACTGACGTGATGCGGTACGGAAGCGATGCTGCAGCACGACACCGAACCGGCGCTGCATCTGCATGGCGAGACCGACAAGGTGTTCCGCATCCGCCGTGGTCAGACCGACCGGCTTTTCGATAAGCAGGTGCTTGCCGGCGCGCAGGATTGCCTCGCCCAGCTCACGGTGGCTCGCCGGCGGCGTGAGCAAGATGACCGCCTCGACCCGGTCGTCGGCAATGGCCCGGTTGATGTCCGTGGTTACAGGAAACGCAAACTGCTCGGCAAAGGCGCGGCAGCGCTCCTCGGATCGGGATGCGGCCCAGATCACCTCGGCCCGATCAGCAAGGTCCTGCAAACTGCGTGCATGCGGCCCGACGGCCAGGCCCAGACCAACGATGGCGACTCCACGACGGCTCACGGTGCAGCTCCAATTTCGAAGAATTCACAGATTGCGTCCACCTGCCCTTCCAGCATGCGGATACCGCGCTGAACGGGGCAGCCGCGGGCCTCAGCGGCCTTGATGAGAGGCGAGGTGGCGGGTTTCAGGATGACGTCGATGACGAAGGTGCCGGGAGCGATCCGCCCCGGATCGACTGGATAAGGATCACCGTCTTTCATTCCGAGCGGCGTGCAGTTGATGACGACATCGAAGCCGCCGGGATCAGCCGCGCCCGTGTCCACGGCAAGCCCGGGATGCGCGGCGCGTAGGCTTACGACGAGATCGGCGCTCCGCGCCTCGTCCAGCTCGACGATACGCATTTGCTGCGGCCTCTCGTCGGCAATCGCGTGCGCCACGGCCCGGCCGGCACCGCCACCGCCGACCACCAGCACACTTCTGCCGGCAACCGTTCGGCCGTCATCGCGAAGCGCGCGCACGCAGCCTTTGCCATCGAAGTTGTCGCCGACCAACCGTCCGTCCGTCGTGCGGCGGATGGCATTCACGGCGCCGATGCGCCGGCTGCTGGGTAGCACTTCGTCTATAAGCTCCATGACCGCCATCTTATGTGGCACCGTGACGATGATGCCATCGAAATTGCGGATGGCCCGAAGCGCCGACATCACCTCGGCGAGGTCTTGCGGTGCGACATGGGCCGGAAACAGAACGGCCTTGGCGTTCCGCCGGCGAAACGCAGCGTTGAACAGCCCCGGCGAGCCGACCTGGCTGATCGGATCACCGATGATCGCGTAGAGCCGCGTCTCGCCCGAGAGCGGCAGCGGCAAGCCGGGCAAATCCGCGCTTTTCGAAATCGGGGTTTCGGAGCCGATTTTCATACCGCCAGACTTGTCCGCCGCGCTCATGCCTGCTGCGCCTTCCGATTGAGGAATGCCTCCACCCGGCTCTTCCTTTCAGAAGTGTCGAGGATAAGGGATGCGAGCAGCCGCTCGATGCGCAGCGACTGACGGATGGGATGTTCGGCGGCTTCGCGCAGAACTTCACGCGCAAAACGGATCGCAGCGGGACTGCGCTCGGCAATGCCGCGGCCGATCGAGATTGCCTCATCCACCACCCTGTCCGCCGGACAGACGCGGGCAGCGATGCCAAATGCGCCCGCTTCGACGCCGCTCAACGCGCGGCCGGTGAGGATGAGATCCGTGGCGATGGCGCGCCCGGCAAGTGAAATGAGCCGCTGCGTGCCGCCCTGCCCCGCAATGACGCCAATTCCCGTTTCGGGCAGGGCCATCCGCGCGTCCTCGGCGGCGACGATCAGATCGCAGGTCAACGCCAGCTCGAAACCGCCGCCCACCGCGTGTCCGCGGACCGCTGCGATGGTGGGCTTGCGCGCGGCGGCGAAACGGTCGAACTCAGAAAGCCAGTCATCCAGAACGGCTTGTGCCGCGGTCAGACGATGCACCTCGGTGAGATCGGCGCCCACCGAAAAATGGGTATCGGTGCCGGCGAGCACGATCGCATGAACGGCTGCATCCTTTTCGGCGGCTTCCAACGCGGACACGAGATCCCGCGCAAGCTCTGCCGAAAGAGGATTGCCGCGGCGCGGCCGCCCGGTCATTTGCAATATTCGGACAGGGCCTTCCGTTCTGATGTCCAATTGCTCGCTCATTGGCGGAAGCACTCCGGGTCCATGCGCTTCGGCGAGCGCACCAGGGGATTGAAATGCAATTGGGCGAGGGGTATCGCGCTCGCGGGTCAACCTGGCCCCAGCGGCGGAGCTCGTCATGGTGCAGTCCGCCAATGTGCTGGAAATCACCTCCCGCAAAGCCGATCGGGTGTGTGCCTTTCGTGATAAAGTCTCGATCCAGTAGGTTCATGTGATAGTTCGATCCAGCAGCATCGTCCACGCTCTTTTCAGGCCGAGAACGGGGTCGAGACGGCAATCCAGGAGGCAGACGTGAACCCCAATATGTCTCAGCAGTCGGATGATGATTCAGAGCGCCACCGCATGATCGCCGCGTCGGTGCGGGAGTTCGTCGACGCGGAAGTGCGCCATCGGGCACAGGAGCTCGACGAGACCGAGAGCTTCCCCGAGGATCTGTATCGCGCAATGGCACGGCTGGGTCTGTTCGGCATTACTGTTCCGTCAGCGTATGGCGGCGTCGGTGCCGATTGCGCATCTTACGCCATTGTCATGGAGGAGCTGTCGCGGGGGTATGCGTCCGTCGCCGATCAGTGCGGGCTTCTGGAGCTCGTATCCACTCTGCTGGCCGAGCACGGAACGCCGGAACAGCGCGCAGCCTATTTGCAGCCGCTGCTGCGCTTTGACCGGCGCTGCGCTTATGCCATTACCGAACCCGAAGCAGGGTCCGATGTAAGCGGCGTCCAGACACGCGCCGAGCGCACCTCCACAGGATGGCGGCTCAACGGAGCCAAGATCTGGATCCATAACGCGCCGGTTGCCGACTTTGCAGTCGTGCTCGCGCGTACCGACCCATCCGCCGGCAAACGCGGCATGAGCATCTTCCTCGTCGATGCGGACCGGACTGGCTACATCAAAGGACCCAAGGAGCGAAAAATGGGGCAGCGCGCCTCCCAGGTCGGCGCACTCACCTTCGAAAACATCGAGCTGCCGCCGGAAGCTCTCCTCGGCCAGGAAGGCCGCGGCTTCCACATGATGATGAGCGTTCTCGACAAGGGCCGCGTGGGCATTGCGGCACTCTCCGTCGGCTTGCTTCAAGCCGCATTGGATGCCTCGATCGACTACGCCAAAACCCGCCGCCAATTCGGCCAGCCCATTTCACAATTCCAGGCCGTTCAGTGGATGATCGCCGACATGGCGAAAGCCACATATGCGGCCCGCCTAATGGTGCGAGACGCAGCCGCGAAGCTCGACGCCGGCTCAAGGGCAACGCTCGAATGCTCGATGGCCAAATGCTTCGCCGGCGACGCCGCCGTGGAGCATGTCGCGAATGCCGTACAGATCCACGGCGGCATTGGCTATATCCGCGGCGTCGAGGTGGAGCGGCTTTATCGCGATGCGAAAATCACACAAATCTACGAAGGCACGAACCAGATTCAGCGCATGATCATCGCCCGCAATATTCTGACCTGAGGCCCTGGTCAGAATTGCGAGATGCAAGTTTTTGAGCCGGATATGCCCGAAGCTGACACTATTCCTGAAAGCCGGTCATGAATCTCACAGGCCAGCCGAAGCTGCAATTGATGATTTTTTTCAATCGGACCAGTGCGATCAGCGAATAGTCAATAGGCAGAAAATCGCCACAACTTTATCGGCCACTGAAACTCGAAGAGGTAGGCCGCAGGTCATGAAGCACTCCCAGCTGGCTGCACACACTGTCACGGTGAGCTGTGACGGTCCCTTTGGACCATCTTCTTCGCTGGGAGCAAGCTATAGGCCCCGATGCTCCATCATGCCCCTGGGGAGGAGACGCGTCCGTCTCTAAGAGGCGTTGAACCATCGGGCCAAGCCCTTCATCGTATTGGTGCCCCAGGCCCGACTCGAACGGGCACTCCCTTTCGGGAACCAGATTTTGAGTCTGGCGCGTCTACCGATTCCGCCACTGGGGCCCAGGGCGCTGGATAGCGCGGCATCATAATCTTCGCGGGCGAGCCGTCAACGCGCCTCACGTCGCTCGGGCGAGCGGGCGCGGGGGATTGCACACTGTGGGCAGGATGTGTGGAAGCGAAGCTCACGACCAGCCGGCCCCTCACGCCCGATCGACGTGCTGGAACCAGGGGCTTGATGCCTCCGTTCTGGTCGAAGCCCCGGTTTCCCGAGGCCTCTCTATGGGAGCATCGCTTGACTCATCCACCTCAGCCGGACGGTCTGCCCGCCTCCGAAGTCAAGTTCATCCGCCGGATCGTGATCGTCGCGGCGTTTCTGGCGCTGGGGGCGGCCATCTGGTTCCTGTCGGACGTGTTGCTCCTCGTCTTCGCCAGCATCCTGCTCGCGGTGCTGTTGCGCTCCACCGCAGACCCGCTGACGCGGAAGCTCGGCATATCGGATGGCTGGGCGCTGGTGCTCGCCGGCATCGCCATCCTGATCGTCCTGGGCATCGGCATCACCCTGTTCGGGGCCCAGATCGCCAGCCAATTCAATCAGCTGTTCCAGGAGCTTCCGCAAGCCGCTGACCGGATCCTGCAGCAGTTCGGGGTTGACCGGATGCAGGATCTGCTGACCGGGACCGTCGTCGGAAATGTCCTGTCCACCGCCTACCAGTGGGGAACGACGATCATCGGCGTGGCATCCGGCCTGCTGTTCGTCATTTTCACCGGCATCTACCTGTCGATCTCTCCCGCGACCTATCGCAGGGGCCTCATTCTTCTGTTTCCGCCCAGAATCCAGCCGCAGATCACTGCCACCGTCGACGATGCCGGTCGCGCCCTCAGTCTGTGGCTTGGCGGCCAACTCATGGCCATGCTCGTCGTCGGCGTGATGACGGCGCTCGGCCTATGGCTGATCGGGCTGCCCTCGGCATTCGCGCTCGGGTTCATTGCAGGGCTGGCCGACTTCGTACCGATTGTCGGGCCCATTGCCGCGGCCATACCGGGTCTGCTCGTCGCATCGGGCCAGGGGCTCGAGATGGTGCTCTGGACACTGGCCGTCTATGTCATCGTGCAGCAGATCGAATCCAATGTGGTCCTCCCTATCGTGGTCGGCAACGCCGTCAAGATCGCCCCGGCTGTCGGCCTGTTTGCCGTCATCGCGCTTGGCGTGCTCTTCGGCCCGCTGGGAGTTCTATTCGCCTATCCTCTCGCGGTCGTGGCAGACGTCACGGTCCGCCGGCTTTACGTCCGCGAAACCCTCGGCGAGCAGGTGGAGATCAGCGGCGAGGAGAAGTGACACCTCAGGCCGCTGCGGGCTGGCGGACGGCAAGCCGCACGATCTCCGACATGATCTCGTTGAGTTGGAAATCCTTCGGCGTGTAGACGGCTGCCACGCCCATGGCCTTCAGTGCCGCCGCATCCTCCGGCGGGATTATGCCGCCGACGACGACGGGAATGTCGTCGATGCCCTCCCTGCGCATGCCGTCGAGCACCGCGCGAACCAGAGGCACGTGCGAGCCGGACAGGATCGACAGTCCGACGACATGCACGCTTTCCTCCAGCGCCGCGCGGACGATCTGGCCCGGCGTCAGGCGGATGCCTTCGTACACGACCTCCATGCCGCAATCCCGCGCCCTCACGGCGATCTGCTCGGCTCCGTTGGAGTGGCCGTCGAGGCCGGGTTTGCCGACCAGCAGCTTGATGGGTCGGCCGAGCTGAGCGGCGGCCGCCCTCACCTGCTCGCGAACTGAATCGAGTCCGGCCGCTTCCTCCCCGGCAGCCTGGCCGACACCCGTCGGCGCGCGGTACTCACCGAAAATCCGGCGGAGCGTCATGCCCCATTCGCCGGTCGTGACGCCCGCCTTGGCGCAGGCGATCGAAGGTTCCATGATATTGCGGTCTTCCTTGGCGGCCTGGGCCAGCTCGTCAAGTGCTCTGGCGACGGCCGCCCGATCGCGGGACTCGCGCCATGCCGTCAGTCGCGCGATCTGCTCCGCCTCGACCTCGGGGCCGACGGTCTGCACCGCGCTCTCACCGGCGGATAATGGTGACGGCTCGGTCTCGGTGAAGCGGTTGACGCCGACCACCACCTGCTCGCCGGTCTCGATCCTGGCGAGGCGCGCGGTGTTGCTCTCGACGAGACGGCGCTTCATGTAGTCGATCGCCGCAACGGCGCCGCCCATACGCTCGATCGTGGCGAGCTCCGCGCGGGCTTCGCGTTTCAGCTCCTCGACCTTGCGCTCGATCTCCACAGAGCCGTCGAAGATGTCGCCGTATTCGAGCAGGTCCGTTTCGTAAGCCAGCACCTGCTGCATCCTGAGCGACCACTGCTGATCCCACGGCCGCGGCAAGCCGAGCGCCTCGTTCCAGGCCGGCAGCTGTACGGCGCGGGCACGTGCGCGCTTCGATAATGTGACGGCCAGCATCTCGAGCAGAATGCGGTAGACGTTGTTCTCGGGCTGCTGCTCGGTGAGGCCCAGCGAGTTCACCTGGACGCCGTAGCGGAAGCGGCGGTGCTTCGGGTCCGTCACGCCGTAGCGATCACGCGTGATCTCGTCCCAGAGGTCGACGAACGCGCGCATCTTGCAGATTTCGGTGATGAAGCGCAGCCCGGCATTGACGAAAAACGAGACGCGGCCGACGACGGCGCCGAACTGCTCCTTATCGACGGCACCTGATTTCTGCACGGTATCCAGAATGGCGATTGCAGTCGCCAGCGCGAAGGCCAGCTCCTGAACGGGCGTCGCCCCGGCCTCCTGCAGATGATAGGAGCAGACGTTGGTCGGGTTCCACTTCGGCACCTCGCGGCAGGAGAACACGATGGTGTCCCGGGTGAGCCGCAGAGACGGCTCTGGCGGGAACACGTAGGTGCCGCGCGACAGATACTCCTTGATGATGTCGTTCTGGATGGTGCCGGTCAGCTTGTCCCGCGGCGCGCCCTGCTCGTCGGCCACGGCGATGTAGAGCGCGAACAGCCATGCAGCCGTCGCATTGATCGTCATCGACGTGTTCATCCGATCGAGCGGGATGCCGTCGAGCAGCGTACGCATGTCGCCGAGGTGCGAGATTGGAACGCCGACCTTGCCGACCTCGCCCGCTGCCAGATCGTGATCGCTGTCATAGCCGGTTTGCGTCGGCAGGTCGAAGGCGATGGAAAGCCCTGTCTGGCCCTTGGCCAGGTTGCGGCGGTAAAGCGCGTTCGAGTCGGCTGCCGTGGAATGGCCGGCGTAGGTCCGGAACAGCCAGGGCTTGTCGCGCTGGGTCTTCTGATCACCCGCGAGGTTGGTCACACCTGCCATCGTCGAATCCCTTTCGCATGCGCGAGAGAACGTTAGCGCAGCCGCCGGGATCCGCAACAAATCCGTGTGCCGGTGCACCGTTCGAGACACTCTGGTCTATGGCGCTGCTTGCGATTCCACGCGGAATGTCGCAATCGGCTGATCGCCGGAGGCAGCAGCGCTGAAACCCGTGCTAAGGCTGCCCGGGAAAGATGCGGCGGATTGAGGAACAACGTTCGCCGGATAACCAGCGTGAGATCACGCCAATCGAAGTCAGCTTCCCTGATCCAGCCATCGGGGCAGCCGCCAGCCACGAGAGACCACATGCTGCGTCGCCTGGCCGACAACGTCTTCAACAACGCCTACCTGCTGCTGAGCCTGATGGCGCTCTTCTGGGCCGGCAATCAGGTGCTGGGCCGCGCCGTGGCAGGCCATGTGCCTCCGGTGGCGCTCTCCTTCCTGCGCTGGTCGATCGCCACGCTCATCGTGCTGCCGTTCGCACTGCCGCACCTGCGGCGCGACTGGCCGGTCGTGCGCGAGAATTGGCTGTTCATCGGCTTTCTGGGAGTGATTGGCGGCGGCGCGTTCAACACGTTGCAGTACATCGGCCTCAACTACACGACGGCGCTCAACAGCCTGGTGCTCAACTCGATCGGGCCGATCCTGATCGCAATCGCCTGCGTTCTGCTGTTCAAGGACCGGCTGACGGTGAGCCAGATGGCCGGCACCGTCATCTCGATGGCCGGCGTGCTGGTCGTCATCTCGCGTGGGGAGCCGGAGCTGCTGGCAAGTCTGAGCCTCAACCGTGGCGACCTGCTGATCCTGTTCGCCATGGCCATCACCGCCGTCTACACGGCCTACCTGCGGCTGAAGCCCGACATTCACTGGATCACATTTCTTTTCTGCATGTTTCTGGCGTCGGGCCTGTTCAATCTGCCCCTGGTCATCGTCGAGATTCTGGCCTTCGACAAAATGGTCCAGCCGACGCTGTTCACCATTCTGGCGATCGGCTACGTCTCGATCTTCCCGAGCATTCTCTCCTACTTCTGCTTCGTGCGCGGCGTTGAGCTGATTGGCGGGGTGCGCGCGGGCATTTTCATGCATCTCATCCCGCTGTTCGGCGCACTCATGGCCATCGGGCTGCTGGGTGAGCCGCTCGCAGCCTTTCACATTGTCGGATTTGTGCTGGTTCTGGCTGGAGTAGCGCTGACGAGCCGCAAGCCTTAAGGCTTGCGGCTCGCGTGTTCCCGTTACCCACTTATCGCGCCGGACTTACTGCTGCTGCCCGGGGGGCGTAGCAGCCGGCGGCGTCGTCGTTGTGGGCGGCGACGCAGGCGGGGTCGTCGTGGTTGCTGGTGGAGTCGTGGTCGTCGCTGGCGGAGTTGTCGTCTCAGGCTCAGATGTCGTCGTTTGCGGCGTTGTCGCCGTCGTCGTCGGTTCATCCCGCGGGAACAGCAGTGCTACCAGCAGCACCACCGCAACCACCGCGCCGATCAACCACCAAATTCGGCTATCCATGCCGGCCTCCAAAGATTGACTTACGTCAGAGCAACGTGCGGAGGTCGCGTGCGTTCCGGGTCACGGCCGCGAAGACGCACAACAGAGAATATCCTCCCACTGCGTTCGCAGTGCAGCACGAAGCTTCCGGCCCACAACTCCCAAGCCCTCCGGAGGTTCCTGGACCCGCCAGGAAAACGAGCGGTTGCTCGCAAGCGTTACCCGACACCTTCGGGAAGCAAGGGCTTGCCAGCACCTAGCAGCACCGGATGCAAATCCGGCCGCCACGCGAGGGCGAGCCCCTGAACCATACCCTTGCCGGGGCGTTCCATGGCTGACCGGCCGCACAACGCGGGGGTGGTCTGGAAGAGGGTCAAGGCATGGGTCACAAAAAGCCCGAACGGGAAACCGAGGACACCGAAGCCGCCCGCAAAGGCGGCCGCCGGGTTCCTCGCATCCACCCGGCCGGGCCGCACGCGCGGCCGGAGCTGACGGACGATGAGGCGACGCC